>CAZWYS010000001.1:0-88905 GCA_964638295.1 uncultured Dehalococcoidaceae bacterium
GGCACTAGAGGCATCAGTTATGTTGGGCCAGTTTATGAGGAAAGTGGATATTTCGACTCTAAATTACCTAGGATTGCAAGACATAGCAAACAGGTTCACAACAGGCAGCAAATATGTTCAATTGAAAGGGCAGGGCAGATCCCTTGACTATAGGCCTTATATTATGAAGGATGCTTTTGAACCGATAGCTTCAGGATTCTTCTCTCGGCACACTGACGATGAAAACAAGGTTAGAGAGGTTTGGAACATGGTCACACAGCTTAATACATACTCTAAAGAGATTACGGAGACACCTCGGCTACCCCTAGAAACATTATTACTTGGAGGTGGAGATTGCGAGGACTTAGCAATACTTACGGCAAGCATTCTAAAGGCGATGCCAGCAGAGTGGGATATAAGTTTAGTGTATATGGATGCTGATAACCCAACAAATATTAATGAAGTAAACCACGTTACCGTTTATGTAGAGACAGAAAAATATAAAACCTTTGTAGAGAGCACTTGTGGAGATACAATGTCCCCTTGGGAGGAGGTGGATGGATTCTACCTCAAAGTTCAGTGAAGTACAAGTGGGAGTAGAATGCAAGAAATTTTTAATAAATACATCAATTACCTTGAGGTGGAGAAAGGCGCCTCACCTTATACGGTGCGTAATTATATCAATGATTTGATAGGTAACTACAAAAGAGGCGCAGAGAAAGGTTTCTTCCAATATCTCAAGCTAAAAAGGATTAGCTCAGTAGAAGAAGTGGATAAGCATGTCCTGCGTGATTATATTTCGTGGCTCATGGAGCAGGGGGTGGTCAAACCGAGTATCGCCCGAAAGCTGTCCGCCATCCGCTCCTTTTACCGCTACCTGATGCGAGAAGGAACGATAGAAATAAATCCCCTGGAGAAGGCTTCTTCTCCCAAACTGGACAGGCGCCTGCCCTCCTTTCTTAGCGTGGAAGAAACGGTGCGACTTTTAGAAGCTCCCGACCTTTCCACGCCGCAGGGACAGCGTGACCGCGCCTTACTGGAACTGCTCTACGCTTCCGGTCTCAGGGTGAGCGAACTGGTAAGTCTAGACCTGGAGCAGATGAATCTCAGTACCAATGAAATCCGCGTCTGGGGGAAGGGGTCCAAGGAGCGCATGGTGCTGATGGGCGAGCCAGCGGCGCAGATGCTGAGCCTTTACCTCAAGCAGGGGCGCCCCGAACTGCTGGGCGAAAAAAAGAGCCACGCCGTGTTCATCAACCGCTACGGGGTACGCCTCCTATCACGAACAATCCAGAAAATACTGGAGAAATACACGAGCGGCGCCAATATAGACAAGAGGGTACATCCCCACGTGCTGCGCCATACTTTTGCCACTCATCTCCTTGACGGCGGCGCCGACTTAAGAGTCGTCCAGGAACTCCTCGGTCATGCCCAGCTGACCTCCACCCAGATCTATACCCACGTCAGCCAGAGCCAGGCAAGAAAGATATACCTGTCCGCCCATCCCATGGCACAGAAAAAGGATAATGAAAATAACTAACCGATTACAGAAGCTAAGGCAAAAGCTGGTCGAGAACGAGCTTGACGCCATTTTCATCTCGCAACCGGAGAACCGGTATTACCTCTCCGGGTTTGATGGCTCGGCCGGTTTTTTGCTGATTACCGCGCAAGATGCTATTTTAGCCACCGATTTCCGCTATATTGAGCAGGTGAAAAGGCAAGCACCCGAGTACAGGATTTACCAGATAACCAGCAATATCGTAGACTGGTTTGCCGAGATAGCAGCCGGGTTAAGCCTGCGCAGGTCAGGTTTTGAAACCGGGCATGTTACCTTTGCCCTTTACCAGCAGCTAAACGACGCCCTGGGCAAGATACAATCGCCACCCAAGCTCGTGCTGCTTGACGGACTGGTAGAGTCCCTCCGCATGATAAAAGAACCCGGGGAGATTGAGCTAATCAGCCGGGCGGCGGAAATAAGCGACAAAGCTTTTCAGCATATTGAGGAAACAATCCGCGCCGGCATGAGCGAGAGAGAGGTAGCCTGGGAGATAGAAAGGTTCATGCGTGAAAGCGGCAGCCAGGCGATACCATTTGACATTATCGTTGCCTCCGGTCCCAACTCGGCTTTACCTCACGCCAAGCCTTCAGAACGAATCATACAAAAGGGAGAACCGGTACTTTTTGATTTCGGCGCCAGAGTTGACGGCTACGGCAGCGACCTGAGCCGAACCATCTGCCTGGGTACTCCTGATGATACGTTCAAGAAGGTTTACGATGTCGTTCTTGGCGCCCAGCTAGCGGCACTGGCGATAATTAAAGAGGGGATGACCGGCGAGCAGAGTGACAGCATGGCGAGAACGGTTATTAAAGAAGCGGGCTACGGGGAAGCCTTCGGGCACGCCCTGGGCCACGGCGTCGGGCTGGCGGCGCACGAGCTACCACGCCTCGGCCCTTACTCAGCCGAAGCGCTTGCCCGAGACATGGTCTTTACCGTTGAGCCGGGGGTCTATCTTCCCGGGTGGGGAGGGGTAAGAATTGAAGACCTGGTGGTGATGGAGGGGGGCCAAGTCAGAGTAATTTCAAAAGCTAGAAAGGTGTAAACATGATAAGCGGCGGTGATTTAAGAAAAGGAATCATTATTGAGCTGGACGATAAACTGTACCAGGTTATTGATTACCAGCATGTCAAGATGAAGCGCACGGCACTGGCCAAGGTTAAGCTGCGTGACCTCAGCGCTGGTCACACCACTGAGCGAAGCTTTCAGTCCAATGACAAACTCGTCAGGGCAAGACTGGACTCACGCTCGATGCAGTATCTCTACAACGATAATGACCTATACTACTTTATGGACGAGAAAACTTTTGAGCAGATTTCCGTTACCGGCGGGCAGCTGGGCGATTCCCTCAACTATTTAAAAGAGAGCATGTCAGTAGAGGTGTCAAGCTACAAAGGTGAGGTGGTGGACATTGAGCTGCCGGTGGCGGTAGAGCTTGAAGTGACGGAGACGGAGCCCGGATTCAAGGGAGATACGGCTACCGCCGGGAACAAACCGGCCAAGCTGGAGACCGGACTTACCGTCCAGGTTCCCCTGTTCATCAATCAGGGTGATGTTGTCAAAGTTGATACCCGTACCGGTGAGTATCTAGAAAGGAGTAGCCAAGACTAAATTGCTAAAAGCTGACCTTCACATTCACACCGAATATTCCATGGACTGTAATACGCCTTTAGAGAAAATTATTGACCGCTGTCTGGAAACAGGCATAAACTGCATTGCCATTTCAGACCATGGCACCACTGAGGGAGCCCTGAAGATGCAGCAACTGGCTCCATTCAAGGTAATTGTTGCCGAGGAAATATTAACTCTGGATGGCGAAATCATGGGTCTGTTTCTCAAGGAGAATATAGCCGGCGGTCTTTCGGTTGAGCAAACGATAGCTCAAATCAGAGCCCAGGGCGGTATAGTGGGTATTCCCCACCCCTTTGACATATTCAGGCCGTCCGCTCTGGGTGAAAAGATAGTAGCAGAAATCGTGGAACAGATTGATGTTATGGAAGTCTTCAACTCAAGGTGCCCCCTCCTCCGCAGTTCCAGCAAGGCGCTGGCTTTTGCCGAGAAACATGGCATTAACCAGAGTGCCGGCAGTGATGCGCATACCCCCGGTGAAATCGGCAATGCCTACGTGGAGATGCCCGAATTTAATGGCAGAGATGATTTCCTTCAGTCTTTAGCCCAGGGCAAAGTTTTCGGGCGCAGGACAAATCCTCTAACTCACTTCAGCAGCGCCTGGGCGAAACTAACAAGTCGTAGCAGGAAATGAGAGATGTATCAGCTTGGCTGGTTTTCCACGGGCAGAGATGAGGCGGCACAAGACCTCCTGGCTGCCGTGCAAAGCTCGATAACCAGGGGGGAAATTGAGGCTGAAATAGCTTTTGTTTTCTGCAGTCGTGAAGCTGGAGAAACCGAAGCGAGCGATGAATTTATCAGGATGGTCAAGGGCTATCAAATGCCACTGGTTACCTTTTCCTACCAGAAGTATAAGTCGGAAAGGGGCATAAAAGATGCCGGGCAGGAGGAAGCGCTACCGGCATGGCGGCTTGATTATGATAGAGAAGTAATGGCACGACTGCGAGGCTTCAGTCCCGACCTGTGCGTGCTGGCGGGCTACATGCTGATTGCCGGGCGGGAGATGTGCCAGAAATATGATATGATTAACCTTCACCCGGCAGCCCCGGGGGGGCCGGCGGGAACCTGGCAGGAGGTAATCTGGCAGCTAATTGAGAGCGGGGCTGAAGAAACAGGAGCCATGATGCACCTGGTAACCCCGGAACTGGACGGGGGGCCGGTGGTAACCTACGGCACCTTCTCGATTAAAGGCGAACCGTTTGATGAATACCGGGAAGAAATAAAAAGATATTCCCTGGAAAAGGTCAAGCAGGAGCAGGGTGAAGATAATTCCCTGTTCAAGCTCATCCGCCAGTACGGGGCAGCCAGAGAACTCCCGTTGCTAACAGCCACCATTAAAGCTTTCAGCCAGGGTAAAATCAAAATCAGCAAAGAGAAAAAAGTTATTGATGCTGAAGGAAAAGCAATTAAGGGGTATAATTTGACTGACGAGATAAATCAAGTGACAAGTGAGGCTTATTAAAAATGAACTTTATCAGTTTTGACCTTGAAGGGCCGCTAACGCCCAATGACAATGCCTATGAGCTAATGAAGCTCTTCCCCAACGGGGATAAGATTTTTGAGGTTATCAGCCGCTACGACGACCTGCTGACGCTGGAGGAACGGGAAAACTATGAACCCGGGGATACACTGGCGCTCATGGTCCCCTTTCTTATACTCCACAATATTCCGGAGCGCAATATAACCGAGCTAGCCGCCAACGCCAGACTGACCGGAGGCGCTGTCGAACTTATCTACTGGCTTGAAGCTAACAGCTGGAAGGTATTTTGTATCACTACCACCTACGAGCAATACGCCTTTCATATTACCCAGAAGCTGGGCATTTATGCCCACAACATTGCCGGTACCAAATTCCCGCTAAACGAGATACGCCAAACTTCAGGTAAAGAAGACTTGAGGCTACTGCAGCAGGTTGAAGAAGATATCCTGACAATGCAGCCAATTACCGATGACAAACGAATTAAGCAGAACCTAGACCGTTTCTTCCGGGAGCAGCTGCCTGCCACCGGGCTGGGAGAAGCCATAAAACAGGTGAAGCCGGTAGGCGGAAGGCGCAAAGTGACGGCTTTAAATAGATTTGCCGATAAGTACGACCAGACTTTATCACAATGGGTAGTGGTGGGTGACAGCATCACTGATTTCAGGATGCTTCAGGCAGTAGAGGCAGGAGGAGGGTTGGCCATTGCCTTCAATGCCAATGAGTATGCCCTGCCCTACGCCACAATGAGCCTGGCATCTATCTCGGTTAGCGACCTGAAGGAGATATTACCTGCCTGGCAAAAGGGTTATCGCAAGGAAGTGGAAAAAATAGTCAAGGTGAAAGAAAAAATTGGCGGCACGGGAGACAGAGGCTACTTCCACTGGCTGTCAGGCAGGGAAAATATAGACGACGTCGTCAAACTTCATAAAAGAATAAGGCACCTGGTCAGGGAGGAAGCCGGCAAGCTGGGTTAAAGCTAACGCCAAACGAAGGAGCAAGGATTCAGATGAGCAAGATTGAAGTAGCTGGTCTGGGAGCACTGAATATAGACCATATCTACCAGGTAGACCGCATCCTCGATGATGGGGAGACGGTCGTAAACAAAGTTGACTCCTTCTGCGGCGGTTCGGCAGCCAACACTGTCTACGGCCTGGGCAAGCTGGGAGTGGTCACCGGATATATCGGCGCTGCGGGCAGTGATGTGGAAGGTGAAATCTTAGTGAGGGATCTTCAGAAAGCCGGCGTGGATACCAGCCAAATCAAGATAAAGTCCAGAGCAAAAACCGGGGCAACCCTTTGCCTCAGCGATAAACACAGTTTCCGTTCCATCTACGTTGTACCCAAGGCGAATAGCCTGCTCACCATGAGTGACTTAGATTTTAGTTATATAAACAAGGCAAAAATCCTCCACGTTTCTTCTTTCGCCGACGAGCTGCAGTTCAAGCTCTTGCGGGATGTTGCGGGCAAACTAGCCCCGTCCGTTAAAATGAGTTTCTCGCCGGGAACAATATACGCGGTCAAGGGACTAACGACACTCGCCCCGATACTGAAGCGGACTCATATCCTGCTGCTCAATGAGAAGGAACTGAAGCAGATGACCGGCGAGGAAGTTAACGCCGGGGCGGAAAGCTGCCTCAAGCACGGCTGCCAGATTGTGGTCGTTACCCTGGGCAAGGGAGCCGGCTATAATGCGGTCAGGGCTACCAGCTACATCAGGGATACCAAAAATGAATACGTAATCAAGTCAAGCCACCAAGACCAGATGCCGGTTTTTGACACTACCGGCGCCGGTGACGCCTTCGCCACCGGTTTTCTCTACGGGCTGCTTAAAGAGAAAAGCCCTGAGGAATGCGGCCACCTCGGCGACATTGTCGCCCAGTTCGCAATCAGCAAAACAGGCGCCAGAGAAGGTCTGCCTACTTTCAGTGAGCTATCGCAACGCTATAACCAGCTTTATCTCAAGCAGCTATAGCTATTTCTTAATCTCTTTGGCAGCTTCTCCTTCCGGCTTCCTCAACACTTCATCCACGATGCCATATTTCACTGCCTGGTCAGGGTTCAAGTAGAAATCACGGTCAGTATCGTGGGTGATTTTATCCAGTGTCTGACCGGTGTGGCTGGCCAGTATATTGCGGATAATGTCCTGTAGGCGCATGATTTCACGGGCGGCAATCGCAATATCAGCCGCCTGCCCCTGGGCACCACCGAAAGCCTGGTGCATATGTATGGTGGAGTTGGGCAAGGCATAGCGTTTACCTTTAGCGCCGGCACAGAGGAGCAGCGTACCCATGCTGGCAGCCAGTCCAACACAGATAGTGGACACATCACAGCGGATAAGCTGCATGGTATCATAGATGGCAAGCCCGGCACTGATAATGCCGCCGGGACAGTGAATGTAAAGGCTTATATCCTTGTCCGGGTCTTCCCGCTCCAGGTAGAGAAGCTGAGCGACAACAACATTGGCTTCCCGGTCGTCAATCGGCGTACCCAGCATGACGATGCGCTCTCTCAATAACAGCGAGTATATATCGAAAGCCCGCTCTCCCCTGGCACCGCTTTCAATCACCATGGGAATAACATTGGTTGGGTTTACATTCATTTTTGCGCCTCCTTTTTGGCTTTAGTATCAATTTTTGAGCCTCTGGCTATTTCTACGAGACGGTTTACCGTTTTGCGGGTCATTAAAATCTGCTTGATTGATTCGCGGGACTGCGGATGACTCAAGGCTTTCCGCAGGTCTTCCTTATTCTCGGTGGCATTTTTCAGCACATCTTCAACCTCGGCGTCAATCTCAGGGTCGCCCACCTCAATCTTTTCTTCCCCGGCAACCTTGCCCAGGACCAGAGACCGGGTAACCCTGCCGGTTGCCAGCGGATGCAGTTCCTCATGTAATTGCTCTTCTGTCTTGTTGGCACTTTTCAAATAAGCTTCCAGATTTCCACCCTGCATCTGAAAGCGTCTTGACTGCTCGTCGAGAAGCCGGTGGACTTCCATCTCCACCAGAACAGGAGGGAACTCAACCTGAGCCTGAGCGACCACGGCTTCAATTGCCTTTTCCTCAAAATCCATCCTAGCTTTCTCATCAGCCCTGAGCTTCAAGTTATCGGTGATTTTCTTTTTGAGTTTGGCTACTGTTTCCACCTCAGGGTCAAGCTGCCTGGCAAATTCATCATTCAGTTCAGGCAGTATCTCCTGTTTTATTTCGCCGACTTTCACCTTGAAGGAAGGCTCTTTTCCAGCCACCTCGGTTCTGGGGTGGTCGGGGGGAAACTGGAGCTTGAACTCCTTTTCCTCGCCCTTCTTCATCTCGTGTAGCTGTCCGGCGAAACCCGGCGCCGGGATGGGCGAGTCACGAAATACCTGGTACTGGACTCCCTTTTGATTGATAAAAGGCTTGCCGTCAATAGTGCTTTCAATATCCAGAACCACCAGGTCGCCGAAATCAACAGCACGGTCCACAGCCTCCCAGGTGGCATTCTGGTGGCGCAATTGCTCTATTACCCCGTTAACATCGTCCTTGCCTACTTTCACCGGTTCCGGGGTGACCCGAACCTTGCGATAGTCGCCGAGCTTAACCGACGGGGCCAGCGGCACCGTTGCCTTAAATATTACCGGGTCAGTCTGGACTACCTCAATCTGCGGTCGAGCGATAGCCTCAATTTGTTCATCCTTTATCGCCTTTTCAAAAGCCTGGGGCAACAGATGATTGAGGGCATCGTCGAGGAAACTTTCCTTACCGAGATACCGTTCCAGTATCGGCCGCGGCGCCTTTCCCTTGCGAAAGCCGGGGATATTTGCTTTCTTGACCAGGCGACGATAAGACTCGGCCAGGGACTTCTCCACTTCAGCCGGTTCCATCTCAATGGTCAAAAATGCCTGGCTATTTTCGGTCTTTTCTCTAGTTACTTTCACCAATCCTTACCTCGTTCAATTTTGCATCATGCCTGTCCCGGCAATATTTCATATAACCAGCCACAATCAGCGGCGTCATAAACTCGATTAAATACTGATACAGCGCTCCCATCTTTCTAACCGGTTCTAACTCTGAATTGACCTGAGCGGTCAGTTTTTCGGCGGCGAGGTCAAAACCTTCCTCCGCTATCGCCTTACTTACCACCTCTTCCCAAAACTTAAGTTTCCCCATAGCCAACGACAAAATTTCACTAACTTTGCGGGTGGCGCCGAAGTGTCCGAAGTAAAGGGCAGTCACCTCCATTGCCGCCAATTTTCGCAGAGTATCAAGGTACAATGATAAATCAAAGCCGGGGGGTGGGGTGACCGGCATTAAAACTTCACTTTCAGCAAAGTACATGCCCACCGCATCCCCGGTGAATAATCCTCCGCTGCGGCTCTCGTGAATACACAGTTCGTGCGGAGCGTGCCCCGGAGCCTCGATGATTTTCAAAACCTGATTATCGCCCAGCCCAATCAAATCACCATCAGCTACCGGCTTCAGTCGCCCGGCGGGAACCGCCGCCACGGCACCAAAGGCTGCTACGGCTTTCTCACCCATAGTGGCGCTGACACTGCGGTTCAGCCTTTCCGGAGATGCCAGATGCCGGGCACCTTTATGGTGGGCTATTACCTGCGCTTGAGGCATGCCTTCAAGCAGAACTCCAGCCCCTCCGGCGTGGTCGATATGAATATGAGTGACGACGATATAATCAATCTCCTCAGGGTTAACCCCAATGCTCTTAATCCCGTCAAGAACAGCACCGGCAGAAGTGGCAGGCCCGGCATCAATCAATGCCTTCTTAGCTTCATTGATGAGATAAACGCTGCCCAGTCCAGGGATGGAGTATAAATGGTTATCAATCATATAGATGTTCGGGGCTATTTCCTTTATGTCAACCATACACTACTCATCCCTCAGGCGAATATGCAGTTCCGTTAATTGCTCCTCGGTGACTGACGAGGGAGCGTCAAAGGTCAAATCAACCGCGCTCTGGGTCTTGGGGAAAGCAATCACTTCCCGGATGGTCTCTCCCCCTGCCAGCAGCATGACAATGCGGTCAATGCCGAGGGCGATACCGCCGTGGGGCGGGGCGCCATAGTCAAACGCTTCCAGCATGTGGCCAAAGCGGTCAATAATCTCTTCATCACTGTAGCCCAGCAAGCGAAACACTTTTTTCTGAAGCTCGGCGGTGTAAATTCTGAGGCTGCCGCCGCCTATTTCGTAGCCATTGCATACCATATCGTAGTGCCTGCCCCGCACCTTTCCCGGAGAAGTGTCCAGCAGCGGCACGTCTTCATCCCAGGGTCGGGTGAAGGGATGGTGCTCCGAGTCCCACCGCCCAGCTTCTGCACTCTTCCTCAATAGCGGGAAGTTCTTGACGAAGGCAAAGGTAAGCAAATCAGGTTCAGCCAGCTTGAGCTGACTTCCTATCTCCTGACGCAGACCTCCCAGCACCACGTTGACCGTAACAGGCTCACCGGCACTGATTAACAGGAGGTCGCCCATACCGGCTCCCAGACGTCCGGCAATTTTCTTTATTTCGTCCAGCGTGAGGAACTTGGCGGCGGCTGACTTCACCATTTCCATGGTCAAGCCGTCCAGACTGCCAGCCGAGGTACCCAACGATATGGTTATCAAGCCACCGGCACCGAAGCTCCGTGCCAGCTGACCCAGTTCTTCAAGCTGCTTTCGCGTGTAAGCAGCACCGCCGGGCGCGCAGATACCTTTTACCTTACCGCCGCCAGCGACCGCCGAGCTGAAAATAGAAAAGCCGGACCGGGCGACGATATCAGACAGGTCGGCTATCTCCAAGCCAAAACGCAAATCAGGTTTATCCGTGCCATAGCGGTCCATGACATCGGCGTAGTCAAGGCGAGGGAAAGGTCTTATCAGCCGCATTTCCGGTTTAACTGCGGTCACCATAGAGGTAAAAAGGTCTTCCATCAAGCCGAGAATGTCCTCTTCATCAACAAAGCTCATCTCCAGGTCAAGCTGGGTAAATTCGGGCTGACGGTCAGCGCGGGTATCCTCATCACGGAAGCACCGGGCAATCTGGTAATATTTCTCCATCCCGGCGACCATCAGTAGCTGCTTGAGCTGCTGCGGAGACTGAGGCAGAGCGTAGAATTTGCCAGCGTGAAGCCGGCTGGGCACCAGATAGTCGCGGGCTCCTTCCGGGGTGCTCTTAATCATGATGGGCGTTTCTATTTCAATAAATTCCCTGGCATCAAGAAAATCCCGGATAAACTTTACTATTTTATGGCGAAGGAGGAGGTTTTCTTTCATCCGGGGACGCCGCAGGTCAAGATAGCGATACTTCAGGCGAAGGCTTTCTTCTATTTCAACGTCTTCGTTGATGTAAAAAGGAGGAGTCAGGGACGGATTGAGTATCTCGGCATCCCGGGCGACGATTTCAACATATCCGGTGGGTAATTCAGGGTTCTCAGTGCCCGGCGGTCTGAGGGCAACTTCCCCGCCAACGCTGACCACATACTCGCCGCGCATCTTGCTGGCTACCTTGTGGCTTGCTTTTGATGTTTCAGGGTTAAAAGCCACCTGAACTATGCCCTCTCTATCACGCAGGTCAATAAAGATAAGCCCGCCGTGGTCACGCCGTCGGTCCACCCAACCCGCCAGAGTTACCCGGCTACCAACATGCTCTTTTCTCAGTTCACCACAGCTATGACTCTTGAGCAAAACTACCCCCCTTCGATGGTTACTATAGCTGATTATAGCTTATAGGGAGCGACTCTTCAAACCGTGCCGGCTTTTGGAACAAATGTCCTGCCTTTAATGAAACGAAAAATCGGCCCGATTCATACTGCTGTCCGCAGATACAACCGAGCCGATATTCGCCGAGCTACCTCGTTTATAAGGTGGACTTTACCGCCTCAATAATCTGCTCTTCCTGAGGAAACACCGCCTTCTCAAGGTAACGGTTTACCGGGATAATTATATCAGGGGTGGCTACCCGCTTGATGGGAGCGTCCAGATGGTCAAAGGCGCGTTCCTGAACCTGGGCAACGATTTCCGCCCCAACGCCACACCTCTTCATAGCCTGGTGCGCCACCACCAGCCTTCCGGTTTTCTTCACCGAGGCAACAATTGTCTCAATATCAAGCGGATGAAGACTGCGCGGGTCAACTATCTCCACCTCAATTCCTTCTTCGGCCAGAGTCTGAGCCGCGTTCAGCGCCTTGAACGCGAGTGTGCCCCAAGCCACAATGGTGGCGTCTTTTCCCTCTCTCTTTACATCGGCTTTGCCGAGGGGCACCACATAGTCTTCCACCGGCACCGCACCACTCAAGCTGAGCAGGGTTACCGGCTCAATAAATATGACCGGGTTAGGGTCTCTGATGGCGGCTTTAAGCAGTCCCTTGCCATCATAAGGGCTGGACGGCATAACCACCTTCAAGCCGGGCACGTGGACAACCCAAGACTCAAAGCTCTGTGAGTGCTGGGCACCGAGGCCCATTCCGCCTTCAGCGTTAGTCTTGATGACCATGGCTACCTCAGGTCTGCCCGCCGATAGATAGCGCATCTTGGCAACGTGGTTGACGATTTCATCCATGCAAATCGCCATCCAGTCGATACGCATAATTTCAACGATGGGACGCATGCCAACCAAGGCGGAACCCAGTCCAAAGCCAACAATGGCGGTCTCAGATATGGGCGTGTCTTTAATTCTTTCTTCGTCAAACTCAGCGAGCAATCCCCGAGTAGTACCGAAAGCACCGCCAAAGGCACCTATATCCTCCCCCATCAGGAAAACCCTCTCGTCACGTACCATTTCTTCTTTTATCGCTTCGCTAATAGCCTCGCGATAGGTTAGCTGACGTTGAGCCACTTTATCTGCCTCCTTCCTGGGCATAGATGCCCTTAAAAGCTACTTCCGGAGCCGGTTCGGGGCTTTTTATGGCGAAATCAACCGCTTCATCAAGCTCCTTCCGGGACTCTTTTTCAATTTTTTCAGCCAGCTCGTCAGTCATGTGGCCCATCCCGGTCAGTTGCTTTTGGAAAATTTTAATCGGGTCACGTTTCTCCCACCACTCCTCTACCTCACCCTTCGGTCGGTATGTAGGGCCGCTAACCGAAGCCACACGCAGGCTATGCTCCGGTGACAGGCGATAGGTAACACACTCAATTAAACTGGGGCCCTCACCTTTTCTAGCCCTGTCGGCGGCGCTTTTGACGGTTTCATAGACAGCCATAATATCAGTGCCGTCCACCTTTAACCCGGGTATATCGTAGGCAACGGCTCTAGCCGAAATGTCAACGTTGGCGCATCCTCTGCGTAGCGGCATTGACATGGCATATTGATTATTGGTGCAGAGGAACACAGTAGGCACCTTCCACAGCGCCGCCAGGTTCAGTCCCTCGTGAAAGGTACCGCGGGTGCTGGCACCGTCCCCGAAAAAGTCGAGACAGACCTGATTGGTCTTCCGCATCTTGATACCCAAGCCAACACCACCGGCAATAGTTATGCCACCGCCGACGATAGCACTGGTACCGAGAAAATTGTGGTCAAAGTCGGAAACGTGCATTGAGCCACCTTTGCCTTCGTTGCAGCCGGTAGCCTTACCGAAGACTTCAGCCAGCACAACGGGCATACTTGCCCCCCTAGCAAGTATGTGTCCATGGGCACGGTGGGTAGACATGATATAATCGTCTTTGTCCAAAGCACTACAGGCACCAACGGCTACCGCTTCTTCGCCCATGGAAGCATGCCCGGTGCCGACAATGTAGCCTTCCTCAAAGTAATGGGGGAGACTCATTTCAAAAAGTCTTATTCTTACCATCCGCCGGTACATGCTTAAGAGTTGTTCTTTAGTTAACTGCATCTTCACCTCCCTTTATTTAAAATCCAACTACCGGGAAGAGTTCAACATGATTAACAACCACACACTGACGAAGCTCCTCTGGAAAGATACCATAATTCATTTGACCCGTCAAAATGGCATGGATGACGTAGCTCACTCATAACACGTAGAGTTTGCGTTAGTGTCTCCCAAATACTATGATAGGGTTTAGCGAGCTAAAGCTTTGGGCAACGGCTGGCCCTAGGCAGAGAGTTGCAATCTATTGTCCAAGACCAGAAACACAAAAACAGCGCTTCAACAGTGGGGTGGAAGCACGGCTACTTTCTTTACTTATACCCACTTCGGCCAAGACCTGTGTACCGGGCTGCTCGTCGCCATGCTACCACTGATTCGGGAAAGCCTGGGACTAAGCTACCTGCAGTCCGGGCTGTTACTTTCCGCTTACACCATTACTTCTGGTCTTTCTCAATTTCCGGGGGGATGGATTGGGGACCGGATGAGACGAGATATCGTTATTGCCACCGGCCTGGGGGGCGTCGCTCTTATGACCCTGGCGGTGGGTCTGAGTTCAGCCTATTATCCCATGCTGGTAATTTTAATCATTATGGGGATTTTCGCCGGCGCCTATCACCCTGCCGCACTGTCTTTACTTTCCGGCTATTTTGAGGAAGCGAGAAGGGGCAAGGCGATAGCGCTGCACATGGTTGGAGGTAGTATTGGCTTTGCTATCGGGCCGGCACTCGGGGGGCTCATTGCCGAAATACTGGGGTGGCACTTTGCTTTTATAATCCTGAGCATTCCGGCTCTGGCGGCGGTCCCGATGGTACTGAAGAAGTTAAGACCAAAAGAGCCGATAAATAGCAGTGAGTCAGTAAACGACATTCCCGACGATAATGGCTCTGCATCCCAGGCACGGCAACAAAATATTGGCATTGGTCGAGTTCTGCGACCAATCGCCATCATTCTCTGTCTGGCTATTTCAATGCAGCTTATCGGCGGCTCGGCGATGGCGTTTATCCCGATATACCTGGTGGACAAGCATAATATTGCCCCGGCCTATGCCGCCATGATGATGGCGATAGTGAGAGGAGGGGGTATAGCCGGCAGCCTGTTTGGGGGGTGGCTGTCCGACAAGTGGAGCAGAAAGAAGTCAATTTTCCTGTCCCTGGTGGCTACCGGTCCGATTCTATATCTGCTCACGGTGCTACCCTTTAATGCCGGGCTCATAGTAATCTTCGTTCTTTTGGGAGCAATAATGTACATGAGGCAGGCAACAGTCCAGCCGTTTCTCATGGACAGCGTCCCGCCTCAACTCAGGGCAACCATGTTTGGCATCTACTTTGGTTTGTCCATGGAGGGAATGAGCCTGGCACAGCCCATCGCCGGGTATTTCATGGACATTCTCGGCATTGCTGAAGTGTTTACCTTTATTGCCTTAATCAGTATCGGGTTGTCAGTAGCCTCTCTGATTCTGGCGAAAAAGGCTTAAAGATAACCCCGGCTGGTGGAAAACTATCTGCGGATGGCTATCTTTACCTTCTCTATCTCCCCCACTCCTTTCAGGGGGGAAAGCATACCTGCGATTGTGCTCTTGATGATTTTGCTGGCAAACAGATTGGTCGGAACCAGAGCACCGTTCAGGTAGATGGTAACGTTATCGCCTTCAACTGCCACATCCAGGGTATTTACCTCTCCAGCACCCTCCAGCGCAGCCACCATACCACCGAGGGTATGGTCAATAAAGCCACGAACAAAGTAGTCAAGGGAAATTGGCGCCTCATTAACAAAAAGACTTATTTCTCTGGTCATTTTGTCATTTCCTTTCCCTGCTTTCTCCAGGAGAGAGATAACAGAGCATTTTCTGAATTATGTCAAGTCAATCACTTTCTTTTCTGTTACCCCAGCTGAGCCCGCAGTTTATGTAAAAGCTCCTGCTCAATTTCAGCATGCGCTTCAAGCAGTTTTCTGGTGTGGCTGATATGGGCTCGCATATCGTGAGCGCTTGCTTCCCACAGGTGACGGGATAAGCCACCGGTAATCAACTCGGCGATATGTTCTTTGGAATGAGCCAGGCGATTTCTCAGGTCTTCATGCTCAAGGAGCAGAGAGCGCAGGGCTGATACCAGCTCTTTGCTGCCATGTTTTTCAAAAGCGGCCACGAGTCCGGTTTCCTCACGGTCAAAGTGCGCCTGAAGTCCTTTATCTATTGTCTCCAGCATCTCCTGCAACTTTCGCAGACCCCCTCCCTGCCCGAGCCTCCCTGGCATAAAAGCATCTTTGGCTTTTTCCAAACCCGCTATTGCTTCGGCATCATTGGCGGCCTGCTCCAGATTCTGAGCCCCCTGTTTAATAATTTTATGTTCTTCAATAATCTTTTCAATCAAAGCCAGCGCTTCTTCCATCGGTTTACCTCCTAAATCGACACCACGCTTTACCATCCCGCTTATTTGAGTAGAAAAAGTATAACATATAAGCAGAAGGACAGGCTATTTATCCTTATGGCTAAATATATCTAAGAGACCAACCCGCGCATACGATACAGCACTACTCCAGTTCCACCAAGCGCGATCCCAGTGATAACCATAAAGACACCGCTGGCAGCAACCGACTGGGTAAGCCCAAAGGCAACGACGGCCAGATAAAGGTAGTTCTCCAGATTCAGGGCCTGGGCATAGGTCAATTGTTCTGGATTTGCCGGATTATACCGTTCCCCGCCCAGTAAATCGCTGTATGTTGGAGCTATTCCCCGGCGGTGCTCTCTAATCGTGTCGCCGGCTTTCTGCGCTTCGGTTAAAGAATCAATAATCTCACCTTCCAGTTCCGACTCAATGCCAAGGGTCACGTTTTCAATGCGCATTACCTCTTTTAGCTGATTATCCCTGGCAACACCCAAGCCAACGAAGACACCGCCCATGACTATCGCCACCAAACCGGCAAACATTACCATCAATGCCAAATTACGTGTTAGTTTCATTTCCTTACCTCCTTTCCTGCGGTAATTAAATTAATTTTAGGTCATAGTATAACGCCTGTATGTGAGATATATCACATACTAGTTATTAGAGCTACTATATGCTAATATCTAATGCACCAAAAATAAGAGAGCTTTTGACGAGAACCCCGAAGATACAAGCAGCGAAAATAGAGGAGTCCAGCAAATCATAGGCAGACTATTCAGAAACCGTAATTTCATACTCATCCTATCCATGGTGCTGGGGCTGGCTATCGGCGAGCGGGTAGCCGTCCGGACAGAGCCGTTGATACTGCCAGCGCTGGCACTGATTATGACGTTATCCGCCACCAACATAACTTCCCGTGATTTCGCCTCTCTTAAAGCCATGCCGCGCGCGATACTCATTTCATTACTGATGAACTACGTGGTGATGGGGGGCATAATTTTACTGATGGCGTGGTGGCTGATAGATGACAGCGAGTTATGGACAGGGTTTGTGGTGCTGGCGGCGGTGCCTCCCGCAGTAGCGGTGGTGCCTTTCAGCTACGTGCTGGGGGGGAACACGCTCTTTTCCCTGATGGGCATGACGGGGGCTTACCTGGCGGCGCTGGCAATCATGCCGGCGGCGATGGCGTTGTTCCTCGGGATTGATTTCTTTGACCCGGCTAAATTGCTCTTAATTCTCGGAGAGTTAATCGTCGTTCCCGTGGTCCTTTCCCGGATATTGCTTTTCACCAAGCTAGCCCAGCGTATAGACAGGTGGCGGGGCACGATTGTCAACTGGAGCTTTTTCGTAGCTCTGTTCACCATCGTCGGGCTGAACCGGCAGGCTTTCTTCGGTGAGTTTGACGTCCTGATAAGACTGGTCATAATTGCGGTGGTCATTTCCTTTGGTCTGGGCTATGCTATCGAACTAATCACCAAGGCGCTGCGGGTAAATCCAGCGACCAGCATCAGCCTGTCGCTCATGGGGACGCTGAAAAACTACGGTCTGGCGAGTGGCATCCTGCTTACCCTTTTCAGCGAGAGGGCGGCAATTCCGGCATCTGTCTGCACCGTTTTCGGCATTTTGCGGATGGTGTGGCTGGGGTTTCGCATCAAGAAGGCAGCGTAAGTCTGCCCGAAAGCCTCTTTACCAGCAGGCTATTTTTCCAATCGCTGCAGATAGCGGTGGGCTTGAAGCGCCGCTTTGGCACCTTCACCGGCGGCAACAATAATCTGCTTCTCCGGCACATCAGTCACATCGCCGGCGGCATAAAGTCCGGGCATGGTGGTCTCACAATCACAGCTAATGGGCACCTCTCCCCACTTGTTAAGCTCAATAAGCCCTTTTACGGCATCGGAATTGGGCACCAGTCCGATTTCAATGAAAACGCCGGTAACATCCAGAACTTTTTCCTCGCCACTCTTGAGGCTTTTTACCAGTACTCCCGCTACCAAATCTTTGCCTTTAATTTCCAGCGTCTGGTATTCGGTAAGAATGGTAAGGTCTCGGGCACCGGAGAGCCGGTCAATAAGAACGGGGTCGCCGGTCAGGGGGGTCAGTGAGACCAGGTAAACATGCTCCGCAATTTTTATCATGTCCAAAGCCGCCTCAAGCGCCGAGTTGCCACCTCCCACCACCATTACCCTCTGCCCGGCAAAAACAGGACCGTCACAGATGGCGCAGTACGTAACGCCCCTCCCGGTAAACTCTTCCTCCCCCGGCACGTTCAACTTTTTAGGCTTTTTCCCGGTGGCAAAGATTACCGCCCTGGCCCGATATTGAGCGCCAGCTTCAGTTATGGCTTCAAAGCCATCCCTAATCTTCCTCAGCCGGGTTACTTTATCGCCAATTTTCTGGTCAACAGGAAACTGGCCCACCTGAGTCTGGAATTTATCAATCAGCTCCGGACCTTCAATGAGTTGATAGCCCAGGTAGTTCTCAATATTTATCGTCCAGTTAATCTGACCACCAATGTCAACGGTAACCAGCAAAGTTTTGAGCTGCTTACGAGCCGCATAGACACTGGCAGCAAGCCCGGCGGGACCGCCACCGACTATCATTAAATCGTACAAGGCTGCCTCCTAACCCAACCCAGTAAGTCGTTCAGCCCCCATATCTACCCGCTATCACGATGCGAGCAGGCTGTCCAACCTGGTCTGGTTAAACCCGATGACAATTTCACCATCAACAGTGATTACCGGAACGCCCATCTGCTTTGATTTCTGTATCATCTCCCTGGCTTTCTCTCTATCAGTCGCCACGTTGTGCTCAGTATACTTGACACCTTTGCGCGAAAGATACTCTTTCGCCCGATGACAATAGGGTCAGGTGGGAGTAGTGTAGATAACCACTTTCTTATCCGCCATTGCTTACCTCGCTTTATAGAATAGCCGTAGAAGTGTTAATCTTCCAGGTGAATATGCTCACCCACGACAGGATTGCCACACACCGGGCAACTGGCTACCAGCATTGTCTGGCAGTTCGGGCATCGACCGGGTGTCTCTGATTCATAGCCACATTCTGGACATACATATTTAACATCCTGCATAAGACCACCCCCAATATTTAGTAGCTAAATATTACGTTCGGAAGAAAAGGATGTCAAATTTCTCATTCCGGGTAAGCTTTCCGATTATTATTTCAGAAAGATTTATTATATCATATATAAGATAGCATAGATTATGGTCAAAATATGGCATGCGACCAAAGTCACATACAGGGGCAAATTCGCGAGGTAAATTTGGATAGAGTTAGTCCAAATTCAACCAAGTATTGACAAGGGCAAAAGTTAGGGCTATTATCGGTTACACTCTCATACAGGAGGGAAGCAGCGATGGCAACGGAACAGGATAAAACTCTGGAAGGACTTCAGGCGGCTATCCAAATGGAGATTGACGGCAAGGAATTTTATTTAAAAGCGAGCCAGCAAAGCAGCAACGAAGCCGGTAAGAAGCTGCTGGAGTCTCTGGCTAACGAAGAAGACGTTCACCGGCAGAAATTTGAGGAAATATACGAGGCTATTAAGAATAAAAAAACCTGGCCCAGGTTAGATTTCCAGCCGGACATGGGCAGGGGGCTACGGACACTATTTGCCCGGGAGACGGAGAGGCTGGGGGGCACGGTAAAGGCTCCGGCAACCGAGCTTGAGGCGGCCAAAACAGCGACAGATATGGAAAGCAAGACATATGATTTTTATAAAGCCCAAAGTAAAGATGCTGTCTATGAAGCCGAGAAAGATTTCTACGAGGCTTTAGCTGCCCAAGAGAGGGAACACCAACTGATTCTGCTTGATTACCAGGAATATCTCAAAGACCCGGCAGCATGGTTCGTCAGTAAAGAACATCCCTCTCTGGACGGGGGCTAAGAAAGAGGTGGGAGGTGTAAACATGCTGGAAATCAAGCAACTAACCGTGGCGGTAGGGGGGAAAGAGATACTGCATGATGTGAATTTGACCATAAAGACCGGCGAAACGCATGTCCTTTTCGGGCCTAACGGCGGCGGCAAAACAACCCTGCTGATGGCGATAATGGGCTTTCCGAAGTACAAAATAACCAAGGGCAGTATCTTTTTCAAGGGTAAGGACGTAACCAGATTGTCGCTGGATAAACGTGCCCGGCTGGGGATAGGCATGTCTTTTCAACGCCCTCCGGTTGTCCGAGGAGTGAAGACCAAAGATATGGTTGCCGCCTGTCTAAAGAGTAGAAAAAATGAGGAGAAAATAAGGCAGCTCGCTGAAGAGGCTGACCTGGCGGATTTCATGGAGAGAGAGATAAACTACGGGTTCTCCGGGGGGGAAATAAAGCGGGCTGAGCTAATGCAACTCCTGGCGCAGAAGCCGGAGCTGGTCCTGCTAGACGAGCCAGAGTCCGGAGTTGACCTGGTGAATATAGCCCTGATTGGCGGGCTTATAAACCATCTGCTGGAGAAAGATTGCCCGATACTTTATCGCAAATGCATGGGGCTTATCATTACCCACACCGGGCACAACCTGGATTATGTTAATGCCCGCACCGGCTATGTCATGTGCGATGGCATGATAGGCTGCGAGGGTGACCCCCACGAGATTTTGAAAACAGTTAAAGAAAAGGGCTATGACGAGTGCATCAGATGTCTGGTAAGGAGAAAACCGAATGCGTGAGGTAAAAACTTCCAAAACCTATAAAGATAGAGCTAAAACGGCAGCCAGTAAACCAGCTGCCCTAGGTGAGGATGTAGATTTAAGCACCTATGCCAAGTCAGCCGAAGAGCAACCGTACCAAGATGACCCATCGCAACTTCCCGCTAAAACCAAAGCGCAGATGCTGGGGGCGGGAGTAATTCTGGATGACGTCAGCCAGAGGTCGGGAACTTTTATCCAGATGGATAACACCCCGATTCACAGTTCAATCAGGCAGGACGGCATAGAAGTAATGGCCATCGGTCAGGCGCTGGAAAAATATGACTGGATGCCAGATTACTGGTGGCAGGCGGTGGCGGTGGATACTGATAAATATACCGCCAACGTAGAGTTGAGCCAATACAGCGGCTACTTCATCAGAGCACTGCCGGGACAAAAGACGCTCCTCCCGGTACAAGCCTGCCTTTATCTCTCAAAAGCGCGACTAGCCCAGAACGTACATAATATAATTATTGCCGAGGAAGGTTCAGAACTGCATATTATCACCGGCTGCGCCACGGCTTCCAAAGAAGAGCCGGGACTGCATATGGGAGTTTCTGAATTCTATATAAAAAGAGGAGCTAAAGTTACCTTCACCATGATACACAGCTGGAATCCTGAGGTAGCCGTCCGTCCCCGCACCGCTGCCATCGTGGAGGAGAACGGCTTGTTTTTGAGCAACTATGTGCTGATGAAGCCAGTCCGCTCGCTGCAAATGTATCCTGCCGCCAGGTGCATCGGCGAAAACGCAGTGGTCAGATACAACAGCATACTGGTGGCTGCCGAGGGCTCGTCACTGGACGTTGGTTCGCGGGCACTTCTCAATGCTAAAGGCGCCAAGACGGAAATTGTCTCACGCGCGATAACTACCGGAGGTAACATTACCGCCCGGGGCTACATAGAGGGCAATGCTCCCGAAGTGAAAGGACATCTTGAATGCCGGGGGTTAATCCTGCAAGGAAAAGGGACCATCCACGCCATCCCCGAACTTAGAGGCACTCTAGCCGGCATTGACCTATCGCATGAAGCGGCAGTCGGTAAAATTGCCGAGGAAGAAGTGGAATATCTGATGGCACGAGGACTGACCAGAGATGAAGCCACCGCTACCATCGTCAGGGGATTTCTGAGAGTAGATATTGAAGGACTCCCATCACTGCTCAGCACTGAACTGCAGCGGGCGGTGGAAGCCAGCGAAAAGGACGTGATGTAAAGCACTTTAGCCAATAATAATTCAGGAGGTGAAAAATGGACACAGAGAAAACCATTACTTTGCTCAACAAAGACCTGCAGGATGAACATGGAGCCATTATCCAGTATCTGAACCATGCCTACGGCATGGGGGAAGGTGAGATGTCCTGCGAGATTGAGGCAGCCGCCCGGGATGAAATGCGACACCTTGACTGGCTGGCAGAGACCATAGTTGAGCTTGGCGGCACTCCCAGCCTGGAGAGAGGCACCATGCGCATGGGCGGTACGTCAGTAACCGACTGGATGAAAAACGATGTGCTATTAGAGGAAGGTGCCATAAGTCAGTATAAGGAGCACATCAAGCTTGTTGACGACCCGAAGATAAAACGACTGCTGCAGCGCATTCTTTCTGACGAGGAAGCGCATCTCGGCGATTTCGTGCACTTTGTCGAGAAGGCACAGAAAGAAGGCGCCAAAGATATAAGGGGCAGTCGTCAGGATAAGACCACACAGACACTTAACTGGGGCATTGAGCATGAGTATACGGTCATCCTGCAGTACATGTTACATTCCTACCTAGCACGGAATGAAGAGGCCAAAGAGCAACTGGCAGACCAGGCAATCAATGAGATGCAGCATCTAGGCTGGCTTGCCGAGGAGCTGGCTGGTAGCGGCGGCAACCCCAAAATAGAGCACAGCGAGGTTGACCAGTCAACCAAACCGGCTGACCGGCTGCGAGCCGACATCAGCATTGAGAAGAAAGTAGCCAATGCTTACGACAAAGCGGCCAAGGAAACCGAAGACACAGACCTGAAGAAGCTTCTGCTCCGCATCAGGGATAACGAACTCTATCACATTGATGTTTTCAATGACCTCCTGAAGGAAGAAGAGGAGAAATAGGCAAACCTGGCAGGCATAAAAGTCAGGTTTTCAAATGGGTACTATGGCTGGTTTCGTTGCAGCAGGTAAGGTTGATGAATTGCCAGATGGCGCCATGAAAAAGGTCACGGCTCAGGGGTATGAAATCCTTCTGGCCAGGGCTGGAGCTAAATACTATGCGGCCGACAATCGTTGTCCTCACCTGGGAGCAGATTTATCGCAGGGCAAACTGGAAGGAACTGTAGTTACCTGCCCCCGGCACGGCTCCCAGTTTGACCTGACTGACGGGCGAGTGATTCGCTGGACCAACTGGTCAGGGCTGGTTTCAAAGCTGGGCAGAGTACTCAAACCACCCCGGCAACTCACCGTTTATAAGACCAAGGTTGAAGCTGGCAGAGTCCTGATAGAAATCTAGTCCCGGGCAGTATTGAACAATATGGAGCCTCTGGATTTCCAGCCGCCGTTGCTTGCCAATTTATTACCGCCAAGGAGGTTATACGATGCCGGACGAATTAAACGAACTACTGGACAGTGCGATATACAAAGAAATTGTTTCGCAGGCAATTTACGAAGCAGCCCAAGAGAAGACCGAAGACCCGGGCGCCAAAGCGTTACTGAAAGAACTGGCCAAGGAAGAGCTCGGGCATTCCCAGAAGCTAAAGAAGCTCAAGGAGAAAGGTTTATCAACGCAAAACTGGCACGAAGAAAAAGTGCCAGACTTAAAGGTCAGTGACTATCTAACCGGCGGCGACACAGTAGAGGGCGCCGGTCTGCAGGAAACGCTTATTTTTGCCATGAAGCGCGAGCAACAAGCAATTGAATTTTACTCCAAAATGATAAGCCTAATGAGGGATGAGTCCGCCAAACGCCTCTGCGAGAGGCTGGTCAATGAGGAACTCAAGCATAAGCTGAGATTGGAAATACTCTACGACGATATGTTTTACAGAGGACCCCGATACTAGACGTGCGGTCAATTCCTTAACCGGAGATAAAAAGTTAACCAGCAGACGCAGAGGGAGGAGACGGGTTAAATGTTCAATAAAGTAATCGCCATTGTACTGATTTTTCTAGTTATTCTCAGCGGCGGCCTCGGCTACTATTCTTACACACTAAGCCAACAGATTAACTCTCTAAACGAGCAACTGATATATTTTCACGAGAGGCAAGCAGCACAAATTGATGTCTTGAGTGATAAGATTACCACCCTGAGCGGCGAGACCATGACCAGGATTAGCAACGTGGATAGCAAAGTAGTTAAAAACCTGACCGAGATTGATAACCTGGGAAGCAAGATAGAGGGAAATTCAGTCAAAATTGACACCCTGGGTGATGATGTAAGCAGCACCCTAGTCAAAATAGACAGCCTAGAAAATGAGATAAAAGATGTGGCCGTAATTTCCCAATCAGTAATGGACGCCCAAAAAGTTTACCAGAGAGTTAGCCAGGCTACGGTTAGAATCAGCAATGGAGTTAGAACAATCGGTTCGGGGTTTATATACGATGAAGTCCACGTAGTAACCGCCCATCACGTCGTGGATGACCTCTCCGAGATATACATAGTCTTGCCTGATGGGAGAACTTCAGCGGCAGAGGTTATCGGTAGCTGTCCTTATAGCGACGTGGCTGTCCTTAAACCCGATGATGAACTAACTATCGAGCCATTGAAACTGGCAGACTCTGCCGTTGTAAAAATCGGAGAGCCAGTGGCTACCATTGGCAACCCAATGGAGCTTACCGAAACAATGACGACCGGCATTGTCAGCCAAAGCGACAGATACGCCGAGATAAAGCACGATTCACGAACTCGCTGGGTAGCTAACTTAATCCAGTTTGACGCGGCGGTGAATTTTGGCAATTCCGGCTGTCCTTTAGTAAACGCGGAGAGCGAGGTTATCGGAATGGTCATTGCCCGGATTGACCCGGACGAGGGGGAGGGCATCTATTATGCTGTCTCCTCAAACAAAGTTAAGCGAGTGGCCGACTCGCTTATTGCGCAAGGCTCTTTTGACTATCCCTGGGTCGGGGTTAGTATAGCCAACCTGACTCCAGAAATGGTGCAAGAAAGAGAATTAGCTACCACCAATGGGATATCGGTTGAAGGGGTTCTGGCCGATAGCCCGGCCAAGATGGCTGGAATCAAAGTTGATGATATCATAACGGCTATTGATGGCGTGGCGATTAGAGATGTTGCTACCTTTACCTCTTACCTGGGAGAATATAAAAGCCCGGGCGAAACAGCCACCGTTACCTTAATCAGAGATGCCGCCAAACTGGAGCTAGCTATAGAGATAGGCAAGCGACCATAGCGAGATAGTTAACTTATTTTGCTCAAGGAAGCAAAGCGCCAATCCAGACCAGCGTTACCGAAGGTCTATCTTTACAAAGTTGAGCTTTGGGTTTAAAATTAATATTACTTTGGGCGGTTAGCTCAGTGGTTAGAGCACCTGCTTTACACGCAGGGGGTCACTGGTTCAAGTCCAGTATCGCCCACCATGTGTATTCCCGTTGCTATAAAGTCTACTGAAGTTGTCAGAAATTTAGTTCTTATAGTTTCTCTTGAATATTTCATACAGCTTAGTATTCGTTTGATGCATCGAGCTTCCCGCGCCATATTTCCTCAAGTATTTTCAGGTCATCTATGAATTCATCTTGGCTTTGGCCTTCTTTTATCTCGATTGATTCAAGTATCTCAAAGGTAAACACCTTACCTCCGAATTCCTTCCAATCTTCTTGCAACTTGGGCTGAATACAAGAGCCAGTAGAGACCGAGAAATTAAAGCGGTTTTGCATCGCCTTAAGGTCCTGGGCACGGCCTAGGAGATACATCTCATTTAGACTATTGGTTATCTTATATATACCACCACTGAATTTGCGCTGCTTGTATTCATTAACGAGTTTTTTCCTTCTGTCCATCAAAATATTCCCCTATACACTGACTACACCTAAAATAATTGGTGCCCTTCAATGCGTATGCTTGTAGAAATGTAGAACTCATGGTATGAAGAGGAATTAGAGTTCAAGACACTTTATTACATAATAACCCTTAATTAGCTATGTTATCTCCTACTTCTTTGGTGGTGGGTTGTTTCCTCTATCTCCACCCGACGGGTTGCCAGTTCTACTTGGCCAGTTAGGATTGCCACCTTTTCCACTTCCTTTGCCACCACCCTTGCCTCCGCTACTACCTTTACTCATTGTTCCCTCCTTCATATGAAGAGTAGGTGGATTCTACTTCTTGATAGGAGAATTTGTCAATAGTCATTCAGTAAGTGCTAGAATACGTTAAGATATGGAGCAGAAAAAACATCTGGTAAGGAATGTAGCTAAACCTTCTTGGTTCGGAGATTCAATACATTATTGGCCTCCTGATGCTTTGGCATTGGCATCTATAGCCTCATCATGCTTGTGACACACTGGAGGGAGAAGCCTGCGCTCAGTAATTGACCTACCCTTCAACTCTTAACTCAACTACAACTCTTGGTCAACATCGTGGAAGAGGTATCCTGTTTTTCATAATCTCCATTTCAAACCAGGTCTGAAATACGTTACAAAAGCGTTAAAAAAGAGTTACAAAACGATTACAAATTCCAGTGCAGTCGCCAGACATGGCACCAGAGGGCTACTACGATTTGACAAGCCAGGCAGCGCTACTTATAATTCGAGGCGTGTCCTATATGACATCTATACTGATGTCTAATAAGATTACTCCCCAGTAAGCAATGCATGCCGGCGGGGTTGGGAGGTAGTGACACCGTGACATCGGTGGTAAGAGGAAGACGTAATTCCCTTAGAGAACAAAGCGGCATAGGTCTTATGGAAACGCTGGTGGCGCTGGCGATTCTAGGCGTCATCACCGTTACCTTTCTTAGTGGCTTGAATACGGCTTCCAAAGCGGCCTTCACCGCCGATGAGCAGACCACCGCCGAAAGTCTGGCGCAAAGTCAGATGGAATGGGCCAAACGGGCTACCTATGTAGAAGAGGCCAGCCAATATTCCCCGGCATCAATTCCCGATGGTGGTGATTATGTCAATTACTCCGTGGCAATTACCGCTGAGCCTTTACGTGACCCGGATGATGGTATCCAGAAGATAACCGTAACGGTTAGCCATGCTGATGGAACAGTAATTGAACTGGAGAACTACAAGAGACAGCGATGAAGCAAAGGGAAAGAGGTTTTACCATTCTTGAGCTTTTGGCGGTTACAGCCATCATAGCTCTGGTAGCGAATGCGGCGCTGCTGACCACATTTCATGTGCTCAGGAACAGTGATCGCAATGCGAACCAGATGACCGCCACAAGTCAGGTGCAGAACGCCGGCTACTGGATTAGCCTTGATGCCCAGAAAGCCCAGAGCGTGGAAGCGGCGTCAGCCAACGAAACAGTCGTTACCGTCTCCTGGGACCACAGCGAAGGCGGCACTCTGGAACCAGACGACAAGCTCTACTTTTCCTTCTCGGACGACAGCGGTAGCACCTGGAGCAGCAATTTTATCGCTTTCAGTGACGACATCGGCGCTACGCCAGAACCTTTCAGCTACGTTATCCCCAATAAATATCTGACCACGGACTTCAAGATGCGGTTCTTCGTAGCCTTTGATGCGAGTGAACGCGCCTACATTGATAATATCACGGTCGCCAATGTCACCGAGGAACTATTTTGCGATGACTGTGGCGATATGGACAACTGGGTTAACGGCGCCAACTGGTACCCTTACTATACCTCGGAATGGGGATGGGAATTTAGAGGCGATGGTGCCGGGGGAGGACTCTGGTATAACGAAGACTGGCAATGCCGGAGGGAGATAACCATTGACCACACCAAGGTTGAGGATGTCGCCAGCCCAGAGACCACCTACGCCGACTTCCCGGTCCTGGTGTACGCCACCGGGCTTTCGGGGGCCAAAGCCGATGGCGCCGATATCCGCTTCACGGAATCGGACGGCATCACCGAGTTGCCGAGAGAAATAGAGAGCTATTCCAGCGGCACCCTGTATGCCTGGGTAAAGGTCAATTTAACCAAAGACAGCGGTGATTCTGAAGACGATGTCATCTATATGTATTACGGCAACGACGCGGCTACCGAGCCAGACCTGGATTCCCCCTACGGCGCCCAGAATGTCTGGGAGACTAATTACAAGGGAGTCTGGCATTTGAGCGAAGACCCATCAGGGACAGTCCCACCAGCCGACTGGTATGATGGAGAGTGGGAATGCCGGAGGGAGATAACCATTGACCACACCAAGGTTGAGGATGTCGCCGACCCAGAGGCTACCTACGACGAATTCCCGGTCCTGGTGTGCGCCACCGGGCTTTCGGGGGTCAAAGCCGATGGCGCCGATATCCGCTTCACGGAATCGGACGGCATCACCGAGCTGTCGAGAGAAATAGAGAGCTATGCCGACGGCACCCTGTATGCCTGGGTAAAGGTCACTCTAACCAAAGACAGCAGTGATTCTGAAGACGATTTATTTTACATGTACTACAGCAACGACGCGGCTACCGAGCCAGCCCCGGATTCCACCTACGGCGCCCAGAATGTCTGGGAGGCTAATTACAAGGGAGTCTGGCATTTGAGCGAAGACCCTACCGGCCCGCATGGCTGGTATAACCAGGACTGGCAGTACTGCAAGAAGATAACCATTGACCATGACAAAGTTGAAGCTGATTTGACTGATTTCCCGGTCTTGGTTTCCATTACCGATAGCGATTTAAGAGACCAGGCTAAATCTGACGGTTCTGATATCGTATTTACTTCTTCTGACGGCACTACGAAATTAAAAAGAGAAATAGAAAGCTATGATGATTCAACCGGAACCCTAGTTGCCTGGGTTAAGACAGGTTTATCAGGCAGTTCTGACACGGAGCTCTACATTTATTACGGAAATTCCGGAGCTTCAGAGACAAATGATACCGATACCTGGGATACCAGCTTCAAGGGAGTCTGGCATTTACAAGAGACAACCGGCGGTGCCAACGCCATAGAAGATTCAACATCCAACAGCAACCATGGAACCGACCAAGGAAGCCCTACTCTCGGAGCAACTGGAAAGGTTGACGGGAGCGTAGGTTTCGATGGGACTAACGACTTCATTGATGCGGGGGACCCTGCCAGCGGAAGCCTGGATTTCGGAACAGGCGCATTCACTGCATCTGCATGGATAAAAACAACGGCCACAACAGGAACGGGCGGTTCCAGAGATGATATTATTGCAAAAGGTGACCCTACATCTAGTGGTTATGCCATGAACTCACAAAATAATAAGGCAACATTCATGGTCGGAAACAATCTTGAACTTGCAGGAACAACAAGCATAAACAATGGAGCCTGGCATTACATTGTTGGAACAAGGCTTGCAGGCGGCACAGTCTATGTCTATGTTGATGGCGTGAGTGAGAATACTGGGTCTAATACAGAAAGTGTATCTACAGCAACCAACTTCATTTTTGGAAAGCACGGCACAAAGAGCGAATCTTATTTCCCCGGCACCATAGACGAGGTCCGCGTCTCCAACACCGCAAGAAGTGCGGAATGGATTAAGACTTCTCACAATAATCAGAATGCCCCTTCTAATTTCTATAGCCTGGGAACCGAGCAGACGACAGCCGCGGAAGAAGGGATAAAAGACAGCACGTCAAATAATAATGACGGCGCCACTGGTGGCGCGATGACTTCTGGTGACCAGGTAGCGGGGCAAATTAACGGTTCCCTGGATTTTGACGGCACCGATGACTACATAAATATCCCCCGGGACAGTACCCTTGAGCCCACCACTGCGGTCACGGCCAGCACCTGGTTCTACTGGCATGACAATAATGCCAGTTACTATGGAAAAATCCTAGCCAAAACCACTAGCTCGGACACAGCTCCCTGGATTTCCTATGTTCTTGAGCAGAATGCCGGCAACCAGCAAATCGTGGCCGCTATTAACGTCAATGGTACCGGGCATTCCACATCGGCTCAGTCTTTAACCGAAAACGAATGGCATCACCTGGTGCTGACCTGGAGTTCCGGGGACAATATCCGTTTCTACATTGACGGAACACAGGCAACAAGCACCAGTTCTACATATTCAGGCAGTATTAACTACTATGATGTGCCGTTCCGAATTGGCTTTTCCAGCTGGGGTGAATCCGACACCCAGATTGACGGCGTCATTGACGAGGTCCGTGTCTCCAATACCGCAAGAAGTGCGGAATGGATTAAGACTTCTCACACTAATCAGAGTGTCCCTTCTAATTTCTACAGCCTGGGAACCGAGGAGACGGCAGCCGCGGAAGAAGGGATAAAAGACAGCACGTCAAATAATAATGACGGCGCCGCTTGCGGCGACATGAGCTCCGGCGACCAGGTAGCGGGTAAAATTAACGGCTCTCTGAATTTTGACGGGGTTGATGAATATATTGACTGTGATAATGATGCGAGTTTGCAGATAACGGGCACCATGACTATTGAAGCCTGGTGTAAGCCAGACGTAACCGGAACATACGCTGGTATAGCCGGGAAATTGCGCTACGCTTCTGGGGATTATGCCGGTTACGCCTTAGCCAAACACGATACCAATAAATTCCGCTTCGTGGTAGCCAGTAGTGACACTAGCGAAGTTATTGACAGCGACTCTACTTATGCAGAGACTGACTGGCATCACATCGTTGGCGTGCACCGGGGCACCACATTCTATCTGTATGTTGATGGAACCGAGCAGACCGCCACCGGAACAAGGGCAATAGAGGAAAGCAACCAGTATTTTCACATCGGAAGGCAATATGCGGACTATGATGACAGATGGTGGTATGGCAAAATAGATGAAGTCCGTATCTCAAACACAGATAGAAGCGCCAAATGGATTAAAACCGAATACAACAACCACAATGACCCTGCCAACTTCTGCAACCTGGGAACCGAGGAGACGACATCCGTGGAAGGGGGCATAAAAGACAGCACGTCAAATAATAATGACGGCACCGCTGGTGGCGCAATGACTTCCGGTGACCAGGTAGCGGGGCAAATTAACGGTTCCCTGGATTTTGACGGCACCGATGACAGGATTACCATACCAAACTCAAGCAGCCTGGATGTGGGCAGTACCCTTACGGCTGAAGCGTGGGTTAAATGGGAGAGCGGTGGTACCCCGGGATGCTACGCCAGAATACTGGAACGAAAAACCAACTGGCAGGCTAACAACGGCTGGACAATTAATATAGAATCGGGTGATGACAACGACCTCGAAATCCTGGGGAGCAGCAGTATAGTCGTCCAGACACACAGCATTGTGCCTTCCTGGTCAGCCGGAGGCTGGCACCATATCGTGGTAGCTTTTGATGGCAATACGGTCTACCCGTATGCCGATGGCGTAGCATTTAGCAGTGGTGGGATTACCACTGTCGTTGATAATGACAATAACCTGTTAATAGGGGAATACGGGGGAGGGGGTGACAACTGGAACGGCAAAATAGATGAAGTCCGCATCTCAGATATAACCAGAAGCGACGTCTGGATTAAGACCAGCTATAACAACCAGAGCGACCCGGCCAGTTTTAGTAATCTGGGAACTGAGGAGGCAGTGGAGGGCTGGGACCCGAGCGATAGATACCTCACCATGAAGGATAGCCTGGACTTGAGCTCCTACCTGACCGCCGGAGGGTTCCCCCTCATCCTCACCTGGACAAGCTGGGACAGTTCCGGCGGCACCGAACACGAGGCTATTTACAACATAGTCGGAGGAGTGCTGAGGCGAAGCTACTCGGTTGATGGCGGCGCCCCGACGATAACCTTGATAGCCAAGCACATAGACGCCTATAACACCATTTGCCAGTTTGCCAGCGGCAGGCTTACCTTGACGGTAGCGGCAACCGTGGGGAGTGGCCCAACCGCCAGCAACGAAACGAGAGAATTCCAAGTGCTCACCATGCCGGACTAGCCGTCATTAAAGTTGTCAAGCGGGTAAGAGCTAATGAAAAGGATGTTAGATAAATTACTCAGAAAGGAAAAAGGGCAGGGGCTGGTGATAGTCCTCTGTCTTGTGGCGATAGGCGGGTTGATGATAGTCCCACTTTTGAACCACATGCACACCGGGCTCAGCTCCGGTCAAATCTATCGGGAGAGGATGGCACTTAAATATGCCGCTGAAGCCGGATTGCAGGACGGCATGTGGAAAACAGACAACGATGCAGTACCGCTAGAACCTTACGACTACGCGACGGAGTACAACTATTCCCTGACTGAAGAGATTAATGACAAGTCGGTAAATGTTACCATAAAGCAAATCTGGCCCCTGAACGGCCTGGAGAGCGATGCGAATGGCACAACTCCAGCCAACGCGCTTTTGATAACAGGGGGCATCATCAGTGACTCGGGAGAATACGAAGTCTGCCTCAGCTATGCTGACCCCGAGGTGGAATTACCAATAGACAAAGTAGCGGTGTGGCTACCCCCTGGCTTTGCATATGTCCCCAGTTCCAGTTCCGGTATTACCACCGACGACCCAACCGAGACCGAGTGGAACGGGGGTAAGACTCTAGAGTGGGATTTTGACCCGGCGATAAACTTCCTCGACCTACCAGAGCAGGAGCCACCAGAGCCCCTTCCCGGGGGCATGGAACCGGCAGTTGAGCACCCGGTAGAGCGAAGTTTGAATTTCAACGTAACGCCGGCAGGAGAGCTGGCTACCGGCAGCTACTCGTGGGTAAGAACAACCAACAGCGCCCGTTACCTGTCCTGGGAAAGCGGCATCACCATTTACCAGATTAACGCCACCGCCAGCGATGACACTACGGGTAAGCACACCACGACTGAAAGTTATACTTACGTTAGCACGGGGGTGGTCGAGGGATGGCTGGACACCGGTGGCAGCCTCATGACGGGAGACTATCGAGCCGACGGCAATACCCTGATGAAAGACTACAATCAGGACCGGAGACGAGAAACGCTTCTCACGGATAGCAGCGCCACCATCAACGACATCCCATCGGATGCCGAGGTGGTCTTTGCTTACCTTTACTGGTCAGCCTGGAAAGACTACAGCGGTTCAATGGAGGCGGACAAGGTCTGCACATTCAGTATTGCGCCCCCTGACGAAGACTTAATCTTACGACCGAATGCTGTCGGCACATATTCCCAGTGCGACCCGTATTACGATTACCCTAACTACCGCTGCGTGGATGAGGAGACGTCCGATGGTAACTCTACCTATGTCAGGACAAGCAGTGGCGCCACAGAGATAGATACCTATAATATTGATAACCACGGTTCAGTCAGCGATACCGTAAACAGTATCACCATACATATAAGGTCCAGAGGCGACGGAGATTACCAATACCAGCATTCCGCTGAGACTGTCATCAGAACCCATGACACTGACTATTTTGACAGCTACATGTTACTGCCGTATTCTTACACCGGTATCTCAACAACCTACACGGTCAATCCCTATACCGGTTCAGCCTGGACCTGGGATGAAATTGATGCCCTGGAAATCGGCGTAAGGCAAATTGATGGAGGCAATGGTCGTGCTTACACCACCCAGGTCTACGCTGGGGTTAACCACGGAGAGACCGAATATATGACCACAATCTTGAGACCAAATGCCACCGGTGATGAGACCAGTATATCGGGGCAGTACCCGGACGAGGGAGCACACTGGGATAAGGTAAGCGAGGAAACGGCTGACGACTTTACCAGCTACGTGATAGCCCAAGGAGCAGCACCCGCCAACTGGTATGACCAAAACTGGGAATCCCGGGTACCGATAAACATCAACCACACCAATGTTGCCGATGTCGCCGACCCAGCGACTGCCTACGCCAACCTCCCGGTCCTGGTGTACGCTACAGGGCTGTCCGGCATCAAAGCCGATGGCGCCGATATCCGCTTTACGGCATCGGACGGCACCACCGAGCTGCCGAGAGAAATAGAGCGCTATGCCGACGGCACCCTGTATGCCTGGGTAAAGGTCAATTTAACCAAAGACAGCGGTGATTCCAGCGACGATTTATTCTACATGTACTACGGCAATGACGCGGCTACCGAACCAGCCCCGGATTCCACCTACGGTGCCGAGAATGTCTGGAACAGCGGCTTCAAGATGGTGCAACACCTGAAAGACGAAACCATATCCAGCACCGCCGACAGCACCTCAAATGACAACGATGGGGCAAAAACAGCCGCTGCCTCACCGACAGAAACGGACGGGAAGATAAGCAAAGCGCAGGACTTTGACGGAAGCGATGATTTGATAAACGTTGCGGACAATGCCAGCCTGGATATTACCAGCGCAATTACGGTTGAAGCGTGGGTAAAAGACGATATTTACACCTGGTCCGGGGAGCTACTCACCAACCCGGGGTTTGAGGATGGAAATTTCAATGGCTGGACTACCCACGGGTGGCAATGGGAAGTCGGCCCTGAGGGTCCGTATGGGTCAGCCGGTACCCATACCGGCAGTTACTGTGCTTTCCGAGACAATAATAGTGATCAAGGTGATTATATTCAACAGGATGCGGATGTAAGTGCCTACACGACTCAGATAGATGCAGGCACGGCACTATGCAAGGCTGGCGGGTGGACAGTATCAGAACGCTACCAGGAGAACCCGACGGATGACCGATGCAAGATAATAATTCAGTATCTGAATTCAGCAAAGGAATTAATATCAACCCCCCTTGACACGGGATGGCTGAATGAACCAAGCTGGACGGAACACAAGATAGTGGACGACGTGATTCCGGTGGGTACCAGATATGTTCGCATATGGACAACTACCGAAGAGGAAGATTGGGAGGACCCTTCTGGCAGCTTGGATGATTTTTCGGTACAAGTCGGGCTGCCAAGGAGCTACGTTGATAAAGGGACAGATGCTTATTCCTTGCAACCAGCGGCAAGTGGCACAACACTTAAGGGATATATCAGTGGCAATGTCATAACCGCTTCGGTTACCAACCCCACCGACTGGCACCATTGCGTCATGACCTTTGATGGCACAGACCAGAAACTGTTTATTGACGGTGCCCTAGAGAATACCCTAAGCCCCGGTGGCGCAATTGTCACGAATGCACAGGACGTAGAGCTCGGGAGCAGTTTTGACGGCAAACTGGATGAAGCCCGCATCTCAGACACCGCCAGAAGCGCCGAGTGGATTGAAACCGAGTACAACAATCAGAGTGCCCCGTCCAATTTCTGCGTCCTGGGAGATGAGGAGTCAGCGACAACACCGCTCTACGAAAGGGATTTGTACGGGATTGAGAACCACACGATAAGCCCGGAACCCATACTCAAGGTTGCCGTTTACTTTCGTTTTTCCGGTGACACACAAGAGCCGGATGACTATACCGCTTACGCCAAAGCCGCTCTCAAGACTCACGGAGTGGTTTACCTGGGAAGCGAAGAAACCCAAGTGGGCCAGGGGTTCATCACCAACTCATACGAATGGCCAGTAAATCCCTACACCGGCGAAACCTGGACCTGGGATGAAGTTGATGACCTGCAAGCGGGGCTTGAACTTAAAGGTGAACTTGGCGCCGAAGGTTACTGCACCCAGGTATATATTGAAGTCTCTTATTACCCGTTCCTACAAGAAGAGATAACTGCCGACAAATGGTGGCTTATTGAGAATCAAGCCCCCGACTATGCCTACTCCTGCTTCAAAGACGTGACCTACCTGGTGAAGCCAGTGGCGCCTCAGGGCAACGCAACCTACAATGTGGGTGAGGTGGAGGGAAGTACCGGGTCTGAGCTCTCTTACGCCGGCTGGTCCCTGATTATCATTTATTCCAGCATCTCCGAACAGGGCCACCAGTTCTTCCTCTATGACCAGCTAATGTTCGCCGGCACCAACGCCTCGGGCAGCTTTACCATTGAAGGCTTCCAAGCCCCACCGAATGCCAGCGCCGAGCTAACCTGCTTCGTCGGTGAGGGAGATGACTGGTATAACGGTGATTACCTGCGGTTCAACGATACTTATCTGTCTGACGCCACCAATCCTGAGGATGACGTCTGGAACAGTAAAAGCAGTGGTCTTGAGGGACAGCTCATTGAAGGGGTGGATATTGATACCTTTGACGTCTCGAGCCCGATAATCAGTCAGGGAGATACTTCGGCTGAGTTAACGTTTACCACCGCCCAGGACAACTGGAACCTTATATATCTCATTTTAGCCTTTCGCAGCGACCTCCCCGTGCTGACGCCGAGCGGCACCGGCATCTTTTCCTGGGGTATAGGTGGGGGGTAATCGCTAAGGGGCGACAGCTTCAAGCGACAAGAGCCAGCCAGTTATCTTAAAACTATCGTGAGTGATAGGATAGACAGCAAAGTTATCAAGTGTATAGTGATAGCTTTCAATACTCCTAGAGCTTGCCCCTTGTGGACGGGATATGATAAACTTCTCCAGTAACCCAGTTGTGAACTTTGGTGAACTTTTTCCCTCTGTTTGACTTGCGGCGCATTCGTCTAGGGGTTTAGGACACCTCCCTCTCAAGGAGGAGATCACCGGTTCGAATCCGGTATGCGCTACCAAAGCCCAAATAACCCCCTGTTTTGAAGCTAATTTAGGTAATTCTTTGTCCGTTATGGTTCTGGCGTTATGCTTAGTATTTAGAGATATATCCATGGAGGACTGTAGAAAGGGGTATCCTTGTTACGGCTGACATAGACAAGTTAGCCGTAACGTTTGTTACAAGGCTACTGAGGCTAACAAGTTGTTATCCTCCGCTCGCATTCATATCTAACGGTTGTTATGAATCCGATGTTTTCAAGCGTAACGAATTGTCTCGCGTGATAGGCATAACAGCAGTTATCAAGCGTGACATGCCTAACGACCTAGAAGCTGCACTCGTGGTTATGCCTAGTAGTCGTAGCAATGTCCGTTATAGTGGCTAAATATTGAGTCTATCGACTTATCGAGCACGATAGGCTCGATGACTTTTACCAAGCTCGAGATGCTTAATGCAGAAAATAACGTCTCTTATCTTTTGATGTATCGAAGGTAACGAGAAGATGAAAAGTTCGGCCAACTCTTTCAAATACTCCTCTAGCTTGGATAGGTCTGGCATATAGCCTCCTCGCCGAGTTTATGGCAAAGAAGATTGTACGCTTAGAAAAAGGGGTAGTCAAGCCCTAGAGGATGTCGCTTGAAAGAGTGATTTTGGTGTAAGTGACAGGGGGCAGATGAAGTCAGCCGTACAAAGGAATGCAGCGTGAAAAGAGCTGACGTGAAGTGTTATACCTGCAAAGCTTGCCGTTGGGGTACGAAAGCAAAAGCCGAGGTGACGGGAGGTGGAATCTAGCTTATGTAACTTCTTGACGTTTTGTGCAATCCCTTGACTCTATTATCTTATAGAGCAAAATAGCGAAAATAATACTCAGAAAGAGGAGGTAAATATTATTTCTTACGAGCGAACTTCTGCACAGTCCTGGGACCGCGGTCTACTGCCGCCCCTGCCCAGGAGACCTCTCCAACATAGATGTCTCCGTGCGAGTCAATGGCCACTGTGTGGGGGGCGATGAACAAGGCTTTATCCCGGTCTTTTCCTCTCTGGTTACCAAACCGGGTCAGCACCTGGCCTTCAAGGTTCAGGATGGTCACTCTCTGGCACAACTCGGTGACGTAAACGATGCCATTACGGTCAATCTGAACATCAGTTGGACGAATAAAATCTTCCCACTGGTCCAGGAATCTGCCCTGAGAATCGAAAATCTGGATGCGGCTATTCTCCCTGTCTGAGATCCATACCCTTTCCTGCTTGTCCACGCAGATGAAGTGGGGAAGTCTAAACTGGCCTGGCTTAAATCCCGGCTCGCCCCAGGAGAAAAGTAACGTACCGTCCGGGGAAAACTTGTGTACGCGGGCATTACCGTAGCCGTCAGAGACATATAGTTCTCCCGAAGGAGTAACGGCCACCCCGGTCGGACGGTTGAACGGCGGGCCGCCATGCGTGATGGTGGTCAGGCTCCAGAATATGCTATGCCATTCCGGGACGTAACCTGTATCCGACGGCTGTCCTTTATTGCCAATTGTCTGCAATAGCTCCCCTTCGGGAGTGAATTTATATATGACGTGCAGCTCGTCATCGGTGCAGTAGATAGAGCCGTCAGGGCTGATGCCGGCACCGTGAGCACGTTTAAAAAGTCCGTCTCCCCAGTGAGTTAAATAATTACCTTCACGGTCAAAAACCAGGACCGGATGGGTGCCCCGGTTCAAAACGTAAACCCTGTCCCGCGCATCAATGGCCAGGCCAGCGACATCCAGAAGCGACCAACCGGCAGGGTATTTCGCCCACCCGTCTACCAGTTCATAAGTGTATTTGCCTGATCCGTATAACATACCTTTTCCCTCCTAATAATATGTTGATGTGCTTTTAACAGGGACTTACTTTCTCCTTATCCTCTGCAACAATCCTATCTTGCGTTACTAAGAAATTTCCCCGCGGCTGTTTGTTGCCTATCTACCACTTACCTTAGCGATAAGCAGTGCTCTGCCATCGCCCGGAACACGACATGGTCTCCAGTTACAGATTGCACGGCAAAGCGACCCCAAACCTGTCGGCAACACTTCTTAAGTTAGCGATAGTCCCCTCGGGAAGAGGAATACCATTCTGAAAACGGTCGTCATAAATCCTCCATTCGGGTTCACCGGGAACGAATATCTCGTCGACCCCGTCAGCCTTGGGGAGAGCCTTCAGGACATCAATGAGATTGTCAATATGCTCTTTATATTCATCAACATCGGTAAATTTGCTTATATCGATAGCGGCCACGACACTATTTTGAACATTACGTTGAACGTACTGCGGCCGGACACCTATGACTTCCGTCTTTTTCTCCTCTTTTACCGGTACTATCTCTTTACCCTGTAACGCCGGCTCCAGAAGCGGGTTCCCCAACATTACGCTGGCCAGGCATTCGCACATGAGGGCCAGTCCGGAGCCTTTAGGCCCACCTAGGGGCAACAAAGCGGTGGTGTGACGGGGGTCGGTAGTAGGCTTGCCGTTCTCGCCCAATGCCCAGCCCTCCGGTATAGGAACACCTTTATCAATAGCGAGGAAGAGTTTGCCACCGGCGACAACACTGGTGGCCATGTCCAAAAGCAGAGGACGATGGCGCTTCGAGGGCACAGATATTGCCAGGGGATTATTGGCTACTCCCGCGACTCTGGCTCCATGTGGCGCCATGTTCGGGGGACTGCAGACAAAGATAGCTCCTGCCATATTATTATTTACGGCTATCTGCGGATAGTAACCCAGAGCTCCCTGGTGCGTCGTATTGCGGATTAATACCCAACCGATGCCCACGTTCTTTGCTTTCTCTACCGCCCGGTTCATCGCTAAGACGGTAACTACCGGCCCCAGGGCATGGTCAGCACTAATAACCGCGGTTGCGGGAGTTTCCATTTCAACCTGGATGTCGGGGTTAGGGTTCATTATGCCCTTGTCAATATTTTCAACATACCAGGGGATCCGCAGTATACCATGAGAGTCCACCCCTCTCAGATTAGCCCATACCAGCGCATCGGCCTCAAGCTCGGCATCTTCCGGAGGCAAACCCGCCTTTTCAAATACTTTCCGCGTAAATTCCTTTAGCGGCTCCCAATTGGCCTTTTTTTCACTGTGTGATGTCAAGTTATACCCTCCCTTGTCATATATAACTACATTCTTGTCTTGGTTTAGTAATAAGAACTCGAACGTATGAATCTGTTATCCAGAGTCTCCACGCCACAGCTCATGAGTAAAGGAAATTTCCATCAGTAAAGCTGTCAATATGCTCTTTACGTGCTTATATTGATAGCTCCCACAAAATCATTCTGAAGTGGGAGCCTGCAAATACTCCTCGGGGCACTCCTGCGATGGTTCCCAAGCTACTTGCAACTTCGTTCTGTATCCTATAGTTCTTCCTTATATAACACCATCCTACTTGATCATCATGCTGGGTAACCACAGGATTATCTGAGGGAAAGCCACACACGCCCCAAGTCCAACCATTATGAGTATAATAAATGGAATTACTCCCTTAATTATATGAGCCATCGTCACTCCGTACTTGGGGTCAGTCGTACCCCGGAATATGAATATCCCCGTAGCGAATGGAGGCGACATGAAGCCCATCTGAAGGTTAACGCATACCATTATCGCGAACCAGACGGGGTCAAATCCCAGAGCCGGCACGATAGGCGACACTATAGGAATGACAATGAAAACAATTCCCATCCAGTCCATAAACATTCCCAAGATGAAGACCATGATCATGACAGCAACAAAGGCGCCCCAGCGCCCGCCAGGGGCAGCCAGAACGACAGATTCCACCACCTTTCCACACCCGGAACCAATAAATACACCAACAAAGGCGACAGAAAATCCGGCGACGACGGCTATCATTCCGGTGAGTCTTACTGTCTCTAATAAAGTATCTTTCAGGACGTTCCAGCTAAATCTGCGGTAGATAATGACCAAGATTATTGACGCAAAGGCGCCGGCGCCGGCGGCTTCAGTAGGCGGGGCTATCCCCAGGAAAATGACACCCAATACTGAAAGGATAAGGAGTAAGACTGGAAGAAGCGACGTTACAAGCATAGCCGTCTTCTTTTTGAAGGAGACGTTTCTGTCTTTAGCAGGTACTGATGGTGCAATTTCTGGCTGGAAAAAAGAACGCAGGGCGATGTAGCTAATATATAAGCCGGATAGGATTAGTCCGGGGCCAAAGGCCCCCATAAACAGCTTCCCCACCGAGATCATAGCCATAGGTCCATACATAACCAGCATGATACTGGGTGGAATAAGAATACCCAGACAGCCCCCGGCAATAATTGATCCGCTGACCAAGGTTTTACTATAGCCTCGCTTTAGCATGGATGGCAGAGCGATAAGAGCCAGCATGGTGATAGAGGCGGCAATTATGCCCACGCATGTAGCCATAATGGTGCCGATTAACACGGTAACTATCGCCAGTCCGCCTCTAAACCCCCCGAGCCACAGGTATAATGCCTCATACATTTTGTCGGCTATTCCTGAACGCTCCAGCATTAGCCCCATGAAGATAAACATGGGAACCGCAACGAGGACATAGTGGTTTGTCAGATCAAACAATCGAGAGTATAGTATGTCAAATACAGCGGTCCCAAATACTAATAATCCAACGATTAACCCCAGAGCGCCTATTACGACACCCAGGTGAAAGCCCGTCACGACCCCCACCAGAATCCCGACTATCATTATTACCGTAAGAGTTTCTACGCTTATATTAATCATAGGATCTATTCCTTATCAGCAAGTATAAATCACGAGTGAATTGAGCCACACCTTGAAGAGTAAAGAGGAACACTCCTAAAAGCATTACTATTCTGACCGGATAGACCGGGGGATACCAGAAACCTGAAACCGATCTCTCCCCCATTGAGTAGGAATACCACGCCCCTTCAGCCGAAGCGTATACAAGCATTATGAGAAATGGGAAGAAAAATAATAAATAACCACCGACATCAATGATTGCCCTGCCTCTAGGCGAAAGGCGTTCATAAATAAGGTCGATTCTGACATGCCCGTGACGCAGATGGGTATATACCCAGCCCAGAGTACAGACGGCGCAAAGAAGGAACCGTACTGAGTCATATGCCCATATGGTTGGCGCATTGAAAACGTATCGTTCGGTGACTTCAAAGGCAATCAGTACGAGCATTAATAAGACAACCCACCGTACTGTTTTCCCTGTCCACTCACTAATGGAATCAATAACCCGAATTACACCTCTCATAATTCTCCAGCCCCACCCCGAAACACTTCGGGGTGGGGGTAAACTTAGTATCTATTTGACCGGGCCCGTTATCTAGCAAAACTCTACTTTATGCCTGATGCCCAGCAAATATCCCGCCAACTGAGTTTAGACTGATATACCTCGCCATACAGCGGGTCACTGGCGCACTTTTCTGAGTAGAATTTCTTGGCTGCCGTGTAAAGTGCCTCGTCAATTTCCGGATTAAGCAATGAAACTTCGTTGCCGTACTCTTTAAACTTTTCAATTGCCTCGGCATCTTCAGCTAGCGCGTTACCAAGTCGCTTGAGTACCTGGTCCCATTCCGCCTTCTGTACTATCGCTTGAAGATCAGCGGGAAGCTCATTCCAGGATTCTTCGCTTACTATAAGGTAATAACTCTCACTGGGGCTGCGGCTTGCGGAGATATACATATAGTCGGTAACTTCCTGCAGGCCTGTAATCCAGTTCGTACCTGGCGAGCTATATTCACAAGCATCTATGACCCCACGTTGTATAGATTCATAGATTTCACTGCCAGACATAGTAACAGCCGACACGCCCATTTTGCTGATGATTTCACCAGCTTCACCGGCGAGCCGTATCTTCAACCCCTGAAGATCATCCAGAGAATTTATAGGTACAGTGGAGTGACACCATACCTCTGCCGGCTGAAGTATGTGCGGACCGATGAATTGTATGCCGTCTACCTGGTCATATACTTTTTGTGCGAGCTCAATCCCACCGCCTGACTTAAGCCAGAGCATCAGCTGTATTACCGTCAGTCCACCAACAGTGTCATCGACGGCAGCAGCCTGCTCGACGTACCGTATAGTAAAGCCAGGGCCTACATGGATAGCGTCTACCGACCCTTTAGCTAATCCCGCGAGCTCCTCTTCCTTTGGTATGATACCACCAGAGGCATAGTTTTCAATGACTAAGCGCCCGCCACTCATGATCTTAATCTGCTCAATAACCTCATTTCCTGCCAAATAACAAGGATCTCCAGCTGCAGTCTGATTTTGCAACTTCCAGGTAATTACCTCTGCTGGCTGTGCTGGGGCTGGGACAGGGGCTGGAGCTGGGGCTGGAGCTGGGGCTGGAGCCGGGGCTGGAGCTGGGGCTGGAGCCGGGGCTGGGACAGGGGCTGGAGCCGGTGCAGGCGCTGGTGCAGGTGCTGCACAGGCAACCAAGCTCGCGATTAACAACAATGCCAATGGGATTAATAATATTTTCTTTTTCATTGATAAAAACTCCTTCATTTAGATTTTTGTCGGCTAAAAATACTCTACTACTGAAAGCTATCACCCCCTTCTCCTAGATTTAGGTATCCCCAGTATATCCTACTGGGTCACGCTGAGTCAATGCCTCAACTGTCGATAACTGCTTTTGGCATACGGACTGTAGTTGTGATTTTAAGAGGTAACGTAACATTCCGTCATGTATTATCTTCAGGTAGACCCGCAGGCTAGGTTAGAATGAAGCCTAACGGGTTCCGGTGAGGTGAACAATCCGTTGGGGAGTTTGAGCTGCCCCGTCAATTTGATTGCCTGCCGGCTCTGTAGTGGCCCGATTTAGGAAATTGGGGAGTCTCTGTGACTAGCCCCGCATCAAGCGCATGAATGGGCAAAGGGCCCGGCTAAGGTTCAACCGAACCCGAATTTACTCAAGGAGGGAACAAAAGTGATCTGCAGCGTAGGCATTGACTTACATCAGGGGCGACACAGAGCGCGGTGTCTGGATGAGAGAGCGCAACCCTGTGATAGCTTCAGCTTCCAGACCACATCGGAAGGACTGGCTACACTGGAAGAGCGTGTTTTCCGGGATGACTCTAATCCTACTATAGTACTCGAACCTGCAGGCTTGCCCTGGCTGATGGTGGCTGTCTATTTGCAAGCTCGCCATCCTGATTGCCTTGTGGTGAAAGCCAAGACGCAGAAAGTAGCTGCCCTGAGGAGGTACCTTCGAGGACCGGTCAAGAGTGACCGCCTCGATGCCCTGACCCTGGCCAAAATGCCGTTCGTTGACCCTGAGCAACTGGATAAGATTTACTTAGCTCCTGCTGAAATCCATGCTCTTCAGCGGCTTACTCGCCAGCGTAAGCGGATAGAACAGGATGTTACAGGCCGCAAGGTCAGGATATCGGCCATTGTCGATGGATACCTCCCCGGTGTACGCCAAGCTTTCAATGACACATGGTCTTCTCCACTCAGGGCTTTCTTAAGGTCCCGGCTTAACCCGTTTGCCGTAGTCCGAGATGGGGAGGAGACGCTTCACGTTTTTCTGAGTAAAGCCAATTCCCGAAATAAATGGAGTAAGGAGCAGACCAGAGTGGTTTTTCTTGCCTGTCACAACATAGCTACTATATGTGAGATAGCTGAGCCGGTTGGAACAGTTAACGAGGAATTCTTTATTAATCTCCAGGATGAGATAGCTCGGGAATTAAGGATGCTCGAAGCGGATGAGACTGAATCTGAAGCCTTGGCGAGCCGCATTGCGGAGCTATATAGGAAACTTCACCCTTCGAACAATCTGAGTACCATACCGGGCGTTGGAGAGCATACAGCACCGGTCTTTCTGGCGACGGTAGGCGACCCGGCACGTTTCCACAATCAATCCGCTTTTGCCAATTGGGAAGGAGTAGTGCCGGGAGCCAGACAATCCTCAGATGTGCAAGCCAAAGGGCTGAGGATGACCAAAGCCGGGCCATCCATCATGAGGATGGCTCTTTACCAAGCAGGAGATATCAGCCGCCGTTGGGACCCGCAGCTCGCTGCCGTTTACCATCGCGAGATGGTCTACCACGGCAAGAACCACAGGCAAGCGATGGGAGCTGTGAGATCTAACTAATCAAGCTAAACCGAGGCTGAATTTTTGCTAATAATTTGCTAATAGACTAAATAAAACTCAATGTTACCAGATGGTTTTCTACGCTCAATACAGGTTTTGGGCAAGTAACGCCAAAGTACTATTTTGTATCTAAAACTACCATTTGGGACACCTGATAGCGAATCCGGTATGCGCTACCAACAACAAATTCAAAATCAATAACGCCGATTTGATGGCGAGGCTGGCCAAAATCAAAAATATCATTGCCCTTAAAGACAACACCACCAACGCCGCTGACTACAACTTCAGTAGCACAATTCTGACCTAACGGTATCCCATCATCCGGGCTATCTTCTCGTAACTCTCCGGCATGGGGTACTCGGGGCGAAACCGGTATCCCCGGGGCAGTTTGGAGCCGCTATTTTCCACAAATTTAAGTCCCGCTATCAATTCCTCTAATTTTACTTTGGGAACAGTTAATATCATTTCATCATCTCCGGCAAAGGCGCTGTAGCGGTCGCCCCGGCAAGGTACCGCAACCTGGCATTCCCCGGTCAATAAGGCAGGCACTACTCCATAAACACAAGCCGCATGACTGGACAGGGTGCACTTAAGGTTATATCCGTCTTTACATTCCCTCGCCAGAAGGAGCAGGCTCAATTGGGCGGAATCGCCATAAATCATGACCACATCAGGTTCAAAATTGGCCGCTTTTAGCGGTGACGACACCACCCCAACATACTTGCCGACTTCCAGCCTGGGAAGCTCCTCGGCATAATGTCGGCCTGCCTCCAGAGTCGCCACATCCCAGGGATAAGGAGTGTAACGGTTATGTCCCTGAAGGAAATACTCCGGGGGCTCCATCAGCCCGTAACCCACTACAGGCTCAAAACACCACATGTCCTGCGCCAGCATAGCCACCACTATCCCATCCCGGCGCGAGAGCTGGAAACTCTGGCAAAGCGAGAGGTGATAACCAAAATCTCGCAAAGGACGCTGTGCTCCCTCAGGGATATCGCTCTCTTTCTCCAACAACTTCAGTGCCAAAGGATGAGTTTTCAGCCTTACTCGCCGCTCAAGCTCCTCCCCATATTCACGGTAAGCTTCTAAATCCGCCATATTATCTTTCTCCTTTCTAATCAAAATCAGGCAAGCAAACACCGGATTGCTTGAGGCTGAATTATAGCACATAGCCATACACTCGGCAACGCACCTGTATTCTTTAATGGCAGGGGTTTATTTTGAATCAATGAATATGGACTAACCAAGGGGGCTGGTTTCGGGCTTGTTTCAGCAGCATTGACAGCCAGTGAGCATTAGTCCAGAATAGCACCGTAGTTGTAATGGAGGTGGCAGTAAAATGAAAGTAATTTCAACCGACAATGCGCCCCACCCCTCCGGACATTACTCGCAGGCAATAATCCACAATAATACCGTTTATGTTTCCGGACAGCTACCGATAGACCCAAAAACCGGGGAGAAACGCCCTGGCTCAATTGAAGACCAAACAGAGCAAGTATTGCAAAATATATCCGGGATACTTAAAGCGGCGGGCTCTGACCTGAATCAGGTTATCAAAACTACCGTCTACATCTCAGACATTGAATTATGGCCACAGGTGAACGCCGTCTATGCCAAATTCTTTGGCCAGCATCGCCCGACACGAGCGGTAGTGCCAACCAGAAATCTGCACTTTGGCTTTCAAATCGAGATTGAAGCCGTCGCCGCACTCAGATAATAATTTTGGACGTGAGAAGCAAATGAACCAGCTTATCTGCCCAAAATGCAAAGCAACTTATTCCCTTGATGAGCCGAGGTGGAAGTGCGACTGCGGCTCTATTCTGGATATTGAATTTACCCCGACTTTTGACTCGGGCAAAATCAGCCAGAGAAAGCCAACCATGTGGCGGTACCGGGAAGCGATTCCGCTACGAGATGACTCCAATATCGTTTCTCTGGCTGAGGGCTTCACTCCGCTAGCTGAAGTAAATTTTAATGGTAAGCCTGTTTTAATCAAGCAAGACCAGTTATTCCCGACCGGGTCTTACAAGGACAGAGGCGCTTCAGTTCTTATCAGCAAGGTAAAAGAGTTAGGAATCAAGGAAGTCGTTGAAGATTCTTCGGGAAATGCCGGCTCGGCAATTTCGGCTTACTGTGCCAGAGCTGGTATTGATTGCCATATTTTCGTTCCCGGAGATACCGCCGCCGGGAAACTGGCACAGATACAGCTTTACGGAGCAAAATTAAATAAAATCCCCGGCACCAGAGAAGACACCGCCCGGGCTGCCTTGAAAGCGGCGGAAAAAATCTATTACGCCAGCCACTCCTGGAACCCCTTCTTTTTTCACGGAACCAAAACCTTCGCCTTTGAAGTTTGTGAACAGCTCGGCTGGAAATCTCCTGATGCGGTTATCTTACCGGTCGGCAACGGGACACTTCTATTAGGCGCCTGTATTGGCTTCAACGAACTTCTGCAGGCTGGAATCATTGGCAAAATGCCAGAAATTATTGCCGTGCAGTCGGAAAATTGCGCCCCTTTATATCGGGCTTTCCAGGAAAACTTGGTAGAAATTCCCGCGATAGACAAAAAGGAAACAATCGCTGAAGGAATTGCCATCGCTGAGCCAATCAGGGGTAAGCAAATCATTGACGCCGTCAGCCAAAGTAAGGGGAGTTTCATCATCGTAAGTGATAGCGAAATCAAAGCATCACTGCAAGAAATGTGCCGCAAGGGATACTACATTGAGCCTACCGCAGCGGTAACCATCGCCGGACTTAAAAAATATTTACCGGAATCAGACCCTGACGAAGCCATCGTCTCGGTATTTACCGGACACGGACTAAAGGCAACCGAAAAAATGCTGAAACTATTAAGTTGACTAAGTATTCCTAAAATAGCCACAAGGTAGAGGAATGCTTCCTGTCTCCATCTTAATTGTTATACCAGAGTCACTTGAAAGCAGCGTCAGAATAAGAAGCATTGACAAATTGGGAAAACTTTATATACTTGGAAATAGTTACCAAGCAGCAACGAAGCAGGAATTAAAGGAGGGGCTTGAGCCGATGAAAAGAGCGATGAGGATAGACCCCAAAGATAATACTGCCACCGCCTTAAACGACATCGCTGCCGGAGATACGGTGAGTCTGGTTTCAAAATCGGGGCCGGTCGGCGAGATAACCGTCAATCAGGATATCCCCCTGGGACATAAACTAGCCTCAACCACTATTAATAAAGGAGAAAAAGTGCTCAAATACGGGGAGGTTATCGGTCTGGCCACCCGGCCCATCAATAAGGGGGACTATGTCCACATCCATAATGTAGAAAGCGCCCTTGTCCCTCCCCCGAAGGAGGTAAAGTAATGGAATTTCTAGGCTACGAGAGACCCGACGGCTCGGTAGGGGTGCGTAACCATGTGGCCGTCATCTCCAGCGGCCGGTGTGCCAACGAGATGGCAGCTACCATCGCCGACGCCGTTAAAGGCGCCGTGCCCATTCTTCACACCCATCCCTGCGTCCGCGTCAAGGAAGACAACGAATGGGCGCTAAGAGTGCTTTCCGGGATGGGCAGTAATGCTAATGTCGCTGCCGCCCTGGTGGTGGGTATTGGTTGTGAGAACCCTTCTCCCGCCACGATTGGCAAGGAGATTGCCAAATCGAAAAAACCGGTTGAAGTCCTCACCGTCATCGGGAGTAACGGGTTCTCCGAGGTAATGGATAAAGGACTGGCGACAGCCCGCAGTATGGTCGCTGAAGCCTCCAGATTGCAGCGCAAGCCTTTCCCTCTGAGCCAACTCAAAATCGGAGTAAAGTGTGGCGGTTCCGGCGCTCTTTCCGGCATCGCCGGCAATTCCGTTACCGGGCGAGTCCTTGACCGGCTCATTGCCGAAGGCGGCACCGCTATCTTCACAGAGACAACCGAAGTCATCGGGGCTACCCACCTGCTCGCCAAGAGAGCCGTTAATCCGAAAGTAGCCAGACGACTTGAAGAAATGGTAGACCGTATGGAAGCGCGAATTAAAGCCACCGGGGTGGATATCCGGGGTTCACAGCCGACTCGCGGCAACATCCACGAAGGCCTGGTCACTATTGAAGAAAAATCTCTGGGTGCCCAAGCTAAAACGGGGACAAGTCCTCTGCAGGGCGCACTTGAGTATGCGGAAAAACCCAGAGGAAAAGGACTGTTCTTCATGGACGGCTCCGCCATGACCAGCGAGGTGATTTCCGGGGAAGCCGCCGCTGGAATACACATTCACATTTACAATGTCGGCGGCGGGTTCTCTTCCAGCTTTCGCTGTCCACCGGGCTGGGGCGGGGAAATTCCGACTCTCCCTCAGATAGCCGTGGTCACCAGTCAAAGCCGGCCGCACGATAGCCAGGAAAAAGAATTTTTTGATATTTATGCCGACACCATAGTTGAGGGCAAAGAGTCCGTTGACCAGGTGGCAGACCGGCTCTTTCAGGAGGTCATCGCCGTTGCCTCCGGCAAGCTGACCAAGCGAGAGATGCGCTCCGGCTATCGGGAGCCAATCGTAATGTATACTATCGGGCCTATACTATAATGGAAGCAAAAGCTGGCATAAATTTCTTCCGTTGACGAAGCCAGTGCCGACGTTTCCTTGACAAAGTGAAGGACTCTGCTGGAAAATAAGCTATCATATATGAACAAACCTGAGGAGGTAAATCCATGATTGTTAAGGTGCCGCAGTTTCCGTGGTATGGTGATACTGAACTGGAGCTTGATTTTCCTGACTCCTGGAAAGTGGCCGCTCCCAAAATGGCGGGGCATGACGCTCCCAAACTGACTGACCAGCAGATACGAGACGCATTTCTTCACCCGATTGGCACACCCCGCATCGCCGAGTTAGCCCGCGGCAAGAAAGAGGTGTGCATTGTCTTTGACGACCTTACTCGCCCGACCAAAGTAGATGGACTGGTACCCTACGTGCTGGAAGAGCTGAGAGAAGGCGGCATCAAGGACGAGAACATCAGGTTTATCGCCGCCCTCGGCGCCCATGGTGCCATGAAGCTCATGGACTTTCAGAAGAAATTGGGGCCCGAGATTCCACAAAAATTCCTCGTTTACAACCATAATCCTTACGAGAACTGTACTTACCTGGGTAAGACTTCACGCGATACGCCGGTCTCAATAAACAGCGAATTCATGGCTTGCGACTTGAAGATTACCATCGGGTCAATAGTACCCCACCCCACTTCCGGCTTTGGCGGTGGAGGTAAGATGATACTTCCCGGGGTTGCCCATATTGATACCATTGCGATTAATCACACCAAACTGTGCGAATTAACCGAGGCAGGTTCGCCACTGCTTGACTTCTGGGGTGAGGTGGACAAAAACGTGATGCGGCTGGACCTGGAAGAGGCAGCCAGAATGGCCGGTCTTGACATCTCGGTCAACGCCCTGATTAATATGCACCGGGATACCATTGGACTGTTTGTCGGTGACCTAGTCGAGGCCCATCGCGAAGGGGTAAAAATGGGGAGGAAGGTTTACGCTACCGAGGCGCCAGGTGAGGCTGACATAGTTGTTTCCAATGCCTACATCAAGGCAAACGAAGCCGCACTGGTGGTAACTCTAGGCAGCAAGATGCTCAAGGAAGCCGGCGGCGACCTGGTGGTTATGGGCAATATCCCCGAGGGGCAGATATGCCACTATCTGGCACGTAGTTTCGGCAAAGAAATGGGCGGTCGGCTCTGGGGTCCGATAAAAGAGATGCCTCCTAGAATCAACAGGCTGTTCGCACTGGGTCCCTATCTGGACAAGGCTGGACTTGACTGGGTAGGCCCCGTAGATAAGATTACCATCCTTAATAGCTGGGCTGAGATTTTAGGCGCGCTGAAAAAGAACTATGGTGATAAAGCAAAGGTAGTGGTTATTGAGGATGCCACGCTACAGTATTTCCCGCACAGTGGACTTCCCAAAGGCCCGGCTCAAATAGTTGATTGATTCTCTATCCTCTCTTTGACCGCATTTTCCGCAGCAATGCGACCAAAGGCAATACACTCGGCGAGGTTACCTCCCCCCGCCGGGTACAGCATACCAAACACCGACCCGCATTCCCCCGCTGCATAAAGACCGGGAACGGGCTCGCCGAACGGGTTTACCACCTGGGCGCGACTGTTCCGCCTCGGTCCGCCCTGAGTATTCGACCCACCGGGGAATAGCCTGATAGCGTAAAACGGCGGACTATCCAGGGGAACCAGCTCCAGCGCCTCCCGCCCAAAATCGCCATCTCTACCCTCCTGACAGTACCGGCTCCAGCGCTCTACCGTACTCTCCAGATTGGCCGGGGGCACCTGGATTTTACGGGCAAGCTCGGCAACCGTCTCGCCACTGACAATCCACCCCTTTTGCAACTCAACCAGATTATCGTGACTCCACTTGTAGAGCTGCTCGGGGCCTGAGGGACCGCTGGTAAGCTGGCCCAGAGAGCCACACTCCATCCTCCTCTGGTCAAAGATATGATAGCTGGGCACTCGGGGATACTCCAGCTTGTGGGAGTCAAACGCACCAAGCTCGTAGTAGGCACCATGAGGCTTCAGGTCCTCACTCATATAGCGCCGCCCATATTTATCAACGATAATAAAGCCAGCCGGTGCCTTTTTCTTCGTCTCCCGCATTGAGCTTTGACTCCACTCCCCGCCACTGAAGTCAATAAAGAAGGCGACGGGAAAATCCGGGAACTTGGCACACAGGCGCGCCGAGACGCAGTTCATATGCCATAGGTCGGCACCAACCTCTTGAGCCATCTTGATGCCATCGCCGGTGTTTCCCGTGCCACCGGCAAAATAGGCGGGATAGACTCTCAGGTATTGCAACTTCATTTCCTCATTCTCTTCAAAACCCCCGGTGCACAATATCACTGCCCTGGAAGCCCTGATGTTCACTTCCTTCGGCTGCCCGCTCCCGGTATCAATCGCTTTCATCCCGATTACCCGCCCCCTCTCATCAGTGAGCAGCCTTTGCGCTGATGTCTGATATACTACCTCAATCTTCCTGGAAGCTACCTGGTCATACATAAATTGCATCAGGCGGCGGCCGCAACCCTGATACTTCCACAACTCAATGCCGTCCGCCCCGGGAAGCTGGGGATACTCAGCCGCTTTGGAAAAAAAGGTAATGTTGCCACCCAGTTTCTTCAGCCAATCTTTATTCTGTGCCGTGTACTTCACCCAGGCTCGTATGGTATCAGGGTCTGTCCACTGCGTTTCCTGCCCATCCGCCCGGCTTAAAGCCAGCATGTACTCGGTGGCTCGCTCGACGTCAGACAGACACAGAATTATGCCCATGGATATGCTGCTGCAGGTGCAATGCGAACCAGGGCTCTGCTTCTCTAACACCAGGACACTGGCTCCCAGGTCGTGGGCAGTTATTGCCGCCACTGCCCCGGACAGCCCGTAGCCAATGATAACTACTTCTGCCGTTTTATCCCACTGCTTACTTTTTACCGATAGCATTGCAATTTCCTTTCCCGATCAGAACTTCTGAGCCAGTTCCCCGGCTAATCAAATCACGGTTGATTGTAGCAGTAAAATATCCAGCCTGCAAACGGCAAGCGGTAACAGGACGAAATTCTTGACCAATAATCAATGCTGTGGTAGTCTTACTTGGAAAGTTAAGGTTTGTCGGTTTTTCTCAGTGGTAACGGGCTGCGGCGGGGAGTAAATTCATATGCAAGATGAGGAGGAAGTCTATGCCAGAAATAGACAAGGCAAAAATTAAGCAAATCTATACCACGATGGTGAAGATTCGTTATTTTGAGGAGAGGGCTATCTCCGAGTACCGCAAGGGCTTGCCTGGTTTTGTCCATCCCTCTATCGGTCAGGAAGCAATTCCGGCCGGCGTTTGCGCCTTTCTCAGGGACGATGACTATGTCATCTCCACTCACCGGGGGCACGGCGATATTATCGCCAAGGGCGCCAGACTCGACCGGATGATGGCTGAGCTCTTCGCCAAAGAAACCGGGTATTGCAGAGGCAAGGGCGGTTCCATGCACATTGCCGCCGTTGACCGCAATATCCTCGGTGCCACCGGGATTGTTGGCGACGGCATACCCATCGCCGCCGGCGTTGGCACAGCTATCAAGATGCAGAAGCTTGACCGCGTGGTGGTTGCTTTCTTTGGCGACGGTGCCACCAACTCGGGCGCTTTCCATGAGGGTATTGGCCTGGCTTCAATCTGGAATCTACCCGTACTCTTCGTCTGCCAGAACAACCAGTTCCAGCAGAGCACACCGAGCAGGGACTACACCAGGCTCAAGGACATCGCCGACCGCGCCAAGGCCTACGGGATTCCCGGGATAACCGTTGATGGCAACGACGCCATCGCCGTTGCCGAGGTAGCCATTGAAGCCATCCAGACGGTCAGGAAAGGTGGCGGCCCGATTCTCATCGTTGGCAACACTTACCGGACCGTAGGCCACCATATGGGTGACCCCGGGACAAGCTACCGAACTAAAGAAGAAGTCGAAGAATGGAAGAAAAAAGACCCGATTGACCGGCTGAGCAAACAGATGATAGAGAACAAAATAGCGACTAAAGCCGAGGTTGAAGAGATTAACAATTCCGTCTTGCGGGAACTCGACGAGGCGGTCAAATTCGCCCAGGAAAGTCCCGAACCCGAAGTCGAAGAAGCTCTTGAGGATATTTACTACACGGCAGGATAAGTAAGGGGGTTAGAATGCGAGAGTTAACCTATAGAGAGGCAATACGGGAAGCGCTCAGGGAAGAAATGAGGCACGACCCCAAGGTCTTTTTAATGGGAGAGGAAATAGCCGAGTACGGCGGCTCCTATAAAGTAACCCAGGGATTATTAGAGGAATTTGGTCACGAAAGAGTGAGAAATACGCCCTTAGCTGAGGCAGCTATCGCTGGTGCGGCGCTGGGAGCTTCCCTGGTCGGGATGCGGCCGGTAGCCGAGATTATGTATATTGATTTCACTTTCATTGCCGCCGACCAGATTATAAATCAAATCGCCAAGCTCAGGTATATGACCGGCGGCATGGTAAAGGTACCGCTGGTGATACGGACCCAGGGTGGCAGCGGTGTCGCTGCCGGACCCCACCACTCCCAGTCCCTGGAAGCAATATACGCTCATATACCCGGGCTATTGGTCGTCATGCCGTCCAACGCCTACGACGCCAAAGGCCTGCTCAAGTCAAGCATCAGAGAAGATAACCCGGTGATATTCATCGAACACAAGAAACTGTATGGTGAAGCCTGCGAAGTCCCCGAAGAGGATTACGTGATACCACTGGGGAAAGCCGATATCAAACGGCCGGGCAAGGATATAACCGTCATCAGCTACTCGCGATTTGTCAATCATGTTTTAACCGCGGCTGAGGAACTGGCTAAAGACGGGATAGATCTGGAGGTGGTTGACCTGCGGACGTTAAAGCCTCTAGATGAAGCCGCCATACTGAATTCGGTGAAAAAGACGGGTAAAGCGATGGTAGTTTATGAGGCCTGCCGGACGGGAGGCTTTGGTGCCGAGATAGCGGCTATCATCGGCGAGAAGGCTTTTGACTATCTGGATGCGCCGATTAAGCGGGTAGCCGCTCTTGATGCACCCGTCCCCTTTAATCCCAGATTAGAGGACTATGTCATCCCCGATAAAGAAGACATTAAGGCTGCCGCCCTGGAAATGATGGGCAAGTAAGCGCGCTTGTCCGCATTAGCGACAAAAGCAAAGCGAGATAAGACCGCTGGAGGTACTGATATGGCGGTTACCATTATAATGCCCAAACTTGATGAAGCAATGCATACCGGAAGAGTCTTGAGGTGGCTGAAGAAGGAAGGAGACAGGGTAGAAAAAGGGGAGGTTGTCCTTGAGATTGAAACCGAGAAGGTAACCTTTGAGATTGAAGCCGAGGCATCAGGTATCCTGAGCAAGTTAATGGCAGACGCCGGGGCCGATGTGCCGGTGGGAGCCACCATTGCTTTTATTCTTCAGCCAGGCGAAAAGGCGCCGGAAGTCCCTGCGCCAGTTATCGTTAAAGCCAGGGAAGAAAAGCAGGCGGAAGCACCCAAGAGAGCCAAAGAGCCTGAGGCGGCAGAAGAGACTAAAACGATAAAGTCTTCTCCACTGGCGAGGAATATTGCCAGAGAGCATAACATTGACCTATCGCTGGTGACCGGAACGGGGCCCGGAGGAAGAATCACCAAAGAGGATGTCCTGCAGTTTTTAGAAGAGAGCCAGACAGCACCAGCTCCGTCTGCCGGAGAAGCACCCGAATCGGCTGAAGAAGAAATCGTACCCTTAACCTCAATGCGAGAGACCATCGCCAGACGCATGACGGAGAGCTTCCAGGCCCCCCACTTCTACCTCACGGTGGAGGTTGACACCCAGGAATTGAACAAGATGCGCCAGCAATTGCTACCGGTCATAGAGAGCAAAACCGGCGTACGACTGACCCTTACTGACCTGATTATCAACATGGTAGCAAAAGCTCTGGAGCGCAACCCCTCAATGAACTGTACTTATGCCGATGGCGCCGTCAAGCTCCTCAAGCGAATAGACATCGGGCTGGTTACCGCCGTTGAAGGTGGGCTGGTTGTCCCGGTTATCCAGCAAGCAAACAAAAAGTCTCTAACGGAGATTGCTCAAACCAGAGCGGAGCTGGTTACAAAGGCAAAGGAGCGCACTCTCAGCAAGGAAGAGATGAAGGGCAGCACTTTCACTATCTCCAATCTGGGCATGTTCGGGATAGACCAGTTCAGCGCCATTATACAACCACCTGAGGCAGCCATTCTGGCGGTGGGGCGCATCGCCGACAAGCCGGTGGTAAAGGACGGCGAGATACGAATCAGACCGATGATGACGATGACTTTATCCATTGACCACCGCGTTCTGGACGGCGGTATCGGGGCAGAGTTCCTCCAGACCCTGAGAGACTACCTGGAAAAACCTTTCAATCCAATCCTGTAAAATAAATAGCTTCTTCGTGCACAACCCTTCTTGATGATAAGTTCGGAATACAAGGAGGTGTACCGATGCGAATCACTGATTTACGCGTCTTCCCAACCCAGGGCGGACATGCCAACTGGACCTTCGTCAAAATCTACACTGATAGCGGACTTACCGGTGTTGGCGAAGCCAGCCTCGAGCGCTTCAACGATGTGGTCATCAAAGCTCTGGAGTCATTCAAGGACTTTCTGGTCGGCAAAGACCCCTTCCAGATTGAATACATCTGGAACGCCCTCTATAAGTCGACATTCTGGCACGGTCAACTCATTATACTAACTGCCCTGAGCGCCGTGGAACAGGCGCTGTGGGATATCAAAGGCAAAGCGCTGGGTGTGCCCATCTACGAACTGCTGGGTGGTAAACTGCGGGACAAAGTAAGGGCTTACGCCAATGCCTGGGCTTTCCAGCACGTGGTTACCGAACTGACGGCTGAAGATACCCCGGAATCCATAGCACAGAACGCCCAGAAGATGGTAGCCAAGGGCTTTACCGCCATGAAGTGGGACCCCTTTCGCAGTGGTGGTCAAGTCATACCCAGGAGCGAGGAGGAGTTCGCCATCGCCTGTGTCAGGACGGTACGGGAGGCAGTAGGCCCCTCGGTTGACCTGCTCATTGAATGCCACGGACGCTTCAATATGCTGAGCGCCATCCGTATGGCCCAGAAACTGGAACCTTTTGACCCCTTCTTCTATGAAGAGCCCGTCCCGCCCGATAATATTGACGCCATGGCTGAAGTACAGCGAGCCATTAACCTGCCCATCGCCACCGGGGAACGCCTCTACACCCGCTGGGACTTTCGTCCCCTTTTTGAGAAGCAGGCAGCGCGCATCATCCAGCCTGACATCTGCCATACTGGTGGCATACTGGAACTGAAAAAGATTGCGGCGATGGCTGAGACCTACTACGTTACCGTCCAACCCCACAACTCCAATGGCCCCATCTCCACGGTTGCCAGCCTGCAGCTGGATGCCTGCATCCCCAACTTCATCTTTCAAGAGTTCTTCTTTCCCTACCTTGAACTCTACAACAATATGCTCACCGAGCCGATTAAGTACCAGGATGGCTATCTGGAAATTCCCACCGGCCCCGGCCTGGGCACCGACATACGAGAAGAGTTTATCCTCAAGCGACCTCCAGTACCCCAGCCCCACCTGGCCACCTGGATTGGCTCCTACTGGTAGCGGCAAATAAAGCGCCAGCAGGAGCAGAAGGAGGTTAAACGATGGCATACGAAAATTTAATCTACAAAAAGGAAAACGGTATCGCCCGGATAACCATCAACCGGCCTGAAGCAATGAACGCCATCAGCCCGGCGCTTCTCTTCGAACTCAAAGCCGCTCTGGAAGAGGCGGGAAAAGATAACGATGTAAGGGTAATAGTGCTTACCGGAGAAGGCCGCGCCTTTTCCGCCGGGGTAGACCTGAAATCTCTGGGCGACCGCAAACTGGAAGGAGGGCGCGTCGGCCCGATACTTGATGACCCCGCCAAGGATGTTATTGACACCATTCAGACTGTTCCCAAAGTTGTCATCGCTATGGTCAACGGCTACTGCTTCACCGGCGCACTGGAAATTGTCCTCGGTTGCGACCTGATTATCGCCTCAGAAGAAGCCAGGTTCGGTGATACCCATACCCGCTGGGGCCTCCGACCCAGCTGGGGCATGAGCCAGCGCTTGCCGTGGCTTGTCGGAGTACTGAAAGCCAAAGAATTATCCCTCACTGCCGAAATAATTACCGCCCGGGAGGCGGAACGCATCGGTTTGGTCAATATGGCAGTCCCCGCCGAAAAACTGCGGGAGACAGTGCAGGAGCTGGCCGGGAAAATAATGGCTAACAGCCCAGAAGCCGTTGCCGCCGTTAAGTACCTATATAACCGCAGCCTGAAAGACATACTGGCCAAGGGCCTGGAACTGGAAGCCAAGAGCGAGTTTACCATTGGAGACACCGAGGAAAGACTGGGCCAGTTCCGAAAGAAGGACTGAAAAAGAAAATAATTAAATGATACCTGGAAATCTGGTAGTCGCCGCGTATCAATTAAATAGGAAGGAGGGGGACAATGGACTTTAACCTGACGGAAGAGCAGCTAATGCTGCAGGCAACGGTCAGAGAATTTACCGGGCGAGAAATCGAACCGATAGCCGCCCAAATCGACCGCGAAGGCAGGCTCCCCGACGACCTGATTAAGAAGATGGCGCAAATTGGACTATTCGGAATGACAATCCCGAAGCAGTACGGTGGCACCGAAGCGGGGAATCTGAGCTGTGTCCTGGCTTGCGAACAGCTTGCCTATCCCGGGACCGGGGCCTGGTGGCTGGTTGGCTTTAACAACAGCATACCTGAGTGTATTGCCCACTTCGGCTCGGAGGAAATGAAAAGAAAATATATCCCGCCACTCTGCGATGGCACGGCTTATTCCAGCATCCAGTTCACTGAAGAAGAGACCGGCTCGGACCCCGAGGCACTCATCACCACCGCCACTCCTGACGGAGATAGCTACGTAATAAATGGTATGAAGCGTTTCAGCAGCTTCGGCGCGCGGAATGGTTACGCCGTGCTCTACACCAAAGACGACAACGGAGAGTGCACTACCTTTGTCGTCGAAAAAAATACCAAAGGCTATACCGCCCCGAAGGTCTGGGAGCTGATGGGGGGAGGTGGCATGGAAGCTGCCGATGTCTATTTCGACAATATGCAGGTGCCCAGAGAAAATCTGCTCGGCGAAAAAGGCAAAGGTTTTGAGGTATTGCTGTACTGGATTGCCTCGGAAAAGATAGAGCAGTGCGCCGCCTGTGTGGGAATCGCCCAGGCTGCCCTGGATGAAGCCATAAAATACGCCAGGTCAAGAATGGCGAGAGGAAAACCAATCTCAGCTATGCAGGGCGTCCGCTGGATGCTGGCTGAAATGCAGGCCAGAATAGAGGCAGCCAGATGGCTCACCTACCGGGTTGCCTTTCTCCAGGACCAGGAATCACCGGACTGGATGACCGAGGCAGCGGCGGTTAAATTATTTGTCGTGCCCGCCACACTTGAGGTGACCGAGATGGCCAGGCGAGTCCACGGAGCCTATGGCTATACTAAAGAATTCAAAATAGAAAGACTGTATCGAGCCATAGCTGGAGCTTCCGGGGTTGCCACCACGCTTGAGATAAACCGGTCAATAGTCGGTGCTTCACTGGTAAGGTAAATAAACAGGGTAGGTTAAGCAAAGAAACCACCTATTTCAACCATTGTGCTATTTTAATTTATCTGTTAGAATAAAACCCGAATTCAAGGTTGTGCTTAGATGAAACCGAAAGAAAAGGCAATCATCCTCAATGCCAGGGATAACGTAGCCACCGCTTTGACTGATTTGAAAGCAGGAACCAGCCTTGAGCTGGACACTGGCGACAAACTGCTAACCGTAAAACTAACCTCGGCGGTGCCCTTCGGCCACAAGTTCAGCCTGGCTCACCTGGAGTCCGGAGCCCCGGTCATCAAATACGGCGAGGTAATTGGCACAGCCACCAGTGCCATCAATAAAGGGGATTATGTGCACGTTCACGATGTCGCCAGCACCCGGGGACAAAGCAAACCAGCAGGAGGTGCCAAATAAGCTTTCTCGGTTATCACCGCCCGGATGGTTCAATAGGTGTCCGTAACTACGTTGGTGTAATCTCCACGGTTAGCTGCGCCAACGATGTAGCTTACTGGATAGCTCAGCAAATCAAGGGGACAGCCCCTTTCCTCCACCCCGCCGGCTGCGGCCAGTTGCAACCCGACCTGGAGATAGTGACTCGCACGCTCACTTCTCTGGGGCAGAACCCCAATTTAGCCGGTGTTCTGCTGGTAAGCCTGGGATGCGAAGGCGTACCGGCCGACCAAATCGCCGAGGATATTGCCCGGACGGGTAAACGGGTGGAAAAAATAGTTATTCAGAAAGCCGGGGCGACCGTTGCCCTGAATGAAGGCATCCTGTTAGCCCAGGCCATGGTCGGTGAGGCATCTAAATTAAGGAAAGAAGAATTTGACGACTCACACCTGGTGATAGGGGTCAAATGCGGCGGCTCTGATACCACCTCGGGGCTGGCTTCAAATCCAGCGGTGGGTGCCGTCTGCGACCTAGTGATTGAGAAGGGAGGCACCTGTATCTTTGGCGAAACCACCGAGTTTTTGGGTGCCGAACATATACTGGTCCGCCGCGCCGTCAACCAGCGGGTAGCGGACAAAATTCTGGACATCGTGGACCGTATGGAGAAGCGAGCTATCGCCAGGGGTGGAGACATGAGGGGTGGGCAGCCGAGCGCCGGCAACATTGCCGGAGGCCTGACCACTATTGAGGAGAAATCGCTGGGCGCCATCGCCAAAGGTGGCACCAAAACCATTCAGGACGTCTATGAATATGGAGACCGGGTCCAGGGCAAAGGCCTGTTCATCGTTGACTCTCCAGGCAGAGAACCTGAGTTTCTCACCGCTCTGGGAGCAGCCGGCGCCCAGGTTGCCCTCTTCTCCACGGGACTGGGCGTCCCTCAGGGTTTCCCCTTTATGCCGGTAATCAAGGTAACCGGCAACCCGGTTACCTTCAAGAGACTGCCAGACCACATTGACATTCTTGTCGAGCTAACCCGGGGCAAAGGCTCCGGCCTGCCGGAGCTCGGGCAAAGAATATATCGTGAAGTGCTGGAAGTAGCCTCAGGCAAGCAAACCAAAGCCGAAATCCTCGGCTACGGTAACTTCCCCGGCCTCTATACCATCGGCCCCATAGTATAGAAATTAACTTAATTTTTATTGATAAAAACCTTCTATTATAGTGGAACAATTGTCCGGAAGAACTGGTAATACCCACTGTGATATTTATTATGCGTATTTTATTGTTGTCAAGGTAGACATATAGGTTCATTTTGGTTAGAATAGTTCTAGCCCGGATGAAAATATCTGGGAAAATAGAAATCTATGAGCAAAAGGAGAAAAATAGGAGTATGACTTTAGGTTCTGGTAAATTCAGGTACGAAATAGCTGAGGGCTGGGGACAACTGCCCGAGGGTTGGGGCATGGTGGATGGCTGCGCCGTAGCCGTGGACTCACAAGATAGGGTTTACGTCATTAATAGAGGCGAGCATCCGGTTATTATTTTCGACCGGGACGGCAAATTTCTGACTTCATGGGGAGAAGGATTATTCAAGACGACCCACGGGATTCGTATCGATGCTGATGGTTTGGTATACTGCACGGACATGGGAGACCATACCGTAAGGAAGTTCACTGCCGAAGGCAAACTTCTAATGACGCTGGGAAACGAAAATAAGCCGTCGGATACCGGTACTATTGAAGAAGATTACAGAAAAGTGAAACGGGGCGGCCCTCCTTTCAATATGCCTACGGATACCGCATTTGCACCCTCGGGTGAATTCTATGTTTCTGATGGGTATGCTAATGCACGGGTGCATAAGTTTTCGCCAGACGGTAAACTATTATTCTCATGGGGAGAACCGGGCGATGGGCCTGGACAGTTCAATCTCCCCCACAACATATGCGTGGACAAGCGCGGTACCGTCTACGTAGCTGACCGCGAGAATAGCCGCATCCAGCTCTTCACCCCAAACGGGGAATTTATCACTCAATGGACCGACGTTACTCGTCCTGACGGGATATACCTGGGCGCCGATGATAACTTCTATGTTGCTGAACTTGGCTACCGTTATGGTCTCTACCCATGGTTTCCAGCTCCTACTCCGGAATCACCTTTGCCATGTGTGAGCGTGTGGAACCTTAATAAAGAACTGCTGGTGCGCTGGGGAGGGGCGGATAGTTGCTCACCCGGCAATTTTGCCTCCCCACACGGTATATGCGTGGATTCCCGAGGTGACCTGTATGTAAGCGAAGTGAACTTTTCAGCGGGCGGTAATGAAGGTCTTATACCTCCCGGCTGTCACCTGCTGCAGAAGTTTATCAGAATAACTTAGTGGTAATACCTTCCGTTGGCATTAATTACCCCCTCCCATTTGGGAGGGGGATCCTATTGTGTTGAGACATCCAAATATTTAGGACATGCTTGGTGTTCTCCAACAAGATCATTCTCTTTTTCCTCGTCATTTAAAGGAAGCCTGCACTTGCCACCGTTTTTAGGGGAGCAAATCAGAGGTAACAATCGCTTGGATTGTTAGATAACGATTGCTTGATGTCTTTCTTACAAGAAAAAAACCTTGCAAAATAATTGCATTGTGCTATTATGGAGAAGCAATGAGCCGTAATGTGCCTGTCGAAGAGGTGCGTTGGCACGGCAGGGGTGGACAGGGGGCTGTCCTGGGAGCCAGTATCCTGGGTGCCGCCGCCGCCCTTTACGAAGGTAAATATGCCGTATCATTCCCTAGTTTCGGTGCCGAACGGCGCGGCGCTCCGGTTCAGGCTTTTACCCGCATTGCCGACCATGTTATCCGCAGTCGCAGTCAGATCTATCACCCGACGAAAATCATCGTCCTGGATGACACTTTGCTTGATGTCGTCAACGTTACCGATGGAGCCCAGGCCGGAAGCGCTATCTTCATCAATACCCGTAAGTCCACCTCAGAACTAGCTCTCCCCGGTTCCCTCAACGTTGTTAATCTGGATGCTTCGGCTATCGCCAGGGACATTATCGGCGTCGCCATCGTTAACACCACCATGCTGGGTGCCCTGGCGGGAGCTACTGCCCTCGTTAGCCTGGATGCAATCAAGAAGGCAATTACCAATGCTTTACCGGAGAAAATAGCCAGACCTAACATCGCTGCCGCCGAGGCAGCTTACCAGAAAGTTAAAGGTAAATGAAAAAAGAGAGGTCAATCCCGGGCCCGGTATCGAAAGCCGGAACCATACCCACCAAAATGGGTAGCTGGAGCACGGTCAAACCAGTGCTCAAAGGCAAGTGCACTTTCTGTCTCTTTTGCTGGATTTTCTGCCCCGAGGGTGCCATCATCCAGGATGAGGCAAACAGAAAAGTGCTCTTTAACTATGAAGAATGCAAGGGCTGCGGCATCTGCGCCAGGGAATGTCCGACCAGAGCAATAGAAATGGCTGAACCTGAGTTGGGAGGAGACAAGTAATGTCCGCCAGAACGCCGGTAAAGAAATATATCACCGCCAATGAAGCGGTAGCCCACGCCGCCAGACTGGCTCGCGTCGAGGTGGTCGCCGCCTATCCGGTGACGCCGCAGACCACCATTGTCGAAAAAATCGCCAGCTTAATTGCCAACGGAGAAATGGATGCCGATTTTCTCAAGGTTGAATCGGAGCATTCATCCCTGACTGCCTGCATGGGAGCCCGTATGGCTGGAGCACGCGCCTTCACTTCCACATCGTCACAGGGGTTAGAGTACATGCATGAAATGCTCGCCTACGTCAGCGGCGGCCGCTATCCATTAGTCCTGGTCAATGTGTGCCGCTCGGTTGCCTTGCCCTGGAGCATCTGGGGAGACCAGCAGGATGCCATCCAGCAGCGGGATACCGGCTGGATTCAAATCTTCACCGAGACCGGACAGGAAGCTCTGGATATGGTTCTCCAGGCTTACCGCATTGCTGAAGACCACCGCATACTGCTGCCGGTGATGATATGCCTTGATGGCTTCATCCAGTCCCACACGGAGGAGCTGGTGGAAATCCCGGACCAGGCTGTGGTTGATTCATTCCTGCCCCCCTATGACCCGGTCGTTACCCTGGATGTGGACAACCCCTACTCCATATCCGTCGGTGGCTTCGGCAAGCACTATGCCCGCTGGCGTAAGGAGCAACAAGACGCTGCGGAGAAAGCCAGCGAGGTCATCGCCGAGATAGGCGATGAGTTTGCCCGTATCTTCGGTCGTCACTACGGAGGTCTGATAGAACCGTACCGCTGCGAGGGTGCAGAAGCTGTTATACTGATGCTCGGCGCTTTGACCGGGACAGCCCGCGAGGTCGTGGACGGGATGCGTGCCGACGGCAAAGCCGTTGGCTTAATCAAGGTAAGGGCTTATCGCCCCTTCCCCGTCCAGCAGTTACGACAGGCACTCTCTCAGGTTAGGTCAGCAGCCATACTGGATAGAGATTGCTCATGGGGATATGAAGGAGCGCTGGCAACCGACCTGAAGGCGGCTATTTATGCTCTGCCCAACCCGCCAACCATATTAAATTTCATCGGTGGACTGGGTGGCTCCGATGTACCGCCTGAGCAAATGAAATATATGCTGGACAAGGCTCTGGCAACGAAAAGGGGAGCTCCGTCAAGCATGGAGTTTATCGGCTTATGAAACTGAAAGAAGTCCCTAAAGAAGAATTATTTCGCTGCTCCTACGGCTGTGCCGGTTGTGCCTCGGTTCTTGCCGTGCGCCTCACTCTAAAGGTGCTGGGGAAAAACAGCGTTTTTATCCTGCCCGCAAGCTGCATCAGCACCGTGTCCTGTTACTATCCTCAGGCACCGTTTTTCGTGCCGATGACCGTTATGGCTTTCGCCGCCACCGCGGCGGCCTGTTCCGGCGTCAGCGCCGGTTTCAAGCGGCGGGGACGAGAAGACATCCATGTTGTCGGCTTCGCCGGAGACGGTGGAACGGCAGACATCGGGATTCAGTCCCTCTCCGGTGCTATTGACTGCGGCAACAAGTTTATCTACATCTGCTACGATAACGAGGCTTACATGAATACCGGCATCCAGAGAAGCGGCCTGACTCCCTACGGCGCTACCACCACCACTACCCCCGCCCCCTGCTTTGAAAACAGGCCTAAAAAAGACATGCTGCGCATCGTGGCTGCCCACGATATTCCCTATGCCGCCACCGCCTGTATATCCTACCCGCTGGACTATATGCAGAAGGTGGCAAAGGCGAGCAAGGTGAACGGCCCCACCTACATTCATATCCTGGTGCCGTGCCCCACCGGATGGGGTTTTCCACCCGACCGCTCCATTGAGATTGGCCGCATGGCGGTTGAGAGTGGTATGTGGAAGCTGATGGAATTTGAAAACGGTGAATTTCACACCACCTATCAGCCAAGCCGTAAGCGACCAGTTGCCGAGTACTTTGCAACTCAGACTCGTTTCCGCCACCTCAGCCCGGAGCAGATTGAAACCATCCAGCATGAAATTGACCGTAAACAAGAAGTTGAATAGGCCATAAACTATCTAAAAGGCGCTTAGGTTATCTTCCAGCGCTGTTACGGCTAATTTCACGTTTTCATTGAAAAAGAGATATAATACATAGTCTGAGTCCTTGACAAATCTAGATTGGCTATCAAAATTATATACTGCTCACCCGGGCTAATCTGGCTAATGAGCAGAGATTCTGATAATTTGACAGGGAAGGAGAAATCATGGCACAGGATGAAGTTAAAGTAACCTGGCAACCATTGCACCAGTTCACTAAAGAAGTATTTACACAAGCTGGCATGCCCCCGAAAGACGCGGAGACCGAGGCCGATGCGCTGATATGGGCCAACCTGAGAGGCGTGGACTCCCACGGTGTTTTGCGCATTCCATGGTATCTGGAAAACATAGATAAAGGCGTAATGAACCCGAAGCCCAATATCAAGGTGGAGAAGGAAACACCGGCAACCCTGCTCATTGAGGCCGACCGTGCCCTTGGCCCGGTGGTTACCACCTTTACCATGAATCTGGCAATAGAGAAGGCAAAGAAGATAGGTATTGGCTGGTGTATCATCCGCAATCTTACCCACCAGGGAGCCCTGGGCTTCTATTCGCTGATGGCGGCGAAGAACGACATGGCTGGAATCGCCTTCGTCTGCAGTCCGCCCAACATGGCACCTTTTGGTGCCAAGGCACCCGGCGTGCACAATAGCCCGATAGCCATCTCAGTACCGGCAAAACGCCACCGACCGCTAAATCTGGATATGGCTACCAGTGTTGTCGCCGGTGGTAAACTCTGGCTCGCCGTTGACAAAGGCACTTCCATACCGCTGGGCTGGGCACTAGACAAGGAAGGCAAACCAACCACTGACCCCAAGCAGGTCAGCGCCCTGCTGCCCTTTGGTGGTCCAAAAGGTTCCGGACTGGCCATGATGTTTGAGTGTCTCTCCAGCGTCATGGCAGGTAATCCAATGCTGGAGCCAGCACTTCTCGGTAAAGAAATAGGCCCTCCGGTAAAGGCTAAGGAGACCAAAGCCATCGGCGAACGCCTGAGCTATGTTCCCCGCCATATCCAGAACAGCGTGGTAGCCGCTATTGACATTGGCACCTTCACTGACGTTGAGGCTTATAAGAACCACATTGATAATACTATTGACGGTATAAAAGCCCTGCCCAAAGCCGAGGGTTTCAGTGAGATTTTCGTTCCCGGTGAGCCTGAGTGGAGAACCTACGACGACCGCTCCCAGAACGGCATTCCCCTTCCCGAGGGTACGGTCCGTAACCTGCGGAGCATTGCCGAGAGATTTAAAATTAAGCTACCCTCCGGTCTCTAAAGCTGTGGCCGGTAAGGGGCAATTTTCACCATGCTCGGGAAGCGAGCTCAAGCTAAGCGAATGTACCAAACAAATTAAAGGAGGTTAAGATGACACTGAACGTAACCCATAACTTCAAAAAGAGACTGGCGGCGGGTGAGATAGTCTTCGGGCAGACTATCGGACCGGGCAATGACCCGGAAAAGACGGTGCAGGCGTTAAAAGATTTCGGCTTTGATTTCATCATGATGGAAAACGAACATAGCCTGGTGAATAAGGAGACCATTTTTGAATATATTCGGGTCTCCCGGAAGCTGGATGTCCCCATTCTACTCAGACCGGAAGAAAAAAACGCCAACTTCAGGTGCTACCTTGATGCCGGTGTCAATGGATTGATGCTGCCCCAGGTTAACACCGTGGAAGAAGCGCTCTTTGCCGTTAATCAGTCCTATTTCCCACCCATCGGGCATAGAGGGACAGGAATCGGGATGAGCCCCTACTTGCTTGACTTCCAGAATCTGGCCGAGATGCCTTTGCTTGATATAACCGAATACGTTAATAACAACGTGGTGCTCTTCCCGCAAACAGAAACCGTGGAGTGCATCAACAACTTGCATCGCATTCTGAAACTGGACGGTATCACCGGGACAATCGTCGGCGCTAACGACCTGGTGCTTGATATTTACGGCTTTCCTCCCAAGGCCTTGCGGTCAGAACTGGTGGTCAATGAGATTGTTGAAGAGAAACTAAGGCAGATTGCCCGAATCTGCAAGGAGACCGGCAAGGTGGCAGGTATCGGTGGCTTCTCACCAAAGGGTCTGGCCAAGTGGGCCAAGGAAGGCTACCAGTTGTTCATACTGGGCTACGTCCTTGATGGTAATGTGGAGAAGCTGCGCCCCGGCATTGAGGAGATAAAATCCCTCCTGAACTTAAAATAGAAAGCCCTGTTTTATAACATTATGTAAATTAATCAGGGTGTCGGTTGACGTGGTGTCCTGGCACCCTGATTTTTATTATTCAAGACAATAATCCCGGGTCCAGCTTCTATCTGACCCGCTAGCGACTTATCCTCAGGTCTCCCCGGCTCTGCACCAGCTTTTCCACCTCCTCCAGCGTGAACCAGGCCAGGTCTCCCGGGCAGGAATGTTTCAGCACCGCCGCAGCATTCCCGTACTTCAGCGACGTTTCAATGTCCTTGCCGTTGAGGTAGCCATAAAGGAAGCCACCGGCGAAAGCATCGCCACTCCCCACCCGGTCCACCACCTCAACCTCATATTTCTGGTCTTCATAAATCCGTCCGTCCTTCAAGACAATCGCCGTCCAGTTATTCCGCCACACGGTAATATTTTCCCTCAGAGTTATCGCCACTATCTTAAAGTCAAAAGTGTCAGCCAGCTTCCTTGCCACCTCTGTCCAGTCCTTACCTTTTATCTGAAAGACCCGCGCCGTATCCTCCTCAGTGGTGATTAAGACGTCAACGTATTTCATCAGCGGTGTCAGACCGGCTTTGGCCTGTTCTTGACTCCAGAGTCTGGCGCGATAGTTGAGGTCAAAACTGACCAGCAGCCCTTTTTCCCTGGCTTTGCTCAGCGCCTCAGCCGTTGTCTCCAGAGCACTGCTGCTCAGCGCCGGAGTAATCCCGGTGACATGAAATACCCTGGTCTGGGAGAAAATATTATCCCAGTCAACCATGCCCGGTTTTATCTTGGAAATAGCCGAACCCGTCCGGTCGTAAAGTATGGCACTGGCACGCGGGAGCGCCCCGAACTCCAGGAAATAGATTCCCTGCCTGTCCCCGTCCGACCACAGGACATGTGACATGTCAACACCGTGTTCCCGTGCCTTGTTCCACACCATTCTGCCCAGCGGGTTCTGCGGTAGTCTGGTTACGTATGCGGTCTTAAGCCCCAATCTCTGGGCGGCAACCAGAAGATTAAGTTCGGCTCCTCCGACGTTGACATCAAAGCTCGTTGCCTGCTCCATCCTCTGAAAATGAGGCGTAGAAAGTCTTAACTGGGCTTCTCCAAAGCCAACAATGTCAAACATATCCACCTCCTCAGCACTTTTATTGCTTACCGGCTTCTATTTTTTGCGGGCGAATTTCTGTATGGTTCGGGAGCCTTTGTCAACTCCAGCGCTGGTCATTGAGACCTCGCCGACATAGAGATCACCCCGCGAGTCAACGGCTATGGCGTGAGGAGCGTGAAACAGGGCACTTTCCTTGTCTTTGCCTTCGTTGCCCCAGCGTGCTATTAGCTTGCCATCAATGGTGAAAATGCTTACCCGCAGGCATAGCTCGGAGACATAAACCGTTTCCTCATCATCAATAAATATATCCGTGGGACGAATGACGTCAGTCCATTCGCTGAGGAATTCACCCCCGGCATTAAAAATCTGGAGGCGGCTATTTTCACGGTCGGAAATCCAGATACGTCCCTGCCTGTCTATCCAGATGTTGTGAGGCAGTCGGAACTGCCCCGGAGCACCCCCCGGCTCACCCCAGGAGAACAGTAACTTGCCGTCAGAGCTGAACTTATGTATCCTGGCGTTGCCGTACCCATCAGCGATGTAGATTTCACCGCTGGGAGTTACCGCCACACCGGTAGGCCGATTAAAAGGCGGGGCACCCCACCGTATTTTCGCCAGGCTCTCCCAAAAATCCCAGGTTCGCGTGTAACCGGTATCCGAAGCCTGACCCCTGGTGCCCAGCGTCATGAGCAGCTCACCCTCTGGAGTGAACTTGGCGACAATGTGGTTTCGGTCGTCGGTGCAGTAGATAGAACCATCAGGACCAATGCAGCTACCGTGAGCGCGGTTGAAAAAGCCTTCACCCCACTTCCCAAGCAAGTTACCTTCACGGTCGAAGACCATTATTGGATAGTCACTTCTGTTCAAGATGTATAATCTGTCCTGCGAATCAATAGATATACCGCCGACGTCAAGAAATGACTGTCCCTCAGGCAGTTTCGCCCACCCATCAACCAGTTCGTAAGTGTACTTACCAGCGCCATATGGCATGTTTAGACACCTCCTTTTAGTTTATTCGGTTAATGTTTCACCCCTTAGCAACCCGCAAAAGACGATAGTTTTAAAGAATAAGCATACAGGATAGCCATCTGCGATGCTTAACCTTTATTATATCACGCTTTATCAAGCACCCTGAAACTTTGTTGGAAAGAGGACATTGACCAGACAATAGACGCTTTCAGTGATTCTCTTGACGCCTTGATTGCTGAAGACACACTGAGCCAGTCTTGAAGGTAAACTAAACCAGTAACATACCTGGATGATAGTCTCACTCTGCGGTTGGGAAGGGCTCTTTACGCTTTATACCGAGTTCTTTATGCAGCTCGTTGCACAATTTTTCCAGGGGCATCCTTAACTGCTGGCGCTCATCTTCGGACAGGTAAGACATTATCCGGTGGATTGACTCTCTCTCGGCTGATTGCTGATAGGCTTTACGCCCCTTCTCGTTTAACACGACTCTTACCAGGTTTTTCCTTTCCAGGTCTTTGACCTTTCTCACCAGCCCTTTCTTCTCCATCCGGCTCAGTAGTGTCGAAACTGAGTGAGGCTCTCTTAATAGACGCCGTGATATTTCCGCTGGTGTTGCCCTTTTACCGATAGCCTGGACAACTACCAGAACTCCGACTTCTTCAGGCGTAATCTCGTATTGCCATAATTCCCTCTCCCTGATTTTACGCATGGCACGCCTCACCTGAAGCAGCAACCACCACAGCTCATAATCACGATAAGCAAAAAGTGACTTCTTCATCGTTTCCGCAAATTTAGCATTGACTAACGCTAACGATAGTCAAAGCTCCTTTCTAGTAAAAATTAACCAAGAGAAGCAGGCATCTGACAGGCTACATATAAATAATAAATAATCTGGCGTAAAAATTCAAATAGCAGCTACCCGATGTGGCGGAATTCATTCGACTTGTGCAAGTTCACTTCAAAAAACTTCAAATAGGACTTGACAAGACGTGATATAATATAAATTATTATACTTCACCTACGACCATCCGATACGACCTTTATCTCGAGAGCGAATTAAAAGTAGTGCCAAGGGGTTTTTGAGAATTGCTAAAAATCCCGAATAAAAAGAATTACCACCAATATCGGCTCCAACATACCTAAAGGTTAGGGAAATTCCCTAAAATAGAACGAAGGAGGTGATAGCTTTCAATAAAAGATTTACGCAGGTTGGTTTTAATATTTTAGGAGGAGGGAAAAATGAGTAAAAAGCGGCTATTGGTTTTAGTTATGGTGGTGGCATTAGTTGGTGGAATGATGGCTGCTGGCTGTGCCGCACCAGCACCGGCTCCAGCACCGGCTCCAGCACCGGCACCAGCACCGGCTCCAGCCGCACCTGCAGAGGTGATCACCTGGATAGCACAATCATCCCTGCCTGCCGGCATGCCGGTGACTATTGGTTTGGAGAGATTGGCTGAGCGAATCGAGGCAGCCAGTGAGGGGCGCATGGTGTGGAAAGTAGAGCCAGCCGGTGCTGTCTGCCCGGCTACCGAAGAGTGGAAGGCGGTCCACACTGGTGTCCTTGACGCTTGCGCCGGCGGTGGCTCCTATATGCACGCCGAGATTCACTTTGGCACCCTGATTTCGCAGAGAGTGGGTGGCATCCCCCCTCTGCCGCACCTTATCTGGCTTGACACCGTTGGCTCCGACCTGATCAACAAATGGTACGTGGACTTGGGGTACGATATGCTGGATATCAAGGGCGCCGGCTTCCACGGTCCGCCCGAGATATTCGCCCACCTTGACAAGGAGCTCAAAACACCTGCGGACCTCGACGGGCTGAAGATGCGATGCTCCGGCGACGGTGGGGCAGTCCTGGCACGGATGGGTGTCGGCTCGGTCTTCATGCCCTTGGGTGAAATCTTTGAGTCCATGAAGCGCGGCGTCATTGACGCCTATGAATGCAGCTCCCCGCGGTTTGACTGGATGATGGGCCTGAATGAAGTGGGCAAATATGTCTATCTCTCTCCCATTCGGGCTCCTACCGAGGTCTACCAACTGCTGGTCAAGACAAGCAAGTTTAATGCGCTGCCCGATGACCTCAAGGTAATTATCGAGGACTGCGGCCGGTCAGAGGCAATGAGGTACCATACTATGCTCACCTCCGGAGACGCTGAGGCACTCCAGAACTTCACGGACTACGGCAACGTCCTGGGACCGCTGCCCAAGGCAATAGTAGACGCTTTCCTTATAGAAGCTGACGCATACTATGATGAACTGGCTCTCGAGTATGCCGAAACTAAGGAAGTGCTGGATTCCCAGCGTGCCTTTTCCAAGAACTGGGACGCTCTGTACGGACTTCCTGATTGGGCCAAACCCAGAGGCTAGAGCCTCAGAAGCTACGTTGTAGCTAAATTTAAATTGACCCCGCTCCGGGAGCTATCCCCGGAGCGGGGCTTATAAAGCGATGAGAAAAATAATAGAAACAATTGATACGGTTAACGAATGGGCGGGAAGGTCAGTCAGGTGGCTTGCTATCTTCCTTCTGCTGGTTATTTGCGCCGAAGTATTCATGAGGTATGTCTTGAACATGCCCACCATACAGGGGCCGGTAATTGCCACCATGAGCGGGGCGGCTCTTTATGCCTGTGCCTGGGGATATGTCCACCTCCACCGCCGGCACATTAGAGTAGACGTTTTCTACGCACGCTTCCCAACCAGAGGTAAAGCAATTATTGACGTCGTTTGCGCTGTCCTGTTTCTCCTGCCACTGATCGGTCTGCTTACCTATGCTGGCTGGGAGTGGGTGTGGTATGCCTGGTCAACTGGCGAGAAATCGCTCATGACCTACTGGTACCCGATAACCGGTCCGGTGAGAACCGTCGTGTTTATCGGGCTTTGTCTGTTTGCTTTTCAGAGTCTTGCCCAATTCTATCGTGATATTTATTTGCTGGTGAGGAATAAAGCCTATGATTGATATCAGTCCGGAACTGGTTACCATAATCATGATGGGGGGTATTCTGGTTGGGGTTTTGTTTGGTTACCCCCTGGCTATCGTCGTCGGTGGTATCGGCATCGTCATGGGAGTTCTCCTCTTCGGGATAAACATCTCGCTTGAACTAATCTACCAGCGCCTTTTCAGTTTGATAAATAACTATATCCTGCTGGCGGTGCCGGGATTTATCTTCATGGGCGTCATGCTGGGATACTCGGGCATAACCGAGAGAATGTTTAGTGCCCTATATCTGTGGCTCAGCGGCTTCCGAGGTGGGCTGGCGATAACCACCGTGTTACTCGGCACCATCCTTGCCGCCTGCGTGGGCATCATTGGCGCCTCGGTCACCGCGCTGGCGATTATCGCCCTTCCTGCCATGGTCAGGCGAGGTTACAGTAAATCTTTTGCCTGTGGCGCCGTCTGTGCCGGCGGCACCCTAGGCATCCTCATTCCTCCCAGCATTATGCTGGTGGTTTACGGGCCAATGGCAGCACTCTCGGTAGGTAAACTGTTCTTTGGTGCCTTTTGCCCCGGGTTTATGCTCTCCGCCATGTACTGTACCTACGTTGCCATTCACAGCTTTATCAAACCGCATATAGCGCCAGCCGTGCCTCTCGAGGAAAGAGCAGTCCCCTGGTTGAAGAAAACGACTGACCTCGTTACCTCGATGGTGCCACCAGCGGTACTTATTCTGGCAGTGCTGGGCAGTATTTTCCTCGGCGTAGCCGCCCCTACTGAAGCTGCCGCCGTCGGTGCTCTGGCGGCAACACTTATGGCGGTTGCTTATGGTCGTTTTAGCTTCAAAGTCCTGAAAGATACCGCCACGGAGACGGTAAAAGTCACCGGTATGGTGCTCCTCATTGGCGCCACCGCTTTCGCTTTCGTTGGCATCTTCATCCGCGCCGGTGGCGGTGATATTGTGGAGCAGACGATTCTGAGCGCGCCCGGTGGGAAGTGGGGCATCTTTGCCATCATCATGTTCATCGTTTTCCTTCTGGGCTACTTCATTGACTGGCTGGGAATACTGTTCATTGTCGTTCCCATTATAACACCGGTTGGTGACGCACTCGGCTTTGATAAACTCTGGTTTGCCATGATGATCTGCGTCAACCTGCAGACCTCCTTCCTGACCCCTCCCTTCGCCTACGCCATATTCTATCTCCGGGGCGCCGCTGACCCATCGCTGGGCGTTGAGACGGGTCATATCATCCGCGGGGTAATTCCATATGTTCTCATCATCCTGGTTGGTCTTGGACTGTTAATTGCTTTTCCCCAGATAATCCTCTGGCTACCAGGGCAGATGATAACCGGGTTTTAAAGATATTTGGCTGGCTTTTCGCAGATAATCCTGTGGCGACCGGGCAAATGATACCGTAGTTAGAAAATATATCGTGAATCATACCTGACAGGATAAGGCACAAAATGCCTTTCAGTTGACGGTCCTTATCCTGTCAGGTGATGCTGGGGAGACTTGCTTGTTCAGGGTTGTGCTTTACTTGTGTGCCGCTCGACAAAGCGCGCCATCCGCCTCACGGCTTCTTCAATGTCAGACATAGTTGCGGCATAGCAACAGCGCACAAAACCCTCTCCCTGCTGCCCGAAGAGACTGCCGGGCATGACTATCACCTTCTCCTCCAGGAGAAGCTTCTCGGTGAACTCTTCTGAAGTCAGCCCGGTAATTTGAATGGAGGGGAAAACATAAAAAGCGCCTCTCGGCTCATGACACTTGAGCCCTATCTTATTAAAGCCCTGGACTATTATCTTGCGGCGCTCGCCATACTCAGCTATCATCCGCCTGACGTCGTCCTCACCGTTCTTGAGTGCCTCCAAGGCCGCCATTTGAGCCATACTGGATGGGCTGAGCATGGTATGCTGATGTATCTTGCCCATAGCGGCTATGATATCAGCCGGACCGGCAGCATAGCCCAAACGCCAGCCGGTCATAGCATATGTTTTGGAGAAACCGTCAAGCAGGATGGTGCGCTCTCTCATACCAGGAAGACTGGAAAAACAGGTGTGCTTTATTCCATAAGTTAATTGACTGTAGATTTCGTCTGAGATTACCAGCAGGTCATGTTTCTCGACTACTCTGGCAATCCCGGCTAGCTCTTCCCGGCTCATTTCAGTGCCCGTAGGGTTAGACGGGTACCCGAAGAGAATTACCTTGGTTTTAGGCGTGATTCGGGCTTCGACTTGGACTGCTTCCAGCTTGAATTCGTTCTCGGCCCTGGTAGGCACGGTAACCGGTATGCCTTGAGCCAAACTAATGCAGGAAGGATAGCAAACGTAGTAGGGGTCAGGCATGATGACCTCATCGCCAGCGTCTAAGACAGCTCGAAAGGCTAGGTCCATAGCCTGGCTCGACCCAACCGTTATAATAATCTCCGTCTCCGGGTCATATTTAACACCATAACGACTCTCTAAGTCATGAGCTACAGCCTGGCGCAGCTCCGGGTAGCCGGTGCTCGGTGTATAACTGGTGTAGCCCTTCTTGAGCGCATCGAGTGCCGCCTCGCAGATGTGCCAGGGAGTCGGAAAATCAGGCTCTCCGATACCAAGGGAAACCAAGCCTTCTTTGGAAACAGAATGGAACAGACTCAAAAATTTGGCAAAGCCCATATCCGATACCAAATCCACCCTGCTCGAGGTTCTCTTCTTGAGCCTGCTTACGTGCTCATCTGACATGGCGACAAGTTTTCCTTCCGACCTGGTTTTCCGATATCATCTACCAGAATCTGACACCGATTTTACTAATTATTGAATGTATGATTTACTCTGGAGACTAACGGTATGCTCATTAACCCGCTTAACTGATTTGGCTAAGATTATAGCCCTTCTGGTGGGAAATGACAAATAGCTTTGGCAGAGTGCCCTGCGCACCACGTCAGCAACCAATTCAGCTTGCTGTCCCACGGAGGTAACCCACCTGGGGTGACTGTTAACTGACGAGGCTCTTGACAAAGACAGTGCAACTGCGTAAAGTTTTTACTACCGAGCCATAATCATCGGGGTAATAAGGAGGAATACATGGACGGCTTTGAAATCATCGATGCCCACATACATTTGACCAGGACATTGGATGAAGAGAGCAATTACTGGCTTATTCCCGGCCGCCGGGCACGCGATAGGTGGGCAACGCCGGAAAGAGTTACTGAATATATGGACCAGGCCGGCATCTCAAAGATGGCCTTTATGATTTTAATACCACGCCAGTTCAGAGGTCCCCTGATTGAAAAAGCGAAAATTCCCCAACTGCCTGAAGAAAAACGTCAAAAAGAAAGAGAGAGAATCAGCCAGCAGGTCGCACCCTTAATCCGTGAAATGAACGAGTGGGGCTGTGGAGTAGGAAAGCGTTACCCCAGGTTGCTCCCCTTTCCTTGCCTGTCCGATGACCTGGGTGGGCCGGAAGACATAGTTAAGGAATTAGAACTCAGAGCCAGCCAAGGCGCAAAAGGAATAAAGCTCCATCCAGGCATGTTTTCTTTTTTTCCGGACGATGAGATATTTTGGCCGGTGTATGAAAAGTGCCAGGAATTAGGCTTACCTATGTTGGCTGATTCAGGACCCTGGCCTCATTCCCCTGTTTTGACTACTTACTCCTTATCTTTCCAGATGCCACCGCCAAACATAGATTATGGCGAGCCCAAGAACTGGACCCGGGTACTTGAAGCCTTCCCGCGCTTGACTGTCATTCTTGCCCACCTCGGTTCCGCCTGGTGGGATGAGAGAATAGAACTGGCACAGAAGTATCCCAACGTTTACTTTGATACCTCGCAGGGCTTCTCCGCTCCGGACCGTATTCCCGTTGCTCCACACCGAGGTCTGGCAGAAGAAGATGTGGTTCGGGTTTTCCACAAGATTGGCATAGAGCGAATAATGTTCGGGACTGATTTCCCGGCGATTGCACCGCAGCCACAGTGGGAACAAATATTACGCATTCCCCTGACTGACGAAGAAAAGCGAATGATATTGTCGGAGAACGCCAAGCGTATTCTCCGTATTTAATTTTCAATCAAAATAATCTCTTCCATAGTGTAAAAGCGAAAGGGTCGGTACTTGCCGTGAACTAATCTTAATGAGTTCCTGCCGGTCATTCCAGCTTTGGAAAGGAGTGGAGATAATTCGTCATAAAGGCTTAAACCTGGTCATATCTCCAGCCAATCCGGACTCATTTTTAGAGCAGCTTAATGGGGTGCTTAAGATAGCCTCAGATTCGAAATAAAGGACTCTTCTTCGATAACTAGGACTTCCCTTCTCCTTCGTAAAGGGAAGAAAACAGAGAGGACAGGTTAGGTAAATAATCTTCTAACTTCTTCTTGCCGATTTTGGTAGTGGCATTCCTGAGCAGCGACCTGGTAAAGATAATCTTTTTGGGTAATTTATAGTCAGCCAGACGCGTCTGGCAAAAGGACCTGATTTCCTGCTCAGTAGCGGTGAACCTTCTCTTCAGCTTAATAATGGCTCCAACTATCTCCCCCCGTAACTTATCCGGAATACCAATCACCACCGCCCTGGCTACTTTATAATAGCTACACAGCACCTCTTCAATATCACCGGGATATATATTCTGGCCTTTTAAGATAATCATATCCTTCTTCATGCCGGAGAGAAACAGATAGCCGTCTTCATCAATCCTCCCCATATCGCCGGTATAAAGCCAGTCCTCCTTTATCGCCCCAGCAGTAGCCTGAGGGTTGTTATAATAGCCCTTCATTATTGGCCCTCTAACAATTATCTCGCCCACTTGATTCGGGGGTAGCCCGTTACCATTATCATCTACGGCTTTTATTTCCCAGCCAGGTAGAGCCTTCCCCGACGAGCCGGGCTTAACTGTGCCCTCCAGAGGCGGGCAGGTAACATGGGATACCGCTTCAGTGAGTCCCCAGATATCAAGAATATCAGCACCATAATAATGCTTGAACTGCTGTACAATATCAGCCGTCAAAGTGGCGCCGCCACTACCCCACAGGCGGATGGAACTGACATCATGCACCAGCCCCTCCCGCTCCGCCACATTAATCGCCAGGGCATACATATAGGGAACCCCCATATATATCGTACCCTTATATTTTTCAATAGCTTCCAGAAAGCTGGTAATAGACCTGCCTGTTCCCGGTACGATTACCACGGTACTGCCTCTATAAATCGAAGTCAGCAATACCGAGCCCAAGGCAAACATATGGTACATCGGCAAAGCAAACAGCATTACAATGTCCTTATCAGTCTGTTGAAATCCTTCCGCAGATATCATTGCCTCAGCGACGAGACTGCGATGTGATAGCGCCGCCCCACAGGGATGATTAGTCGGTCCACCAGTATAGGAAATTATACCAATATCATCGGGTTCTAGGGCTACCCCGGTCACCGGAGAGGAACTTTCCTCCATAATCTCTCCATAACTGGGGTATCTACCTTCATACCTAGCATCCAAGTCAATGACATGTTCAATAGAGCCAAACCGGGATAAAACTGGAACGAGCGGCTCCAGAAAGTCACCCTCGGCTACCAGAATTTTGGGCTGACAGCTAGCAAAAAAAGAGGCTAATTCTCCAACCTTATACCTGACATCCAGAGGAACCGGAATACCACCAGCTTTGACTATGCCGAAATAGACGGCAACAAATTCCGGGCTATTAGACATCAGGGTCACCACCCGGTCGCCTTTTTCCACCCCCATTTTTATCAGGGCATGGGCAAACTTATTTGACGCCTCGTCCAGCTCGGCATAGGATACCTGGCGCTCACCGGAAATAATGGCTGTCCTTCCCGCATACCGGCTTACCGCCTCTTCCAGCATAAGTTTTAGATTCATAGCTTGTTCCTACCTCTACACTAACTATCTTTTGCGCTATTGTTCTTACATTCACCGCATAAATTCATCCAATTTTCACTGGCTAAGTATCAGGAACGAGTCTTGCTCAGTCTGGTGAGGAAGAGGTATCAATAGGTAGAACTTTTGAGCTGTCGTTCAGTCTGACTATTTAACCTAACGCTCCCATCACGTATGATTATAACGGTAAACGGCACAGTCTGCAATGGGTAACCTCTCCAACTTCAGAGGTGCATTGACAATGAGCCAGCCCAGGATTAACATTGCCACAGTAGTTGATAAGGGAAACGCCTGATGAAAAGCACTGAAGAATGCTGGTCAGAAGAAGCCGGCGAGAAGCTGTTAGAAATTGGTATCAGAAAAAAGCAAAAGGTATTAGATTTTGGGTGCGGCGAGGGCAATTACACTATTCCTGCGGCAAGAGTGGTCGGGAAAGAGGGTTTAGTATATGCATCGGAAAAAGATAAAGGGGCTTTAGACCGATTGAGGCACAAAGCCAAATCGGCGGGCTTAAAAAATATAATCATATTAGCTACCGCAAAGGGGTCAAGAATCCAATTAGACAATGAATGCATTGACGTGGTTCTTCTATATGATGTGCTGCATTATTACTATTACCCGCGGGCAGAGGATAGAAGACAACTGCTGGGAGAAATTTACCGAGTTTTGAAGCCAAACGCGCTTCTTTCATTTTATCCGACGCATCTTGAATCACATATGGAACCAAAACTAGAGGACGTGGAAAGAGAGATAAGAGAAGCAGATTTTCATCTTGAAAGCGAATATCCCGACTTAACCATGATTCATGACCATAATCTTGAAAAGGGTCGTGTAATTAATTACCGGAAGGTAACATAGCACTTAGAGCGCCGCGCGAATGATATATCTATACCCGTCCCCATTTCTAACCAACATCGCTGCAATGGGGGTATATTTGTCATCCAAACGCGGGGGGTTGGGCGGCTCTAGAGTATTAGTGTTATATTATGAGGAATATTGACAATGACAAGGGAGAGGGCTAAACTCAAACTACAACGTCTGAAGTCTTTTTAGTTATTGGTCCGGCTCAGAAAGTGCGACGTCATAAGGTAAGCATGAAACTGGTGGCGTTTCTCAAACGTTGGATTATACGCAGGCTGAACCATCTACTTGATAACTACAGAAGGCAGCGTAAAATCCGCTACTGCGATAAGAAGATAGCAAAGCTTGAACGGGAGTACCAATATCTATTAAGTTCATCAACACATAATGCGGCCAGGTTATCCTTAATTGTATCGGAACTGGGAAAGTTGTGGAACTCAAAGTTCCATGCCGAGGGTGATAAGGAACTGGCAAAGTGGGACGGACCATCAGATATCTGGCAACTTCAAAAGGCCGTTAATAAGATAGTGCTCGGGGGAAAGAAGAAAATGGCCAAAGCACGAAGCGATGAAGAGATACATATAGCCTTTAAAGAAGGCCTATATAAGATAAAAACTCTCATAGACGAGTAAGTTATTGCTTAACGTAAACCATTGCTGATATCGCAAGAATATTCATCTTAAACTTGCTCTTTCGAATTGCGAGAAGTACGAATTCAAGACCATCTCCAGACCTGTCTAACTCGTATTACCTTTATCCCTCTGCCCCCCTTTCCCACTCTTAATCACTATCGCTTCAATGGGGATATATTTTTCATTTAGACGTGGGGAGAAGGAGCCGGGTGGTCTTTAATTTAAAGTATTGACAAAGATGTGGACGAGAGTATAATTAGCTCACCCGATGTGAAATAGCTTAAAAATAGCGGGGTGCGGGGTTAAGGGAAGATGTCCGGGATAACATGAGCACTGAAGTCGCCATTAAGCGCGCTGGTCGGTGCTCTTTTTGGTTCCGGGCGGAAATTGAGAGTCGAAAAATTACCGGGAACAGGCGGGGGAAGCTGAGATGAAGAAGGAGATTTGTGATGCCTGTGGACGCGAGATAGAGCCTGACTTCGCGGTAAAACATCGCGTTGTCCCTGAAGAGGCGGCAGCGCTATACGGAATATCAGATTCAACAACAACGACACTGTGCCTTGAGTGTTCTAACGAGGTGCACAACTGGTATCACAAAAGAGTATCAACCGTGACTTACAATAGCCAAATCAAGCGTTTTAGAGCGAAATCAGCAATTGAAATGGCGAATGAATATCAAGCCGCCTATAATGGCTTTGTGCAATACAAAAGGAAGCGGAAAAAGAGTGTCAAGCGATAATAATCCCGCCTGAATAGCGTACCAGACCAACCTGTAGCCCGTTATTCCAGCTACTGCTCCGGTTTCTTACCTCTTAAATTTACCTTATACTCCTTCGGCTTGCCGAAATTACGAAGCATGATTTTGGCACGTACTTTTTTTTCAGATGACAGTGTCTTAATTCTCCAGGGAAGCTCTGAAGCGCGAAGTGAAGAAGACCAGTTGCGAACGTCTGGCACCTTCAGCCTGGGAATCAGGAACAGCCAACCATAAAAATCCGATAATTGGCGTGGACTTAGAACCCAGCCATAAGCGTTTGATAGCTTTGTCTTTTCCAGTAAGAGCAGAAGGATAGAGGTCATGATTACGCTTGATAGCACGATACCATAGGTAATATTTTTAATTAATTCACCTCCTGCCACACCCTGTTGAAAAGGTATTGAGGCAAGAACCGCCGCGGCCAAACCTTTTGGCAGCATAATTGCCATAATAGAAGCGTCTCTCACCGGAAGCGACTTGCTAACCGTGATTTTAACCGCGGGAATACGAAGGAGAAAAACAGCCGCAGTTAGAATTAATGTCAGCTGAATTAACCACCCGCTTATCAATTCAAGCGATATCCCCAAGTACACAAAGAAGAAGGTCTTCAATAAAAAAGCAACTTCACTAAAGAATGCCCTCTCCGCCTGGCTAAGGCCAACGGGCTCATTTGGTTGTGGTCTATTGAAAACGTAGAAACGGATTGATTCAACATTCCCGATAGTGATGCCAAAAGCCAGGGCGGCGATAGCGCCGTTGAAGCCCAGTATCTCTACAATGCCAAAGATAACAAAAACAAAAGCCGCCGTAGTGAACATGGTATTTTTTATGGCGTGTACCCTGTTTAGAAATTTTGACCAAACGAAGGCACCGACAACGCCAAAGACGGTCGCTACCAGAAAAGAAGCTATGAGGTTACCGGTTACGGAGGCAAATTGAAATACACCAAGGTTATAGGCTTCAATCAGAGCCAGAGTGATGACAATGCTGAGGACATCGGTCACCGACGATTCCAAAGACAGCATAGTCTGGCCGTCTTTCCGCATTTTAAGTTGCTTAACGAGAGGAATAACGATTGCTTCCGATATGGAGCCAATAATTGCTCCAAGGATAAAGGCGGGGATCAATTCCAGGTCAGTGAGCCATATAACAAGGCCAGCAACAACTCCCATAGAAACGAAGAAACTCATGGCAGAGAGCGCCATAGCACCACCGACCGCCGCGCGTAATGTAGTCAGTTCGAGGGCTGTCCCACTCTCAAATAGAATAATAATCAGGGTAATAGTGGTCAGAATTGCGCCTGCGGTGCCAAATTGTTCAGCCGAAACCAAGCCCAAAATCGGACCGACACATATGCCAATAATAATCAGCAATAGCACGTCAGGGACTCTGGTACGACTAAAAATAGCCGTGAAAAGATGCGCCAGAAAAATTAAAATCCCGACAAATACTATTACCGGAGCAATATCCTGCATATAGTTACCTCATTTTGTAAAAATATGCTTTACATTCAGTAACTGATACTTTAAGAGGATAGGCTCTCATTGCCAAGAGATTCTATACGAAGCGCCTATATTATTGACCTGATACGTGATGCAGCTAATCGACTGCCCGGCTTATACCTTATGCCTCTTTGAACTCACTCAGCACGTTTGAAATGGGACATATCAAGTCCGATGGTAATATCAATTACCGCCGGGGTCCCCTTCCGGTTAAATTCCAACGCTTCTTTCAGCGCCGGCTCTATCTCGGAAGGTTTTTCAACCTTCTTCCCATGGCATTGACACGCTTCTGCCCATTTCACAAAGTCGGGTTGCACTTCGAAGGTGCTGGTGTCCCATCCCGCAGATTGCGTCTGATTATATTTCACCCATCCGAGAGCAGAGTTGTTCAGCACTACCCAGGTGCATCCCGCCTTGTACTGCGCGGCTGTGGGCAGCTCCTTCATATACATTTGAAATGCTCCGTCGCCGGTGACACAGACGACATTTTTCTCCGATCTGGTTAGTTTAGCGGCGATTGCCCCGACGACACCCATACCCATGCAGGTCTGCTCCGCAACCGGCACGCATTCCGAGCCATCCTGAACCCGGTAATACGGGAAGCAATACGACCAGCAATCCTGAGAGCCGTTCTCGTTGACCAGGATTGTGTTCCGGCCAAAGACACGGCTCAACTCATATACGGCACGCTTGGCCGGGATGGGAGTGGCTTCCACCATACACTCCGCTGCCACCTCTCTTTCAAACTCCTTCTTCGCTGCCATAAGGCTGCTTACTCGCGGCATTCCCTCAAAATTTCTTTCCTTCACACCTCTGGCTCTGGCAGCGTCAATGAGCTGTCGCAGAACAATCCTGGCATCGCCAACAATGCCCACATCGGGTATCCAATTTCTCCCCATCTCAAACGAAGAAATGTCAATCTGGATGAATCTGGCTCCAGCCGGAAAATCCTGCCAACCGTGCGTCTGGAAACTCTCATTTCTGGTCCCAACGGTGATAACCAGGTCGGCCTCAGAATAAACCGCTTTGCCGACCTCAGTCCGATACATGCCACATAAGCCAAGTGCCAGAGGATGTTCTTCAGAGAGGATACCCCTGCCACCGGGAGTGGTCAAAAATGGGACACCCAGTAATTCAATAAATTCCCTGAGTTCACCCGAGGCCCCGGACTGCACAGCACCGTTACCAACTACCGCCACCAGCCGCTCAGCTGTTAAAAGTAGCTCTACCGCTTCACTGATCAGCTCCGGGGCGCCAGCGATACGAAATTTCCTGGCAGGCACATACCCGGGTAACGCAACCTCCGCAAATTCATAACGGGAAGTCCCACTGACATCAAAGGGTATCTCAAGAAAGACAGGGCCGGGCTGACCGTTCATCGCTATCGAAAACGCCCTGCGTATGAACCAGGGAACCCTTTCCGCATAGGGAACACGCGCACTCCACTTGGTCACGGGTTTCATCATCGCTGTCTGGTCGGACTCCTGGAAATCTCCCATGCCTTCCGTCTTTTGAGATGTAGACTGGCATATCGCCACCACCGGGGAACAGCCAGAATATGCCTCCAGCAAGCCGGGAAACAAGTTCGCCACCCCCGGTCCAGGGCTGGCACTACATACACCCGGCTTTCCACTCAGCCTTGCGTAAGCCATTGCCATGAATGGCGCCGAACCCTCGTATCTCAGATTAATGGTCGTTATTCCTGAGGCTTTCCCGGCATATAACTGAAGCGGGTTATCACCCAGGCCAAAAACAAACTCTACCCCCTGAACCTTAACCATGTTGACCATTGCTTCCCACGAATTCATTATTGCTTCACCCCCTCAAGCCAATATTCAAGCGTTGACACACCGACAAAACTGTTTTCCTCATTCTAACATTCAGATGCCTCGCATAACCAGCCGACAACCACTGTCACTGATTGATGACAATCTGGTATCATGTTAATGAGAAGGAATAAGGCAAATGACCACCCCGGCCCAATTATATATCGGGACATCAGGCTGGTCCTATCCCAAAGGCGAAGGCACCTGGACGGGACATTTTTATCCCGCCGGCAAAATTAACGAACTTGAGTATTACAGCCAATTCTTCAACACCGTGGAAGTCAATAGTTCCTTCTACAGACCACCGAACCCCGGATATGTTTCTAACTGGGTCCGCAGAACACCACCGGATTTTCTTTTCACAGTGAAGCTATGGCAGAAATTCACCCATCCCAAGATGTATGAAGAAGCTACCGGCGAGGAAGCGACAATATCGCAAAAGGATGTAGACCTATTCAAGCACGGTATCGAGCCACTATTCCAAAGTGGGAAACTGGGTGCCCTTCTGGCACAGTTCCCGCCGAGTTTCAAGAATGATAATTACGGGCAGCAGATACTAAACGCCGTCATCCGCACATTCAGTCGGTACCGGCTAGCAGTTGAGCTAAGGCACCGCAGCTGGAGTGACGATAAGAATATGGCGCAACGGCTCAAAGCGAGTAATGTTGCCTGGGTACAAATTGATGAGCCAAAATTTCCATCGTCAGTGGCTGAGGAAATACCCCTGACATCTGACATAGCCTACTTTCGCTTTCACGGCAGGAATGCGGAGATGTGGTGGAGGGGAGACAGTGAAACCCGTTACAAGTATCTATATTCACCCGAAGAAATAAATGAATTAGCCAATAAAATCAGGGCGGCGAGTGAGCAGACGCGGCTAACATTTGCTTTCTTCAACAACCACTGGCAGGGATATGCACCGCGCAATGCCGACGATATAATGAAAACCCTGGGATTACCCTTCCAGACGCTACTGATTAAAGATAAACTGCCTGCCAAGGAAGCATTTAGACAACAAGGTTTCGTCTAATTTCCTGCAAAGCTCCAAGGTCTGTCCAAGTCTTTGCACAGCAAACTTGATAACAACCAAGTGCTTAGCTGGCAGCCGTTTTTATTTTTTGCCCAGCAGGTGGCAGTTAAGGCAGCTGGGCATGGGTTCGCCTTTCAAGCCAGCAATCAGATTCTCCGCGGCTAGGACACTCATTTTCAGCCCTGTCTCGCCGGTCTGGGTACCAATGTGAGGAGTAATAACGATATTGTCCAGAGTCAGCAGCGGGTCATCCATCGGGATTGGCTCCTCTTCGGTGACGTCTATGGCCGCACCCCGTATTTGCTTCCGTTTTAAGGCTTGATATAATGCTTTCTGGTCAACCACATTTCCTCTAGAGGCATTAATCAATATTGCCGTCGGCTTCATAAAGGAGAGCTCTTTCGCACCTATCAGGTGTCTCGTATCCCCGGTCAGCGGGACGTGAAGGGTGACAAAATCAGACATACCGAGCAGGGTCGGGATATCCTTAACATATTCAACGCCGAGTTCCGACTCATCGGTCCGGCGTATTGTATCGTGATAAACGACCCTCATTGAGAATCCTCTTGCCCGCCTGGCCAGGGCAGAGCCAATTCTCCCCAGCCCTATAATGCCCAGCGTCTTATGATGAACATCACAGCCAAGCATATCCAGAGGGCCCCACATTTTCCATCCGCCTCTGGCGGTCAGGTTGACCATTTCAACCAGCCGCCTAGCAATGGCCAGCATAAGGACAAAGGCAAGGTCAGCAGTACTGTCAGTGACCACACCGGGGGTATTGCTTACTCTGATGCCTCTTTTTGTTGCCGCTTCAATATCAATATTGTTATAGCCGACAGCGATATTGGCTATCACCTTCAGTTTCGGAGCAGCGTCCATAGCCGTGCTATCAAAGTCGTCCACCCCCAAAAGCAGCAGACCTTCTATGTCAGCTATACTACGGAAAAGTTCTTCACGCGGTGGCGTATCTTCTCCTTCCCATACTTCAACTTCAGCATGTGGAGCAATCAGGTCAATAGCTTCCTGATTTACCCTTCTAGTTACGTAAACTTTCGGCACGTCGGACTCCCTGTAAATAACAATTTTGCATTCTTATGAAGGGTAAAGCAATATCTTACCCGCCTCACCACTGGCGGCCAGCTCAAAGGCTTTACCGAACTCAGTCAACGGAAAACGATGGGTGATTACCGGCAAGGGGTCGAATTTGCCTGCCGCCAAGAGAGTCCGAACCTGCCACCATGTTCGCCATATCTCCCGACCAAAGACACCTCTTACTGTAGCCTCTTTTAAAACAACATCCTTCTGAATATCCAGTTCAACTGGCTTTGACTGCACACCGACCACGCTAATCCTGCCCTCGCGTCTCAGTGACTTTAATGCCAGTCTCAGAGCCTCCGCATTGCCGCTTAGCTCAATAGCTACATCTACTCCCAGCCCATCGGTAGCTTCCGTAATGGTTTTAACCGCATCCTGCTCCTTCGGGTTAATCAGGGTGGCGTCAGGAGCCAACTGGCGAACCATGGCCAGCCGTTTGGGAACCACTTCCACGGCGAATGTCCTGGTCGCGCCAAGGGCGGTGACAACACCGGCGGTAAATATACCGATCGGCCCGCAGCCGAAAACAGCAACACTTTTACCGTTAATGTCCCCAACCATAGCACCATGCATCGCCACGCCCAACGGTTCCAGAATCGCACCCAGTTCATCCGGGTAACCTTCGGGGACTTTCCAACAGCAGTGCGCCGGTACTTTAGTATACTCGGCAAAGGCGCCATTCAAGGTATGCCCCAAGAGCTGCATATTACTACAATTAAGGGCAAATCCATTCTGGCAAAAATAACATTTTCCACAAAAAATATGTGGTTCCGGGGAGACCCTATCACCCTTTTCGATGCTGGTGACACCGCTACCTACCTCAACTACTTCGCCACATGTCTCATGACCTATGATCATTGGCAACTTGAACAGTTGCATGATACCCGGGGATGAGTGGAGGGCATGAAGGTCACTGCCACATATAGCGGTAGCTTTGACTTTAATTAACACGTCTTCAGGTCCTACAACCGGCATGTCCACATCCCTTAACTCAATTCCCGGCGCCTCGCTTGCTTTTACCAGTGCTTTCATTTCGTCCTATCCCTCCTGATTAAATTAAGCAATTGAATCAATTCCACGAGCAATCATAACACCGCCCCTGACCAGTGTCAAACCTGAGGATTGCCTCGTTTACATCCCAAGCATAGCCGCCGGACTTTGACCATACCGATGAACTATGCTATATTGTCCTTCAGCATTTGAAAATGAAAGTCATCGGTCTGACTGGTGGTATTGGTACCGGCAAGAGCACGGTGTCGCGGTTCCTGGCAGAGCTGGGAGCCACGATTATTGACGCAGATAAGCTGGGACATGAGGCTTTTAAACCAGATACTGAAGCATGGCGTGAAGTAGTGGCTGCTTTCGGCAAGCAGATAGTTACCGCCAACGGCACCATTGACCGTAAAAAATTGGGTGCGATAGTATTTAGCAACCCTCAAACCCGGGTACGGCTAAATAAGATAATGCACCCCAGGATATATAACCTGGTTAAGGCTCAGCTTGAGGAATACCGCAGGCAAGAGGTGCCGGCAGCAGTGCTAGAAGCGCCTCTGTTACTGGAGGCGGGCTGGACTCCGCTGGTAGATGAGGTGTGGGTGACCACTGCTCCTGAAGCTACAGCGCTCGAGCGACTCAGGAAACGAACCGGGCTATCGGAGGCGGAATCACTGGCGCGCATCCGCACTCAGCTTCCCACGGAGGAAAGAGTAAAGCAGGCCAATGTGGTCATAGATACCGACTGTAGCCTTGTTGAGCTAAAAGCAAAGGTAAAAGAGCTCTGGCATAAGTTCAAGGACACTATTTGACACCTCCCTTTCGTAGCTGGTATAATGACTTGGCTCTGGAGGTTTAAGATTTACGCAATTATTGAAACTGGCGGTAAACAGTATAAAGTAACCCCCGGTCAGACTATAGATGTGGAACGTCTGGGTGTGCCCGAGGGTAATACTGTTGAGCTAAATAAAGTACTATATATCGCCGATGGTGATAAGGTAACGGTAGGTGAGCCGATTGTTGAGGGTGCGAAAATAATCGCCACGTCGCAGGGAGAAAGCAAAGGCAAAAAAGTAATTGTCTTTAAGTATAAACCCAAGGTACGTTACCGACGGAAAATAGGTCACCGTCAGTTTCACACGAGACTAGTTATTGATAAGATAGTTGGGCCGGGAAGTTCGCCGGGTGAACCGACGAAAAAAGTCCGCCGGCGCAAAAAAGAGGTGACAGCGAATGGCGCATAAAAAAGGCGGCGGTTCCAGCCGCAATGGGCGGGATAGTCAATCCAAGCGGCTGGGTGTAAAGAGATATGCCGGACAGATAGTAAACGCGGGGACTATTTTGGTACGTCAACGGGGTACCCGTATTTTCCCCGGCAACAATGTGGGTGTCGGCAGGGACTTTACCCTTTTTGCCTTGATTGATGGTATCGTCAAGTTTGAGCCAACAAGCAACAACCGGAGGAAAGTTAGCGTTTACGCTGGCTGAATGATATGAAGGACAAGATTCATCCCAAATATTATAATGATGCCAAGGTTATTTGCTCCTGTGGCAATACTTTTACGACTGGTTCTACCAAGAAGGAACTGAAGGTTGAGCTGTGCAGCAATTGCCACCCCTTTTTCACCGGGGAGCGGCGAGTACTGGATACTACCGGGCGGGTAGAGCGGTTTAAGAGGCGCTACAAGGTAAAAGATTAAACCAACATGCGGATGAGAGGGCAGGAGCGGGGGTATTGAAACCGCTCCTTTTTCTTTATGAAGAGGTTTGATGGCTAACAGATTTCATTACGGGGGACAGGCGGTTATCGAGGGGGTAATGATACGAGGGCGAAAGGCAGTGGTAACTGCGGTACGCCGCCCCGATGGCGAAATAGTTATGGATGACAAGTCGCTGGCTGCCATCTATACCGGTCGGATGAGAAGGCTCCCGTTAATAAGAGGCATCATCGTCTTAATCGAGGCGATGGTACTGGGCATTAAAAGCTTACTCTACTCAGCCAGCATATCCCTGGGAGAAGAGGAAGAAGAGATTTCGGGGAAAACGGTCTGGCTTATGATTACCATGGCCTTAGTGCTGGTTACTGTTCTGTTCCTTATCGTCCCGCTTTTTCTCACCAGACTAATCAATCCCTTTATCAGCTCCTCTTTAGTCTTTCATCTCATTGAAGGAGGCATCCGGCTGGTTATCTTCATTGCCTACCTCAAGTTAATCGGACTGGTACCTGAAATCAAGCGGGTATTCAGCTATCACGGTGCCGAGCACAAAACGGTAAACGCCTACGAACACGGGGTGCCAATGGAGGTGGAAGCGGTCAGAGAATACAGCACCGCTCATGTGCGCTGCGGCACCAGCTTTCTATTCGTGGTGCTGGTTATCGCCATCGTGGTCTTTGCCCTGGTCGGGCGGCCTTCATTATGGCTGATGGTGCTATCGCGGGTTCTGCTCATCCCGGTTATCGCGGCTCTCGGCTACGAGTTCATTTACTTCGGCGCCAACCACGCCAGGAATGCGCTCGTCAGAGCCGTCCTCGTTCCGGGGTTATGGCTGCAGAAAATGACGACCAACGAACCCGATGACAGCCAGATAGAGGTTGCCCTGGCGGCGCTGGGGAAAGCGGTGGAGATTGACGAGCCCGGGGAGGCAACACAGAGTTTTTCTCCCGGGGAAACAACTCAAAGCTGATTAGCCTTGAATTGTTTCAAGCGTTATGTCAAATTTATTCCCCGACATCCTTTTCGGTGAGCTCCTGAAAGAAGCAGGTGCGGTTGCCGGTGTGGCACACCGGACCCAGGGGATGTGCCTTAACCAAGATAGTATCGCTATCGCAGTCTTTCCATAGCGCGCGCACGATGAGGCGGTTGCCGGAGGTCTCCCCCTTGTGCCAGAGCACCTGCCGGCTGCGACTGTAAAAC
>CAZWYS010000002.1:0-56376 GCA_964638295.1 uncultured Dehalococcoidaceae bacterium
GCCAGGCTATAGAGCATTTCACCGAACCCAGAGGCGAATTTACTCTGGTTATTGAGGGCAATAAGAAGAACAAGCCGCAGTTGACCGAAGCTACTGAGAAACAGTTACATTATATGTATCTTTCCGGGGCAACCGCCAAAGAGGCGATAGCCAAAGTATCTGCGGAGACAGGTCTATCACGTAAAGAGCTGTACCGAGCCTGGCTAAAGCTAGGCAAAGTCTGGGAGGTAAAAAGAGATTCTTGCCAAAGTTTGGAGAGGAGTTAATCAATGCGTCGTGGGTGTATATCATTAGGGGAAATCAAGTGCGATGAGTGTGACCGCCTTATACCCTATCCTGAACGCTACCTAGCCATTGACGAGAAGGATGGCGTTGAGGACGAAGAAGGTGAGACCAAACACTACTGCGTGGAATGCTGCCTGAAAAAAAACTATGCTCACTACAAAATGGAAAAGGGCGAGCAGGTACTGACCTTCTTCCAGGAATAAGTGCTGATTCCAGTTATTGAGGATAATTTATGAGCGAAAGAATTTTTATCGGCGTTGCCTGGCCTTATGCCAACGGCTCACTGCACCTGGGGCAGATTGCCGGCGCCTATTTGCCGCCGGACATTTTCGCCCGCTACCACCGCACCAAGGGCAACGAAGTGCTGATGGTGTCAGGCTCAGACCAGCATGGCACTCCCATAACTATCAAAGCAGAGCAGGAGGGGAAAAAGCCGGGTGAAATAGCCGCCCGCTACCATCAACAGTTTCTTGAATCATGGCAGAAGCTCGGTATTTCCTTTGATTTATTTACCACGACTGGTACCGCCAACCACGCTCAGGTAACCCAGGATATCTTCCTCACGCTTCTTGATAAAGGCTATATTTACAAGAACACGGTATCTCAACCCTTTTGTCCCCAGTGCCAGCGTTTTCTGGCCGACCGCTATATTGAGGGCACGTGCCCGCACTGTGACGCTTCCGGAGCCAGAGGCGACCAGTGTGAAGCCTGCGGCAAGCCGCTAAGTCCCGCCGAGCTGATTGACCCTCAATGCCGTATCTGCGGGGCGACACCTGTTTTCAAGGATACCGAGCACTTCTTTTTAAAGCTTCCTGCCTTTAACGACCAGCTCCTAGCCTGGATAAAAAAGCAGACCCACTGGCGACCGAACGTCCTTCACTTTTCCCGGCGCTATCTGGAGGAGGGGCTTAAAGACAGGGCAATTACCCGCGATATTGATTGGGGAGTACCGGTACCAGTCGCCGGCTTTGAAGACAAGCGCATCTATGTCTGGTTCGAGGCAGTCATCGGCTATCTATCTGCCGCCAAGGAATGGGCAGCCTCCAGCGGCGACGGAGAAAAATGGCGCGCTTTCTGGCAAGACCGTACCACAAAAAGCTATTACTTTATCGGCAAGGATAATATTCCTTTTCACACCCTTATCTGGCCAGCCATGCTGCTGGGCTATGGCGACAATTTAAACCTGCCCTATGACGTACCGGCCAATGAATTTTTGACCATTGAAGGCAGGAAGCTTTCCACCAGTCGCAACTGGGCAGTCTGGCTACTTGATTATCTCTCAAGCTATGACCCTGACCCACTGCGCTTTCTGCTCTCCATTAATATGCCCGAAACCGCCGATACTGACTTTTCCTGGCGTGAGTTTGTGCGCCGCAACAATGACGAGCTGGTTGCCACCTACGGCAATCTGGTTCACCGGGTGCTTACCTTTGTCTACCGCAACTTTGATGGCTGTGTGCCAACGGCGGGGGAACTTGATAGCCAGGACAAGGCAATTATCAATGCGGCAAAGGATGCTCTTGAAACGGTGGACGGTCTTCTTCACGGCTGCCATTTTAGAGAAGCAATGAGAGTTACCATGTCTTTAGCCCAGGAGGCAAATCGCTACCTTGATGAGAAGTCGCCCTGGAAAGTAATTAAAGAAGACCGGCAGTCGGCTGCCAAATCTTTGTATGCCGCTCTCTGTGTAATTGCCGACCTGAAAACGATGCTCTATCCCTTCTTACCCTTTAGCTCTCAGAAGCTCCATGAGTTTCTCGGGTTTACCGGCAATATTGAGGATTGCGGCTGGCAGTCAAACGCACCACCACCGGGACAGAAGTTACTTCCTCCCCAACCCCTGTTTTCCAAACTGGATGACAGCTTGATAGAGGAAGAAACCCAAAAACTGGGGCAAGCCCATGACTAGTTGATAAGGAGTTATTTTGGAGCTCAGCGCAATTTACCAGCCCATCCAGGATGATTTAGTCAAAGTAAAGGACAGCTTAAGGTCAATAATTGAAGTTGACTTTCCCTGGCTGTCCGAGCAATTGGGTCTTGTGGTGCGGGGCGGCGGCAAAGGAATTAGGCCAGCGCTTACGCTACTTGCCGGCAATTTTTATCACTACAAGCTCAAATATCTCCTGCCGATGGCGGCTTCCGTTGAGCTGATGCACACGGCGACGCTGGTTCATGACGACGCTATTGATAAGTCCATAACCCGCCGTGGTGAGCCCACGATTTACAATCTATGGGGTGAGGAACCGGCCGTCCTCATGGGCGACTATTTATTTGCCAAGGCGGGAGAATTTGTCGCTGACACGCAAAATTGCAGGGTAATCAAGCTCTTTTCTCAAACCCTGGCCACTATTTCCAGCGGAGAACTCAGACAATTTCTCAGTGCTTTCAAAGTGGAACAGACGCAAGAGGATTATTTTCGTAGAATCTCCAGCAAAACCGCTTCCCTATTTTCCCTGTCCACAGAGTCGGGAGCTATTTTAAGCGGGGCTCCAGAAGAGTCGGTTAAGGCACTGAAGGAGTATGGTTATAACGTTGGTATCGCCTTCCAGATTGTGGATGATATTCTAGATTTTACCAGTACCGAGGAGGAGTTAGGTAAACCGGTAGGTTCAGATTTGGCTCAGGGCACGCTTACCATGCCGGCAATGCTCCTCCTGAAGTACTACCCCGATAACAACCCGGTAAAAAATTTATTTGAAAACAAGAATAACAGGGACGAGCAGAAAAACATAGAGCGGGCGATAGAACTAGTCCGTGATTCTTCAATTGTTGAGGAGTGCTATTCTGCGGCCGCAGGTTATTGCGCCAAGGCTCGCCAGAACCTCGTCGGTCTGCCTGAGAACACCACTCATCAGGCATTAACCAAATTAACCAGTTACATTGTAGAACGAAAAAATTAACCCATCAGTCATCTTGGTTCATCCACCCAAACGCTGCCGTCCTGATAGGTTTCCTTCTTCTTTGTCGGTAACTTTTGCTTGAACCGGTCAATAGCATACTGGCAGGCGTCAAGCCCCTCCCTGCGATGGGGTGAAGCGATAGCGACCACCAGATTAATATCCCCGACTTTCAGTTTGCCTACTCTATGGCATATGGCTACATTATCAACCGGCCACTTTTGTTTGATTTCGTCAGCTATTTCCTGCAGCCTTTTCTCCGCCTGCCCCTCCACATCTTCATATTCCACTGATGTAACTGGCTTACTGTGTGAGTAGTCACGGATTAACCCGATATAGGTAACCACACAACCACTGCTATCGGCTTTAACCTTATTAACCACAAGTTCCGGGGAAATGGGTTTTTCGGTAATCTCAATCATGCCAGTTTCTTTTGGAAAACACGGTTAAATCCCCCGCCAAGAATTTTAAGAGAACCCCTGGCTTCTTAATCGGATGGGGCGGGGGTATGTTTCGGGACAAGGCGGGGTACCGCCGGAGCCTCTTTCCGTTTGGGCTGAGGCTCGGCTTCAGCTACCGGTTCTATTGGTACCGGTGTGGGCTTGGTCGTGACTTTCTTAGTAGCCCTGGGAGCTGTTTCACTGAAAACTGCTTCCAGTTCTTCGCCCTCCAGCGTCTCTTGAGCCACCAGTTTCTCAGCCAGAAGCACCAGTTTTGACTTATTTTCAGTTAAAATTTTCCTTGACGCTTCCTGAGCTTGCTGGATGAGATTATGAACTTCATCGTCAATCTGTTCGGCTATTTTGTCGCTGTAGTCCCTCTGTTCGGAAATTTCACGGCCGAGAAAGACCATCTCCTCTTTGTGACCGAAGGTCCGTGGCCCCAGCTTATCACTCATGCCGAAGTTGGTTACCATCGCCCGAGCCAGCTTGGTGGCTTGTTCAATATCATTTTGCGCCCCGGTGGTCATTTCACTGAAGATTAGCTCCTCCGCAGTATGTCCACCGAGGAGAGTAGCCAACATATCCTTGAATTGAGAGCGCGTCATAAGATACCGGTCTTCAATGGGCAACTGCCGGGTGTGACCAAGAGACATCCCTCGGGCCACTATTGATATTTTATGTACCGGGTCGGCATTGGGCAGCATCCTGGCAACCAAAGCGTGTCCGGCTTCATGGTAAGCAGTAATTTCTTTTTCCTTCGGGTTTATCTTGCGGCTTTTTCTCTCCGGTCCAGCAATTACCCGGTCGACAGACTCTTCAAACTCTTCCATACTGATAGCTTTTTTGTTCCGCCGGGCAGCAAGGATAGCGGCTTCATTGATCAGGTTAGCCAGGTCAGCGCCACTCAGCCCAACCGTCCCCTTTGCCAGCACTTCCAGGTCAACATCCTTATCCAGTGGCTTCCCGTTGGCATGAACCTCAAGAATAGCAAGACGTCCACTAATATCGGGCCGGTCAAGAATTACCCGCCGGTCAAAACGTCCGGGGCGAAGCAGAGCCGGGTCAAGTATATCCGGCCGATTGGTCGCTGCCATAACAATCACACTGGTACTGGTATCGAAACCATCCATCTCCACCAGAATCTGATTAAGCGTTTGCTCCCGCTCGTCATGGCTGCCCCCCAGCCCAGAGCCACGGTGACGCCCTACGGCATCAATCTCGTCAATAAAGATGATACACGGGGCATTGCGCTTAGCCTGGTCAAACAGGTCGCGCACCCTGGAGGCACCGACGCCAACAAACATCTCGACGAATTCACTGCCGCTGATGGAGAAGAACGGTACATCGGCTTCACCAGCTACCGCCCGAGCCATCAATGTCTTACCGGTACCGGGCGGACCAATCAGCAACACGCCTTTTGGAATACGCGCTCCCAGATTCTGGAACTTTTCACGTGCCTTGAGGAACTCCACTACTTCCTGCAAGTCCTGCTTGGCTTCCTCTACCCCAGCGACATCGGCAAAAGTTACGGTAGCCCGGTTAGCCGCAAACAGTCGGGCCCGGCTACGGCCAAAACTCATTGCCTGGCTATTGGCCCCGCGCGCCTGGCGGAAGAGAAAGAATAATAAGCCGCCAAAAATCAAAAGAGGCAGGAAATTAAGCATCAGCCCACCCCAGTTAATCCCGGATGACCCCTTTATGTTAACGACTACCCCTTCAAGGCTAAGTCCCTGAATATCATAGATACTGGCGTTGCTTTCTTTAAATGTTCTTAGCTTGGTATCATCAACCGTAGTAATAAGCAGCGTATCCTCTTCCACCTCAATCTCGGCTATCTCCTTATTCTGTGACATAGCGATAACTTCACTCAACGGGACTTCTTCAGGTTTATTCGCCGAGGGCAGAAGGTAGGAAAAAAGAGCCACCGCCGCCAGTAGAATGGCGATATATATTAAACTGCTACGTTTCCAACTCGGTTTCACTCTTCACCTCTGATTTTCAGCTTAGCCTCCAAAATTTATTATAGCAGAACAACACCAAATAAGAAAATCAGCCCGCTCCTAGAGGCTATTATAAGTTGCCTGCAGAAGCATGGCATCCTTTTCCAGATTGGGACTCTCGCAGATAACCATGCCCCTGACATCATAATCCTTCAGGGCGGCGAGGAGTTCAGCATAGTGGAAGTCTGATTCTTCCAAGTCCAGGTGCTTTAATTCTCCCTTTTTACCGTAATGAATCCCGGAAACATGGATATGCATATTACTCAGGGCGCTGCTGCCTAACCGCTCTCTGATCTGGAGCAAAATAGAGGCAAACTCCGAATAGGAATTGAACTCTCCGGTCCGGGCATGCCAGTGAGCAAAGTCAATACAGGGGGCTGCCCCTTCAAGCTCAGCGCTAAGACTTAACACCTCCTCCACAGTTCCGAACTGAGTGCCTTTACCGGTAACTTCCAGCCTGATACACACCGGGTTATTTTCCCGCTTTAGCTGGTTCAAGACTTCTTCCAGATGTTTTTTAACCGCATGGTAGACGTTTTCCGGAGGGTCACCAAGATAAAAGGCGGGGTGGAAAACCACGCTTTCAGCATGGCACAGCGCCGCAATGCGAGCGGTTTGCAGAATCCGGTCCTGGCTGGCCCTTATCTTTTCCAGCTCGTGGGCGTTAAGGTTGATAAAATATGGAGCGTGAGCCGACAACCTGACGCCTTTTTGGGTAGCCACGTCAGCAACCAGGCGAGCCGCCCCCTCACCCATCTTCACTCCCCGGACAAATTCAACCTCCATGCAGCCGAGCCCCAGTTCGGCAATGCGCTCAATACCGCCGATAGTGGATTGAGGCTTAGCGCTGTGGGGAGTACCTGCGGTTCCAAAAAGCAAGCCAGCCATTTTTCCGCACCGTCCCAAAACTACCCGAGCCAGCGAATGGATTCGAACCATCGACCGGCGGTTTACGAAACCGCTGCTCTACCCCTGAGCTACGCTGGCTTCATCTTAAGTATAGCACAAACTAGATAGCCCATAAATTGACTGGCTTCCAAATGAAAACAAGTGCCACTTATACCCCACTGGGAAGCGGAAAGATAAGTATAATGCCTACATCAGATACGTTTACAGGATATAAGGTTATGCAGGTATTTGCCTGTTACCAAACAGGACTACGGGCGGTAGGCAATGGCTTCTATTTCAACCAGTACCTCAGGGCGTGCTAAAGCAGCGACGACCACCGTTGAACGTGCCGGGTAGTCTTCGGTAAAGGAGCTTTTGTAGACTTCGTTCATCTTGGCGAAATCATTAACATTTACCAAGAAAACGGTGACCTTTACTACATCACTCATAGATGCCCCGGCTTCTTTTAAAAGGCCTTTCATGTTCTCCATAGCCTGTCTGGTCTGGGCCTCTATGCCTTTTAGCTCATTGCCTTTGTCATCTACGGAACCAATTTGACCCGAGAGGAAAATATAGGCGCCAGCTTTCGTAGCTTTTGCGATAGGTACTCCTGGTATGGTACCGATAATCTGTTTGGGCATAATAAACCTCCATTTTTAATCTTATATTCTAGCAGAATCCCCGGCGGTGTGTAAACCGCTGAACATCTGGCACACCATCCATTTCGGATTTGACACAGGAAGAAAAGCAATGCTATGATTGCTGTTCAAACGAATTCAAGAGGTGTAAAAGGGGGTGTGAAAATGATTGGCGATTTAGTTTTCGAGTTAATACAGATTCCGGGACCATCGGGATTTGAGGGACGGGTAGCCAATCGGCTCAAGGAACTGCTGGAGGGCTACGCCGATGAAATCAATATTGATAAGATGGGCAATCTCATCGCCAGGAAGAAAGGTACTGAGGGAAAACACTCGCTGGCGCTGGTCGCCCATATGGACCAGGTCAGCATGGTGGTGCAGAAAGTTGACGAATACGTCTGGTTTGACAAACTGGGCTGGATTGACTTTCGCAATCTGCCCAGCACCCCGGTGCTCATCCTGGGTGCCGAGCGGGATATTCCCGGCGTGGTTTGCGCCAGCAGTGCTCATTTCGCGGGCGGTGGTGAAATAACGCTGTGGATAGACGTCGGTGACCAGCAGAAGTTCGTTTCGGTAGGCGACCCCATCGTTTTTGCCTCACCATCACGGTGGCTGGATGATAATAAAACGATACTGGCCAGCCATTCTATTGATGACCGAGTCGGCTGTGCCATCATGGTTGAGGTAGCCCGAAGGCTGACCAAGGCACCAAGGCACGACATCTATTTTGTTGGCTCGGTCCAAGAAGAGATAGGTAGCTTCGGTATCAGGCACGTTCTCAGGCAGATTACGCCAGACTGGCTTATCGCCCTGGATACCGGTTTTGCTCAGGATGCGATTCCTGACATCAACAAGACCTTTCCCATGCGCACAGGCCTGGGGGTGCGCCGGCTCTCTTTCGCCCAGCCCGCCGATAGAATCTATCCGGCAGTGGTAAATTTTGCCAGCCCACGACTGAATAAGCTACTCATAGACACCGCCAAGAAACTGAACATCCCCTTTCACGTCGACGTAGCCACCAGGACATTTGCTGACCATAGCATCGCTTACGATGAAAACCCGGAAATGGACTCCACCATTATGTCAGTAGCCAGGAGATACTGTCATTCACCCTCTGAAGTGGCAGATATGAGCAATGCCGAGCGCGCCGTGGATGTCCTCTGCCAGGCAATCGCCGATATGGGTCACTGGGACGAGTAGGCAGCGGTAAGAGTAACGCAAGAACCCTTGGTAAAATTCCGGCGCACTTTTGAGCCGGAAGGTCAGAGTCCTCTGCCTCACTTCCTGAGAACCTGGCTTTTTTATGTTCAATGATACATCTGTAAAATCAGGCGTCTCAGTCCCAAAATCCTATCACCAAGACAACGTGGCTATTCAGCGTGATAAAGTAGTAGAATAAAAGTAGTAGAATAAAAGATAGTAGCAAGTTAGAAGTGATTAACGCAACTCTCCGAGGCACCAAACAAGATAACAGCCGGTATCATTTAGATAGAGAAAAGGAGGTGCTAGATGGCGCGTATAGATTCGGTGGCAGCGGAAAGAGAAGCAGTACTTGAAGTAGCCAGATTGATGGCTATAAGCGCCCGAACCGCCCCCAAAACCAGGGGCCTGGACTCAATTAAAACGCTCATCCTGCACGAAAGGGAGGAACTGGAGAAACTGGCCGCAGCCATGGAGGAAATCTCCCGTGAGGACCCGGAAAGGCTCGCCTTTTTTCAACGAAATGCCGAGCATGTCAGACAATCGGCGGCGGTACTGCTTATAGGCGTCACCGGCGAGCCCAAGCGGATGGCGGACCCGCTGAACTGCGGCGCCTGCGGTCTGAACTGCACCGCCATGGTGAAAGCAAAGAAGATAGACCAGGGCATGATGCGCGGCCCCATGTGCCACATGCAGAGCCTAGACCTAGGCATTGCCCTCGGCTCGGCAGTCAAAACCGCCAGCGAACTCAACATTGACAACCGTATTATGTATTCCATCGGCGCCACCGCCCGCAGAACCAAGCTCATGGACGCTGACCTTGTTATGGGCATACCACTATCGGTAACCGGCAAAAATATATATTTTACCGGCAGCTAGTTAAGACGGTTTTTGGTTCCTGCTTTCACTCTTGAAGGCAAGATAATAATATAGAGAGGTATGATATGCCAAAAGTCTTCATCAGCCGAAGGATAGGTCAGGAAGCTATTGACCTGATTACCCCGCATGCCGATGTGAGCGCATGGCAGCAAGAAGAAGCCCCGTCCCGTGAAGAGCTTTTTCGCCACATAGCCGATAAAGAAGGGCTTCTGCTCTGGCTGGACAAGGTGGACAGCGCCTTTCTGAATGCTGCCCCAAAGCTCAAGGTGATCGGGCACCGTGCCATAGGCTTCGATAACATAGATGCCGAAGAGTGCGCCAGGAGAGGCGTAAAAGTAAGCAATGCCCCGCGCGGGGTTGATGAGAGCACGGCTGATTTCGCTTTTGCCCTGATGCTGGCATACGCCAGAAAAGTGGTGGAAGCAATCAACACCACCGTCAAAAGAGAATGGAAACAATGGGGCCCCATGGGGGTGCCTTTACTAGGCGATGATGTCCACCATAAGACACTGGGCATTATCGGGCTGGGGAGAATAGGTGCCGGCGTGGCCAGGCGGGCAAAGGGGTTTTCAATGAAGGTTCTTTACCATGACATTGTACGCAGTCCGCACGAAGCAGAGCTCGGCACTGAATATATTCAGGACATCCCAACACTGCTTGGCAGGTCTGACTTTGTCAGCATTCACGTGCCGCTGAACAAGGAGAATCGGCACCTGATAGGAGCGAAGGAACTCGCCAGCATGAAACCAACCGCAATACTGATTAATACCGCCAGAGGGAGCGTGGTTGACCAGAAGGCACTCTATGAAGCCCTAAAAAGTAAACAGATACACGGTGCCGCAATAGACGTCACCGAGGAGGAGCCAATCGCGCCTGATGACCCGCTGCTGACTCTGGACAATATCATTATCTCACCTCATATTGCCGGCGGCAGCCACGCGTCCAGATTACAAATGGACTTACTGGCGGCGGAGAACGTGGTCGCTGCCTTGAAAGACGAACCCATGCCCAGCTGTGTCAACTGCCACCTGCTGGGCAAAAAGTGAGGGAAGTTAACGCCCAGCCTTACGCCTGTTTATTAGGTTCACCCGTGAAAATATACTAACGGAGATAGTCTGGCAGAGTTGAGTAACATGAGCAAAGTGGGCATCATTGCCAACCCGGCCTCGGGAAAAGACATCAGACGACTGGTGGGATATGCCAGCATTATGGACAACACCGAGAAAATCAATCAACTGAGGAGGCTAATCCTGGGCGTGGATGCCACGGGGATAAATGAGATTTTAATCATGCCGGATTATTACGGCCTCGGGCAAAGGGCTCTCGGCGGGATAGGGAGAAACAGTATCAGGGCCAAGACATCAATAATAGACATGCCGGTAACCGGTATGAGCCAAGATTCCACTTTAGCTGCGGAACTGATGGCTGAACTGGAGGTCGGGTGCATCGTCACGCTGGGTGGTGATGGCACCAACCGGGACGTAGCCAAAGGAAACCGGACTATCCCTCTGGTCCCGGTCTCCACCGGCACCAATAATGTCTTCCCGGTGATGATTGAGGCAACCTCAGCCGGACTTGCTGCCGGAATCATTGCCCAAAAATACGTTGATGGTAAGAAAGCCATCCAAACCCAAAAAAGACTGGTTATTATAAAAGATGGTAGCGAAATTGACATGGCCCTGATTGATGCGGTAGTTTTAAATCAGCTCTTCATTGGTTCCCGAGCCATCTGGAAATTACCCGAGGTAAAACAGATTATCTGCACCAGGGCCGAGCCAACCAATATGGGCATGACCAGCATCGGAGGAAATTTACATCCCCTGGGAGCAAATGATGAAGACGGGATGTACCTGAAGCTGGGTAACGGGAGTCTAAAAGTAAAAGCCGCAGTGCTACCTGGTATAATAAGTGAAGTCGGGATTGAGGAGTGGAAAATTTTAGCACCCGGTGAAGAGGTTGAAGTAACTTACAAGCCTTCAGTTATCGCGCTGGATGGCGAGAGGGAGATTACAGTAAAGGCTTCCGATAAGATAAAGGTTAAGCTCCAAAGCGATGGACCACCGGTTGTTGATATAGGGAGAACTATCAGGGAGGCGGCGGGGAAGGGCTTTTTCAAAAACGAGAGTTGAGAGGAGAGAAATGGCTACAGAAATAAAGATACCACGTGTCGGCATGGCGGTGGCGGATGCTACCATAATTGAATGGAAGTTTAAAGAAGGAGAGTGGGTAGAAGAACACCAGGTTGTGGTGGTTATTGAGACCGAAAAGATAAGAACTGACGTGGAAGCCGCAGCGTCAGGCTTTGTCCATATCCTGCTCGGGGAAGGCAATACGGCACCGGTGGGCAACGTGATAGGCCTGCTCGCCGAAACGAAAGAGGAACTGGCAGCCTTACCGAAAGAAGCACCCGGGGAAATACCAGCCAAAGCCGCTGAGGTAGCGGAGGCTCCACCGGTTGAAGCTGCTCCACCAAGAGAGGCAGTCGCCGCGGAAAGAAGGGGGGAAAGGATACGAATTTCCCCGGTTGCCAGAAAGCTGGCTGAGGAACACGCCGTAGACATAACCAAGATAGCGGGCACGGGACCCGACGGGAGAATTATCAGGGAAGATATTGAAGAAGCAATCGCTACCAAAGAGGCGGCACCCCCGGTAGAGGTCTCCGCAGAGAGAAAAGTGAAGACCACCATACCACTTACGGGGATGAGGGGAGCAATCGCTGAGCATATGCACCGAAGCCTCTCCATAGCCGCCCAGCTGACCAGCATGGGCGAGATAGATATGACCGAGATGGTGAAGCTGCGAAATAATTTCCTTAGTCAGGAAAAGGCTATCGGCACCAGAATTACCTACACCGATATATTCGTTTTCGCCATTGCTCAGATAATCAAAGACCACCCGATAATCAATTCGGGCATAATAGACAACGAGATTCAAGTCTGGGAAGACATAAACATTGGTGTCGCCGTGGCTCTGGATGAAGGGCTTATTGTCCCGGTGGTACGGAATGCCGACCAGAAATCTCTTACCGAGATAAGTCAGACGGCACGGACACTGGTGGAAAAAGCAAGAGCCGGGAAACTGACCGCCGAGGAAATAAGCGGGGGCACATTCACCCTGACCAACCTGGGCACCCTCGGTGGCGGCTGGACTTTTGAGACCGCCATTATAAACCAGCCAGAGTCGGCAATTCTGAGAGTCAGCAGCATCACTGATAGAGTGGTAGCCAGGGATGGACAAATGGTAATCAGCCCGATAATGACCTATAGCTTCACCTATGACCACCGGGTAATAGATGGCGCGGTGGCAGCCAAATTTATGTCAAGCCTGATTAGCACCCTGGAAAACCCGACCATTTTGTTAGCTTAAAAGAGGGAGGAAACGAGTGGAAGAAAGAGATATAGTCGTAATCGGTGGCGGGCCGGCGGGCTATGTCGCCGCAATAAGGGCGGCACAGCTGGGCGGCAAGGTCACTGTAATTGAAAACGATAAGCTGGGAGGAACCTGCCTCAATCGGGGATGCATCCCCTCAAAATCCCTGTTACACAGCGTGGAACTCTACCAGACAATGAAAAATGCCGAGCAATTTGGTATAAAGGCGACGGAGGTCAGCTTTGACCTGGCTAAAATGCAGTCCCGTAAAAGCCGAACCGTGGCCACGCTTGTCGGCGGTGTCCAGAGCCTCCTGAACGGGAATAAAGTTGAAGTTATCAAAGGACGAGCTACATTAACGCCTTCAAGAGAAGTAGAAGTAGACACCGGGCAGGGAGAGAAACAGACCATTCGGTCAAAAAAGATTCTTCTGGCTACCGGTGCCAAGCCAATAAAACTACCCATCCCCGGCGCTGATAGCCCCAAGGGAATAATAGATGCCGAGAGTATCCTTGACCTGGACTACGTGCCCAGGAGTCTGCTGATGATAGGTGGTGGCGTTATCGGGGTGGAGATGGCGACTATACTGGCCAAGCTGGGCGGCAAGATAACGATAGTGGAGATGCTGCCCCATATCCTGCCCGCAGAAGACGCCGAGCTAACCACCGTCCTGGCGCATGCCCTCAAAGAAGACGGGGTTCAGCTATACGAGGGAGCCAAGGTCACCAGCATTGAGGATAGCGCGGGAGGAAAGACAGCCACTATCTCTACCGCTGAGGGTGAGCAGAAAGTGAAAACTGAAATCGTCGCTATTGGCGTGGGCTATATACCAAACGTAGATGGTCTGGGCCTTGACCAGGCTGGGGTGGCAGCGGGCAAGGGTGGAATCCAAGTGAATGAACGTATGGAGACCAGTGCGCCCAATATTTACGCCGCCGGCGATGCTATTGGCGGCATAATGCTCGCCTATGTTGCCATGGAAGAAGGAACAGTTGCCGCGGAAAATGCTCTGGGCAAAAATTCAACCATTGATTATCAGGCAGTCCCCCGATGCACCTTTACGCTGCCGGAACTCGCCAGCGTGGGCCTTACCAAGGAAGAGGCAACTGCCCAGGGATATCAGGTACAGGTCGGCAAATTCCCCTTCTCCGCCAACAGCATGGCTACTATTCTGGGCGAGAGGCAGGGTCTGATAAAAATAATCGCCGAGCAGAAGTACGGTCAGATACTGGGTGTCCACATCGCTGGACCGCGGGCTACCGACCTCATCGCCGAAGCTGCTTTAGCCATGAAGATGGATGCCACCCCGCAGGAAATTGTCGCCACCGTGCATGCCCACCCTACCCTCTCTGAAGCACTCCGGGAAGCAGCACTGGATGTTAGTGGGGAGACAATACATTTTCTAGCTAAAAAGTAGGTGGCAGCTTTGGATAAAATAATGCGGTGTCTCGTTTACCAGCCCGGACTAATTGAATATGGCGAGGCTTATCAACTGCAGAGGGAACTTCTTGATGAGCGATTGGATGGCCGGATAGCCGACACACTTCTTCTCCTGGAGCATCCGCCCACTATTACCATCGGCAAATCGGGTAAATTAGAGAACGTCCTTGCCTCTCCGACACATCTAGCCAGGGAAAAAGTCTCTCTGGTCTTTGTTGACCGGGGAGGCGATGTTACCTATCACGGTCCCGGCCAAATTGTTGGTTACCCTATTTTTGATTTGAGGGAGCGCGGGAAAGATGCCCATAAATACCTTCATAAGCTGGAGGAAGTGCTGATAAGGACTCTCAACGACTTTTCCATAAAGTCGGGCAGAGATAGCAACCACGCCGGGGTCTGGGTGGAAGGTGAAGAGATTGCCGCCATTGGACTCCGGGTTAAAAAATGGATTACCATGCACGGTTTTGCGCTCAATGTGAACCCGAATCTGGCGCATTTCTCACTGATAAACCCGTGCGGTTTTACCGACCGAAAAGCGACATCCATGGCACACCTGCTCGGTCAAGAGATACCAATAGCAACAGTAACCGAGAGACTGCTAGCCCATTTTGCCGACGTTTTTAATGTCCGCTTAGAATTGGCAACAGATGAACTGACAAGGAGTATCGATGAAAGGAAGACTGCCGCCCTGGTTCAAGCAAAAGCTTGCCGACCCGAAAATTATGTCAACTATGCAAGGGCTTCTTGATGGTCTAAACCTGCATACCATCTGCGAAAGTGCCCGCTGTCCGAATATCCACAAGTGCTTCTCCGAAGGCACCGCCACCTTTCTAATCCTCGGCGATGTATGCAGCCGACGTTGTACTTTCTGTGCGGTAAAGAAAGGGCACCCTACCCCGGTTGATGAGCAGGAGCCCCGGCATTTACTTGAGGCCGTAGAGAAACTTAACCTGAGCTATATCGTCATAACTTCAGTCACCAGGGACGACCTTCCTGACGGGGGCGCCGCCCAATTTGTCAGAGTAATCAATACACTTCACCAGAAGAGGCAAAATACTATTGTTGAGGTTCTGGTACCAGATTTTCTTGGTTCAGCGGAAGCGCTTAAAATGGTAGTCGAAGCTCACCCCGAGGTTATCAACCATAATATAGAAACTGTTCCCCGCCTTTACCCGGAGGTCAGGCCGGGTGCGGATTACAAGCGTTCTCTTGAACTTCTCTCCAGGGTGAAAAAACTGGCCCCGGAAATAGCTACCAAGTCTGGCCTGATGCTGGGATTAGGCGAAACCAGAGAGGAAGTAATTGATGCGATGAATAATCTGAGAGAAGCCAGCTGCGACCTGCTGACCATCGGTCAGTACCTGCAGCCTTCCCCCCAGCACCACCCAATAGCCAGATTTATTCCTCCCGAAGAGTTTACCGAATATGAGCATACAGGCAGGGACATGGGATTTGTGCAGGTTGCCTCGGCGCCTCTGGTAAGAAGTTCCTTTAAAGCCGCTGAACTCTACGCTGAAGCGAGAAGCCAAAGCGGCAACATTAGAATACCTGAGGAGAACGAAAAAGCTAAAAACCTATCTTTAAAATAGTTCATAATGAAGGGAGAACGTAATGAGAAAAAACCAACTCAGAGAACTCTTGGACGCGGGGAAGCCAACCATCGGCACTCACATGGTAACCATGTCACCTGAGATTGCCGAGGTAATCGGTCATTCCGGTGTTTTCGATTACATTGAGCTAAGCGGACAATATGCCTCCTGGAGCCTTCCCGCAATAGACAACTTCGCCCGAGCCGTGGAATTGTTCCCCCATATGTCCTCAATGATGAAGGTGGAGCCGGAGCCACGGACATTCATTACCACCCGGTCACTGGGAGCCGGGATTCAGAACATACTTTTCGCCGACTGCTATTCAGCGGAAGAGGTCAGGGAGTGTATCCGTGCCGTGAGACCGGCAACGCCCCAGGACGGCGGATTTCAGGGCTGTGCCGTACGGCGAAGCGGCGGTTACTTCGTTGAAATTGGCAATGAGGCATGGGCCAAGGCTCAGAGGGAAGCAGTGATTGCGGTCATGATTGAGAAGGTGAGCGCTATGGAGCAGCTAGAAGAGATACTATCAGTCAAGGGAGTAGATATGGTTCAATTTGGTCCCTGCGACTATGCCATCAGCTTTGGCAAGCCGGGACAGTGGGAAATTCCCGAAGTACAGGGAAAGGAGCGAGAAATGATAGAGCTCGCGCTAAAGAAGGGCGTCCATCCCCGAGTGGAAATAGATAGCTTTGAACAGGCGAAGGAATTTATTGACATGGGAGTTCGCCATTTCTGCATTGGTTTTGATTTAGACATCATTTATCAATGGTGCAAGCAGAATGGGAAGGGTATGCGAAAACTCCTGGCTGACATCTAGCGTAACCTGAGCAGCTTGCATATGTTGACAATTAATATCCGTTGTGATAAACTTGAGTTTTGGTATTTGGTAATCAGCCTTAATTGATAGATTGAAGTACATTAGTCAATCTATCGTAACCTTTTTTGGATGAGCCAAGGCTCATCCATTAAAATTGTAGGGCAGGAGGAGAAAAGTGCCGACAATCAACCAGCTTATTCGTAAAGGGCGTAAGAGGGTCACCAAGAAGACCAAATCGCCGGCATTGCGTTTTACCTACAACGCTTTGAAGAATAGGATGATGGAGGGAAAGGGCTCGCCACAGAAGCGCGGGGTCTGTACTCAGGTCAGGACTACCACCCCCAAAAAGCCCAATTCAGCCTTACGCAAAATAGCCAGAGTACGGCTGACTAACACGATGGAAGTAACCGCTTATATTCCCGGCGAGGGGCATGAGTTGCAGGAACACTCGGTAGTGCTGATTCGCGGCGGAAGAGTGAAAGATTTGCCGGGTGTTCGCTACCACATTGTCCGAGGAGCACTGGACACCAGCGGGGTAGTCAACCGCCACCAGGGCCGCAGCAAGTATGGAAGCAAACTAGCCAGAGAAAAGGCAGAGACTGCCTAAATACGGGAGCTAAAAATGCCAAGACGAGCGCAATCGATAAAAAGAGAAGTAGCACCAGATGCCAAGTACCATAATGTAACGGTAGCTAAGTTGATTAATAAAATAATGACGAGTGGTAAAAAGAGAACCGCCGAGAGCATTATCTACGATGCCATGCAACTACTGGAACAGCAGGCAGGAAAAGACCCGGTTACGGCTCTCGAACAGGCGGTTAAGAATGCCACTCCCCTGCTCGAAGTCAAACCCCGCCGTGTCGGCGGAGCTACCTATCAGGTGCCAGTGGAAGTTCGGCCAGAACGCGGTCTCTTTCTGGCTTTAACCTGGCTGTTAAAATCATCCCGAGCCAGGAGAGGTAAATCTATGACCGCAAGGCTGGCGGATGAACTCTTTGATGCTTTGCAGGGGCAAGGCACAACGATTAAAAAGCGTGAGGACACGCATAAGATGGCTGAGGCCAATAGAGCCTTTGCCCACTATAGATGGTAGAGAGGTTAGCTATTACTAGTTCCAATGTTACACTAAAAAGACCAATATCAACCGAGGCGAGAACCGTGGCCAGAAGTTTTCCCCTAGAAAAAATCCGAAATATAGGCATCATTGCCCATATTGACGCCGGTAAGACCACCGTCACGGAACGGATACTCTATTATACCGGCCGTACCTACAAGATTGGCGAGGTAGATACCGGTACCGCCGTGATGGACTGGATGGAGCAGGAGCGGGAACGCGGCATTACCATCACCGCGGCAGCTACCACCTGCTACTGGCAGGACCACCGCATCAATATTATTGATACGCCGGGACACGTTGATTTTACCGCTGAGGTAGAGCGCAGTCTCAGAGTGCTGGACGGTGGAGTAGTGGTTTTTGACGGCGTGGCCGGAGTTGAGGCGCAATCAGAGACAGTCTGGCGCCAGGCTAACCGATATAGCGTGCCCAGAATCTGCTTTATCAATAAGATGGACCGAGTCGGTGCTAATTTTAACCGAACCCTGGCTATGATTGAACAGCGCTTAAAGGCCAAGCCTCTTCCGGTACAGCTCCCTTTAGGTGCTGAAAGCTCCTACGAGGGAATTATTGACCTCGTGGAGAACAAGGCGTGGTACTTTGACGGGAAACCGGATTCAGAGCCACAAGAGATAGTTATCCCGGACTCGGAACAGGCAAGATGCACTGAACTGCACCAGGCACTGATTGAAAAACTGGCGGAAAGCGATGACCAGATTATGGAAGCCTATCTTGAGGGTAGTAAAATTACTCCCTCTGAACTAAGAGAAGCCCTGAGGCGGGTAACTTTAGCTAATAAAGGGGTGCCCATCCTCTGCGGCAGTGCCCTGAGGAATAAAGCTATCCAGCCACTACTTGATGCGATAGTCAGCTATCTGCCCTCTCCGCTGGATATGCCTCCGGTACGGGCTATTGATACCAAGCGGGGAACCGAAATAACCCGCCCGGCCAGCGATGAAGCCCCCTTTTCGGCACTAGCCTTTAAGGTGGTTGCCGACCCATTTGTCGGCAGATTGGTCTATTTCAGAGTTTACTCCGGCAGAGTGGAAGTGAGCGGGCAGGTATATAACGCCACCCGGGACAAACGGGAGCGCATCGGGCGCCTGTTACTGATGCATGCCAACCGGCGTGAAGAAGTGGATGAGGCTGATACGGGAAGCATTATCGCAACATTAGGCCTCAAGAATACCTTTACGGGCGATACCCTGTGTAGTATTTCGCAACCGCTGTTACTTGAATCCATCCGCTTCCCTGAACCGGTGCTATCCATCTCCATTGAGCCCAAAACAAGAGCCGACCAGGACAAAATGGGAGGGGCCTTGCAGAAACTAGCCGAAGAAGACCCTACTTTCAAAGTAGCTTACAATCAGGAGACCGGGCAAACGGTGATTTCCGGTATGGGTGAGCTCCACCTAGAAGTCATCGTCAACAGATTAATCAGTGAGTTTGGGGTATGGGCAAAGGTGGGCAAACCGCGCGTTGCCTATAAGGAGACGATTACCGCGCCAGTGCAAATTGAAAGAAAATTTGTTCGGCAAACAGGGGGGCATGGCCAATATGGTCACGTCCTTCTTGAGCTTGAGCCTGCGGAGCGCGGCGGCGGCTTTCAATTCGTAGACAGCATTAAAGGCAACACTATACCCAAGCAATACATTCCCGCGGTTAAGCTGGGCATTAAAGAAGCAATGGAAACCGGGGTGCTAGCTGGCTATCCGGTAGTTGATATTAAAGCTACCCTTTATGATGGTAGTTACCATGATGTTGACTCTTCAGAGCTGGCTTTCAAGATGGCCGGTTCAATGGCATTGAGGGATGGGGTCAAGAAAGCTAAACCTGTCTTTCTGGAGCCGATTATGAGGCTGGAAGTGGTTACCCCAGAACAATTCCTCGGTGATATTATTGGCGACCTTAATGCCAAGAGAGGACACATTGAGAAGGTCGAGTCTCAGGGTGAAATGTACGCTATCCACTGCTTCATACCCCTGGCTGAGACCTTCGGCTATCCCACCAGGCTCAGGTCACTTACTCAGGGCAGGGCGACCCATTCCCTGGAATTCTTTCAATACAAAGGGCTGCCAGCGGAATTGGTCGACGAAATTACAGGACAGGCGGCAGGTAAAAAAAATGCCTAAGCAGAAGATTCGTATCAAGCTGAAGGGCTTTGACCACAAGATAGTTGACCAATCGGCTCTACAAATAGTAGATGCCGTTGAGCGTACCGGAGCCGTCGTGGTTGGACCGGTACCGCTGCCTACCCATATTCAGAAGTTCAGCGTTATTCGCTCACCGTTTATAGACAAGGACTCACAGGAGCAATTTGAGATTAGAACTCACAAGCGTATCATTGATATTGTTGAGACGACCTCCAAAACCATAGACGCCTTAACCAAGTTAAATTTACCCTCAGGGGTTGAAATAGATATCAAGTTATAAAGATAAACCACTCTGAGAGAACTAGGGATATGACGCAAGAGATTATAGGCAAAAAACTGGGTATGTCCCAAATATTCGGGGACGACGGCAAAGTGGCGGCAGTAACTGCCATTGAGGCTGGGCCATGCGTCATTACCCAGTTAAAAACCGTGGATAAAGATGGCTACAATGCCATTCAGCTTGGCTTTGGTGAAGCCAAGCGACTCAAGTCTCCCCAGCGAGGGCATCTCAAGGGACTGGGGCAATTTAAGTATTTACGAGAGTTCAGGTTAAATAACGCTAAAGATATTGAGACCGGGCAAAAGATTGATGTTAGCCTGTTTAAGACCGGCGACCTGGTGGACATCACCGGGGTATCAAAAGGTAAGGGTTTTGCCGGTGTGGTAAAACGCTACCACTTTGCGGGTGGTCCCAAAACGCACGGGCAGTCTGACCGACACCGTGCCCGGGGTTCTGTGGGCGCCAGTGCCTCTCCCGGCAAAGTATTCAAGGGACTGCGCATGGCGGGGCATATGGGGAATAAACAGGTGACGGCGCGTAATCTAGAGATATGTGAAGCCGACCCTAACCGCAACCTATTGCTGATTAAGGGAGCGGTACCCGGAGGCAGGAACGGTTTACTACTGATAAAGAAATCGGGCAGGGGGAAGTAAGGAAGTGCAGGTTCCAGTCTACAACCTTACCGGGGAAGTGGTCGACCACATTGAAATCAACGACTACGTTTTTGCGGTACCATTTAATGAGGGCTTAGTGCATCAGGCGATGGTAAGGCAACTGGCAAATGCCCGCCAGGGAACTGCGTCGACCAAGACCAGAAGCGAAGTTTCTGGTAGCAGCCGAAAGTTATTTCGTCAGAAAGGTACCGGCAACGCCCGGGCAGGCAGCCGGCGGTCGCCATTGCGCCGTGGTGGCGGCATTGCTTTCGGCCCAAAGCCAAGGGACTACCGTCAAGCCATGCCGAAAAAGATGCGCCGATTAGCCCTGAGGTGTGTCCTCTCGGCAAAGGCCAGAGAAGAAGAACTCAAAGTTCTAGAGGAACTGAAAATAGAGGAACCGAAAACGAAGCAGATGATACAAATTTTGACCGCCCTAGGAGTGGATTCCTCAACTCTTGTCGTTACCCCCGAGTCGGAGGAAAACGTCATAAAATCAGCTCGCAACCTGAAGAGAATCAAGACAATACCGGTTAATATACTAAATGTCCTTGATATCCTCAACCATAAGATGCTATTGATGACAGTAAATGCGGTGCGCAAAGCAGAACAGCTATGGGGTGAGAAATTGGCGGAAGAGGTGAAGCATGCATCTTTATGAGGTATTGCGCCGGCCGCTAATAACCGAGAAGAATACCTTGCTGCAAGCGCAAAATAAATATGTATTTGAAGTAGCTAAAGAGTCCAACAAGCCACAGATCAAGCAGGCTGTAGAAAAGGCATTTAAGGTCAAGGTGACTGCGGTTAACGTGACCTCAGTATCTGGTAAGACAAGAAGAGTGGGTAGAAGGGTGATTTTAACTCAACCCTGGAAAAAGGCAGTGGTCACCCTCAGGCCAGGAAATAAGATAGAATTCTTTGAAGGGGTCTAGACTTTATGAAGGGGGAAACTGAGTGGCATTAAAGGTATATCGACCAACCTCTCCCGGCAGACGGGGGATGAGTGGCTCTACATTTGAAGAAATAACCAGAGGTAAGCCGGAGAAATCACTGGTCCTGCCGTTGAAGAAGCGGGGCGGACGTAACAATCAAGGCAGAATTACCGTTCGCCATCGGGGTGGTGGTGTGAAGCGCAGGATACGCATTATTGACTTCAAACGTGATAAAGTGGGTATTCCAGCCAGAGTGGCGTCGATTGAATATGACCCCAACCGCTCGGCACGCATCGCCCTTCTTTATTACGTTGATGGCGAAAAACGCTATATACTTGCCCCGATGGGACTCAATATCGGGGATACTATACTAGCCGGCAGCGATGCTGAAGTAAAGCCAGGAAATGCTTTGCCTTTAAGGCTAATTCCGACTGGCACTCTAATCCATAACATTGAGTTGAACAAGGGGAAAGGCGGGCAACTGGTAAGGAGCGCCGGGACCGCCGCACAGCTAATGGTAAAGGAAGGTGAATATGCCCTAGTCCGCCTGGCATCCGGTGAGATGCGGCGTATTCGCAGCGATTGCCTGGCGACCATCGGTCAGGTGGGGAATGTTGACCATCAAAACATTGAGTTGGGCAAGGCGGGGCGTAAGCGTTTAATGGGTTGGCGACCAACTGTAAGGGGGTCAGCAATGTCACCACGCGACCACCCTCATGGTGGCGGTGAAGGCAGAAGCCCGATAGGCATGCCGGGACCGAAAACGCCCTGGGGCAAACCAGCGCTGGGGTATCGAACCCGCAAGCCAAAAGCTTCCGATAAGTTGATAGTCAAACGTAAAAAAGGTAAATAGAGGTAAGAAATGTCAAGGTCGGTTAAGAAGGGGCCATTTATTGACGCCAAACTGCTCAAAAAGGTAGAGGCGGTTATCAGGTCCGGTCAGAAGGCCGTTATCAAAACCTGGGCACGCTCATCCACCATCCTGCCCCAGATGGTAGGGCTTACTGTTGGCGTACACGATGGCCGGAGGCATGTGCCTATTTTTATCACCGAAAATATGGTGGGACATAAATTAGGTGAGTTTGCTCTAACTCGAACCTTTAGAGGACACGCCGGTAGGTCGGAAAGAACCTCTCAGGTAAAGCAACGATAGGTTCAGGGTTACTTAGTTCAAGCAGGTTATAAAATGGAAGTAAGAGCAGTAGTTAAAAACACTGGTATACCAGCGAGCAAGGTACGCCCGCTAGTAGATATGGTGCGAGGTAAGAAGGTGGATGACGCATTGACCATGCTCAAATTTGCCCCGACACCAAATGCCCGGTTTGTCGCCAAAGTGGTGAAATCAGCGGCGGCAAATGCCGAGAATAATTTTCAAATGATACCATCGGACTTAAAAATTATTAGAATTTTCGCTGACGAGGCGCAAACACTGAAGAGGTTTCGTCCCGCGGCTCGAGGGCGAGTTAACCGTATTCGCCGACGTTCCAGTCATATTACAGTTATTGTTGCTGACCAGGAGGGATAATTGGGTCGTAAGGTTCATCCGCTAGGTTTTAGACTTGGTGTCATACAGGACTGGCAAGCAAAATGGTATGCCGATACGCATTATGCCGAGTCATTGCATGAAGATTTGAAGCTTCGGCAGGCTATCCAATCCAAGTATGCCGATGCGGCTATCTCTTTGGTGGAGATTGACCACCAGGCCAAGGAGATTTCAGTAAGCATACACACTGCCCGTCCGGGTATTGTCATCGGCCGGGGAGGACAGCGCGTTGACGAACTGAGCTCTCACCTTGAGAAATTAATTGGCAAGAGAGTTAGACTGAATATCCAGGAGATTCGGCAGCCCGAACTTGATGCTAATTTGGTCGCCAAGACAATAGCGGAACAGATTCAGCGCCGCATTGCTTACCGCAGGGCAATGAAACAGGCGATTTTCCGCACTATGCAGGCCGGGGCTAAAGGAGTAAGAGTCAGTTGTGCCGGTAGATTGGGCGATTCTGAGATAGCCCGCCGTCAGACCATGCATGAGGGGCAAGTACCCCTGCATACCTTGCGGGCTGATATTGATTATGGTTTTACCGAGGCACACACCACCCTGGGCCGAATTGGAGTAAAAGTCTGGATATATAAAGGTGAAATCCTTCCCGAACCGAAGAGACCAGAAATTGAGGAAATGCCTGCCGAGGTGGCCGTCGGTGAAACGGCTGAGGCAGAGCTCCCTATTGCCGCCGAACCAGCAGAAAAACCGACTGAGCCAGTAGCTATGGAAACTGTTGAGGTAGCGGCTGAAACGAAAACAGAAGAGAAACCAGCCAAACCAGCAACCAGAAGAAGGAAAGAAAAGAAATTAGCTGAACCAGTAGCTGAAGAGACTGCCGTAGCAGCGGCTGAAGTGGCAGCTGAAACGAAAACAGAAGAGAAACCAGCCAAACCGGCAACCAGAAGAAGGAAAAAGGTAGTCGCTCCAGCAGAACGAGAGGAGAAGCCAACGGCCCCGGAACCTGCTGAAGCAAAAGTGGAAGAGAAAGTGGCCGAAAAACCGGCTAAGCCAGCGAGGAAAAGGAGCAAAAAGGCAACAAAAGCTACCGAGGCTGAAACCGAGACACTAACCGGGAAAGAGAAAGAAGATGCTGCAACCTAAACGGGTAAAATATCGCAAGACACATAAAGGACACCGCCGGGGTAATGCCCAGGCGGGTAATACCGCTCTTTTTGGTGATTATGGTCTGCAAGCACTGCAATCGGTCTGGCTTACCAGTGAACAGATTGAAGCGGCAAGGCGTGCTATTACTCATCATATTCGCCGTGGTGGCAAGGTGTGGATACGTGTTTTCCCGGATAAACCGGTTACCAAAAAGCCGGCGGAAACCCGTATGGGCAGTGGCAAAGGTAGCCCGGACCACTGGGTAGCTGTGGTCAAGGCAGGGAGAATCTTATTTGAGATGGCGGGTGTTGATGAGAAAACAGCCAAAGAGGCAATACGCCTCGCTTCGCACAAGCTCCCCATACCTACCAGATTTTTTGTAAGGGAAACCAGCCGAGCCAGTAGCGGTGATTCCAGTAAAAGGGAGTTAGCCAAAGTTGAAGTTAGATGAATTTCGTGCCCTAGAGCAGGGAGAACTGGCCAAGCAACTGGAGGAAGCTCATCAGGAGCTACTTAACCTCCGCTTTCGCCTGTCTACCAGGCAGCTGGTAAACCATCGTGAACTGCTTACGGTAAAGAGAAAAATCGCTCGCCTCAAGACAATCATGAGGGAAAAAGAACTGGGCATAAGGTAGCAGTATGAAAGAAAGACGTAAAATCAGATTTGGTCGCGTGGTTAATAACCGAATGGATAAGACGGTGGTGGTAGCCGTAGAAACACCCAAGCGTTATCCCATATATAAAAAGACGGTTAACAGAGCGGTTAAGTATAAGGCTCATGATGAAAAAAATGAGTGTCAGATAGGAGACCTGGTAAAAATTACGGAAACTCGCCCGCTCTCCAGACACAAGCAGTGGCGGGTCGCTGAGATAATAACCAAGGGAGAAATAGCCGAGATTCAACCTCAAGAAATAAGCTAAGATTTCAGGACATGTAGATATGATTCAAACTTACACCAGACTTAAAACAGCCGATAATACTGGCGCTCGAGAAATTATGTGTATTAATGTATTGGGTGGCACGCGGAAAAGATACGCTCGAGTGGGCGACATCATTGTCGCTTCCGTTAAAAAAGCCATCCCGGGAGCTACCACGAAAAAGGGAGACGTGGTCAGGGCAGTCATTGTTCGCACGGCTCAGCCTTACCAGCGTCCCGATGGCTCCTACATCAGGTTTGATGAGAATGCGGCGGTGATTCTTACTGATAAGAATAATCCGAGGGGAACCCGAATCTTCGGCCCGGTAGCCAGGGAACTGAGAGACAAGGATTTTATCAAGATTATCTCCCTGGCACCGGAAGTGCTGTGAGGTTAGCTGGTTATGAATATTAGAAAAAACGATACGGTGCTCGTTATTGCCGGTAAGGATAAAGGCAAAAAAGGCAAGGTACGCTTCGCCTACCCTAAGAAGGAAGTGATAATCGTTGAAGGGATTAATTTTATCAAAAAGCACTCTAGAGCCCAGGGGCAGGTCAAGCAAGCCGGCATAATAGATTTGGAAGCACCAATCCGTGTCTCAAACGTCATGCTGTTTTGCCAGAAATGTAACCGCCCTACCCGTATCGGCTTTACTTTCCTAGAGGATGGTAGAAAGGTCAGAATTTGCCGCTCCTGCAAAGAGGTAATTGACTAGATGTCACGCTTGAAGGAACGATATAAAAAAGAGGTTGTTCCTACCCTGTTGGAACGTTATGGCTATAAAAACATAATGCAGGTACCGCGTTTGGAAAAGGTGGTACTTAACATCGGCTTGGGCGAGGCGATTCAGAATGCCAAAGCTCTTGAAGCCGCCGAAGGCGAACTAGCCGCAATTTCGGGGCAGCATCCGGTGATTACCCGCGCCAAGAAATCTATCGCTGCCTTCAGGTTGAGAGAGGGGATGCCTATCGGGCTAAAGGTTACCCTGCGGGGAGAACGTATGCATCAATTTCTGGACAAGCTGATGAATGCTGTCTTACCCCGGGTGCGTGAGTTTCAGGGGGTTCCCCCGAACTCCTTTGATGGCCAGGGCAACTACACCCTGGGACTCAGAGAGCAAATCTTTTTCCCGGAAATAGATTATGACAGGATAGACAAGATACGAGGACTAGAGATATCAATTGCCACTACCGCCAAGACAGGTGAGGAAGGCAGGCATTTGCTGGAACTACTCGGCATGCCTTTCGCCAAGGATGAAACGGAGTAAGTATGGCTAAAAAATCAATGATTGTAAAATCGGAACGTCCCGCCAAATACAGGGTGCAACAGTATCATCGGTGTTTCGTTTGTGGGCGCCCTCGTGCCTATATTCGTAAATTTGGCTTGTGCCGCATCTGTTTTCGCAAGCTGGCTTTGGCCGGTCAACTTCCGGGGGTAAGAAAATCAAGCTGGTAAAGGATAAAAATAGATATGAGTGTATCTGACCCAATAGCTGATATGCTAACTCGAATACGCAATGCCACTATGGCTAAACATGATTATGTCCTGGTACCAGCCTCAAGGATAAAGCTCTCAATTGCCCGAATCCTCAAGGAGGAGAGCTTCGTTAATGATTATGAGGTGCTTAGAGGTAAGCCACACCGGGTAATTAAAATCTACCTTAAATATAATGACCATAAACAGTCAGTTATTTTCGGGCTGGAAAAAGTAAGTAAGCCCGGCTTAAGGGTATACGTTCAGCAGAAAGAAATCCCGCGTGTTTATGGCGGTTTAGGTATTGCTATTATTTCTACCTCCAAAGGGGTAAAAACGGGACATCAGGCCTGGCGCCAGGGAATCGGCGGTGAACTTTTATGCTTTATATGGTAAGTCAGGCGCGGAGTTATAGATTATGTCCAGAATAGGAAGAATGCCAATAACCGTGCCGTCAGGAGTGACGGTAAGTGTTAAAAAGGACAAGGTTACGGCAACCGGGCCCAAAGGGGAGCTCAGCCGCGCTTTTCACCCGGACATGTCCATCAATCAGCACGATAACACCTTAATCGTGTCACGCCCCAGCGATAATAAGGAACATCGCTCCATGCACGGGCTGACACGAAGCCTCCTGGCTAATATGGTGACCGGGGTAAGCAGCGGCTTTGATAAGTATCTGGAAATAGTTGGGGTGGGTTACCGAGCCGAAAAAACCGGGGATAACCTGACTCTCCGCATTGGCTATTCACACCCGGTTGAGGTATCCCCGCTGCCCGGTACCTCTTTCGCCGTAGAGGGAACCCGGATTAAGGTTTCCGGAATTGATAAGGAAGTAGTCGGCGAGATGGCAGCGAGAATCCGGCAGATTCGTCCCCCCGATGCCTATAAAGGTAAAGGCATTAGATACGCCGGAGAGAAAGTCCACCTCAAGCCAGGTAAAGCCGGTAAAGTGGTAGGTAAGAAGTAACCATGGGAAAGAGTAAGCCAAGATTAGCCCGTTACAGGAGACATGCTCGCGTCAGGCTAAAGGTGAAGGGCACAGCCTTGAGGCCTCGTCTGTGTGTCTTCCGCAGTCTGAACCATGTCTACGCTCAAGTTATTGATGACTCACAGGGGCACACCATGGTCTCAGCTTCAACTCTTGACCCCGAAATAAGAACTGAAACCAATGGCAAAGCCAAGGCAAGTAAAAGTGAGCTTGTTGGCACTATGATAGCGAAACGAGCCCTGGGTAAAGGAGTAAACCAGGTGACCTTCGACCGCGGTGGCTATAAATATCACGGCCGGATTAAAGCCCTCGCTGAGGCGGCTCGACAAGGTGGATTAAAATTCTGAAAGAGACGGCTTGAAATCTTATGAATAAGGCAATAAGCAAGATAGATACAACCGACCTGGTCCTGACCGATAAACTAATCAATATCAATCGCGTGGCCAAGGTAATGAAAGGCGGGAAACGACTAAGGTTCAGCGCCCTGGTGACAACCGGGGATGGTAACGGACACGTCGGCCTCGGCATCGGCAAAGCTAATGAAGTGCCCGCGGCGATAAATAAAGGCGGGGCGGCGGCCAGAAAGAATCTAATCAAAGTACCGATTACCGGGACTACTATCCCGCATGAAATGACCGTTAGCTTCGGGGCCGCCAGGGTGATGCTTAAACCAGCGGCGCCAGGTACCGGTGTTATTGCTGGTGGCAGCATTCGTGCTGTTCTTGAAGCCTGCGGCGTCAAGGATATTCTGACTAAATCTCTGGGGAGTTCCAACCAAATTAATGTCGCCAAGGCAACCATGCTTGCCCTCAGCCAGCTCAGAGACCCAAAAGAAGAGGTAGCCAAACGAAAGGCAACCATCAGCGAAGAGGAGGCGGTAACCAGTGGCTAAACTGCTTGTCACCTGGGTTAAAAGTGGCATTGGCTATAATGAAAGGCAAAAGAAAACCTTAACCGCCCTTGGTTTTCACCGACTAAATCAGAGTGTCACCCACAATGATTCGCTGGCAATCAGGGGAATGATTAATAAAGTTAGACATCTAGTCAAGGTGGAGGAAGCAAGTGAGGCAGGATAACCTATCGCCAACACCAGGCTCGAAACGGGCCAGGAAACGCGTGGGACGAGGAAATGGCAGTGGCCACGGTACCTATTCCGGACGGGGTTTGAAGGGACAGAAGTCACGTTCCGGTTACAAAGTACGTCCCGGCTTTCAAGGCGGTCAGCTACCTCTAATCAAAAGTCTGCCCAAAAAGCGTGGCTTTGTCAACATCTTCCGGATAGAGTACAGCGTCGTTAATGTAGATAAACTTAATGTCTTTGAATCTGGAAGCGAGGTAACACCAGAAAAACTACTAGCTGCCGGATTGGTAAAATCTTTACGGCAGCCAATCAAGATTCTGGCTAATGGTGACATCAATAACCCCTTCGTGGTCAAGGCAAACAAGTTTTCCGCCGCCGCTAAAGCCAAGATAGAGGCAGCCGGGGGTAAAGCTGAAGAGGTGGAGTATGCGGCCAAGGCAAAGTAAGCCAAGATTACTCCAGGCAATGATTGATGCCTTCAGCCTACCTGATTTAAGGCGCCGAATTCTCATCACGGTAGGCATTCTGGTAATCTTTCGCTTCGTCGCTCACGTACCTCTTCCCGGGGTGGACCAGGGTGCTCTGGAAGCACTGTTTGAGCGTAATGCCCTGCTAGGTATGCTTGACATGTTCAGCGGTGGTGCCATGAGGCGGCTTAGTGTCGCCGCCATGGGGGTATACCCCTACATTACAGCCTCAATCATTATGATGTTGCTGGTGCCAGTCATTCCACGGCTGCAAGCTATTTCCCGAGAGGGAGAGGGAGGCAGGAACAAGATTAACCTGATTACCCACTGGTTAACGGTGCCCCTGGCGGCTGTCCAGGGATACGGACAGCTAATCTATCTCCAGCGTGAAGGCGTGATCAGCAGTACCGCAGCTTTACCAATGATAACCATGGTGCTGTCAATGGTAGCCGGCACCATGTTCTTAGTCTGGCTAGGTGAACTTATCACCGAATATGGTATTGGCAATGGCATTTCCATCATAATCTTTGGTGGCATTGTGGCTGGCCTGCCAGCAATGATTGGACAAGGTTTTCTGGCCAGAGAAAATTTCCTCGGCCTATCCGCTTACGTGCTAATAGTAGTTCTCACCATTGCGGTAATCGTTATCTTTACCGAGGCACACCGCCGCATTCCGGTACAATATGCCAAGAGCGTCTTTCGCAGTGGTCGTATGTATCGCCATTCCGGAACAACCCATATTCCACTGCGGGTAAACGCTGCCGGAATGATACCGCTTATTTTTGCCATGTCACTGGTGCTTTTCCCGGGTATCGTCGCCAGCTATTTTGCCAATCCTACCGAACCTAACATCGCTGATTGGATTATGCGCCTGTTTAATCCCAATGCTCCACTGCCAATGGGCTTGTTCTACTGGGCTCTCTATTTTGCCATGGCGGTTGCCTTTACTTTCTTTTATACCATGGTGATTTATCAGCAGCAGGATTTGCCCGGTGTTTTACAGCGCCAGGGAGGATTCGTCCCTGGCATCCGACCGGGGAAAAACACCTCGAGCTACCTGAATGGAGTCATTAACCACATTACCTGGGGTGGAGCCCTCTTTCTCGGCTGCGTGGCGGTAATGCCTTTCGTGGCGCGGCAGATTACCAACGTCCAGGTGATACAGCTATCCAGTCTGGGTTTAATCATTATGGTGGGTGTTGTTCTGGATACCATGAAGCAGCTTGAGGCGCAACTGGTGATGCGGCGCTATGAAGGCTTTATAAGATAGATAGCGGAGTATAGTGAGGAATTACAAAATACAGGAGTAAAAGTTGTACATTATTTTTCTGGGAGCTCCCGGGGCAGGTAAGGGCACGCAAGCGGTTACTGTCGCCCGGAAGCTAAATTTGATGCATATTTCCTCCGGCGACCTGTTCCGAGAGGCACTGAACAAAGAAACTGAACTGGGCAAAAAGGCGAAATCTTATATGGAAAAAGGACTGCTAGTCCCTGACGATGTAACAACGCAAATGGTTTTGGAGCGGATATCAGCTCCAGACTGTGCAAATGGAGTTATTCTTGATGGTTTTCCCCGCAATCTGGAGCAGGTCAAGGCATTAGATAAAGCTTTAGACCGGCAGAATAAAGCCATAGATAAGACAGTATATATTAAAGTTTCGCAGGCAGAGCTGGTAAAAAGGCTCAGTGGGCGCTGGATATGTCGCAATTGCCAGGCAGTATATAATATAATAAATTCGGCACCTAAAGTTTGGGGTAAGTGCGATAAGTGCGGCGGGGAATTATATCAACGCGCTGATGATACCGCCGAGACGGTGAAAAAGCGATTAAAGGTCTATTTTGACGAGACGGCGCCACTTATTGACTATTACCGCCAAAGGGGTAAACTACTAGAGATTGATGGTGAGGGGAGTGTTGATGAGGTGAGCGAGAGAATTATGGCTGCCCTTGATGGAGGGAGTCCGTAATTAGATGAGTATCATCATTAAGACTCCCGAAGAGATTGCCGCTATGCGGCAGGCAGGGAGAATTGTAGCCATCATATTAGAAACACTGAGTCAACAAATAAAAGCAGGGATGGAAACCAGAGAGTTGGACACTATTGCGGCTAGAGAGCTGAAAAGGCTGGGAGCCAAGCCTTCGTTTAAGGGATACCATGGATTTCCCGCCAATCTCTGCGTCTCAGTAAATGATGAGATAGTGCACGGGATTCCGGGAAAGCGGGTGCTGCGTGAGGGCGATATTGTCTCCCTAGACTTTGGCGCGGTTTTTCAGGGTTTTCAGGGTGATGCCGCGATAACAGTTGGTGTCGGCAAGATAAGTAAAAAAGCTAAAGATCTCATTGATACTACTAAAGGTGCTCTAGGAGCCGGGATTAAAGCAGCCTATAGTGGAGCCAGGCTGGGGGATATTTGTGCCGCCATTCAAAATTATGCTGAGTCAAAAGGTTATAAGGTCGTGCGTGAGTATACCGGACACGGTATCGGACGAGAAATGCATGAGGAGCCACAAATACCCAATTTCACCGAGCCACCTTATGGGCTTATGCCAAGCACGGGGCCGGTACTGAAAGAAGGCATGGTCCTCGCCCTTGAACCTATGGTGAATGCTGGTGACTGGCGCACCCGAGTTAGTGATGACCACTGGACAGTGCTTACTGCCGATGGCAGACTTTCAGCACACTTTGAGCATACCATTGCCATTAGTAACGGTGAACCGGAGGTGCTGACCAAAGGAGGTTATGCCTAAGAAAGAGACGATTGAAGTCGAGGGAACAGTAGTTGAAGCTCTACCCAACGCTATGTTTCGCGTCGAGTTAGCTAATGAGCATCAGGTACTGGCTCACATTTCAGGCAAGATAAGAATGCATTATATCAGAGTCCTGCCTGGTGACACGGTTTTGATAGAGCTTTCTCCCTACGACCTGAATCGTGGCAGGATTGTCTATCGGTTTAAGTAAGGCGAAGGAATTAATACGATGAAAGTTAAAGCCTCAGTAAAAGTTAGATGTGAAAAATGCAAGGTGGTAAAAAGGCGAGGTGTGGTCAGGATTATCTGTTCCAACCCGAAGCATAAGCAGCGGCAGGGCTAAGAAACAAGGAGGAAATAGATGGCACGTATTGCCGGAGTAGATATACCCAGAGATAAGCAAGCTTGGGTCTCATTACAGTATATTTACGGTATTGGCTCCACCCTGAGCCGGAAGATACTGGCCCAGACCGATATCCAACCTGAGACCAAGGTAAGTAACCTTACCGAAGAGGAGGTTAATCGTCTCCGAGAGCTCATTGACCGACAGTACAAGGTTGAAGGTGAGCTCAGGAAAGAGATTAACTTTAACATCAAACGGCTTATTGAAATCGGGAGTTATCGGGGCAGCCGCCATCGCCACAACTTGCCGGCTAGAGGGCAACGAACGCGAACCAATGCCCGTGCCCGGCGCGGTGAACGCAAGACCGTAGCCGGAAGAGGGCAGAGACGCGGCATGGCTAAGAAATAATTAATATTAAGGAGAGCCGGATGGCACAGAAGAAACGACCTAAAGCCAGACACCGGGAACGCAAGTCTATTCCCAGCGGGAGGGCTTATATTCAATCCACTTTTAATAATACTATAGTTACGCTCACTGACCCCGAGGGAAACGTTATTGCATGGGGAAGCTCGGGGACCGCTGGCTTTAAGGGCTCGCGCAAAGGTACTCCATATGCCGCTCAGATGGCGGCTCGTGAAGCCGTACGGAAAGCCATGATGCACGGCCTGCGCCAGGTAGAGGTATACGTTAAGGGGCCAGGCAGTGGACGTGAGGCAGCCATCCGCTCGCTCCAGAGTTCAGGTCTCTATATCACCGGCATCAGGGATGTAACCCCCATCCCACATAATGGGTGCCGCCCACCGAAGAGGAGACGAGTGTAGAAGAGAGGAGAAATGGCAAGATACACAGAAGCAGTTTGCAAGTTATGTCGCCGTAGCGGCGAGAAGCTCTTTCTCAAGGGTGACCGGTGTTTTACACCCAAGTGCAGCATAGAGAGACGTCCGAAGCCGCCGGGACAGCAATTGCGGCGGCGGCGGCAGAAGCTTTCTGACCGCGGACTGCAACTCCGGGAGAAGCAAAAAGCGCGCCACAGCTACGGAATCCTGGAGAGACAGTTTAGAAAGCTGTTTTCCCAGGCGGAGAGGCAAGCCGGTATTACCGGAGAAAATCTGCTTGTCCTGCTGGAGAGACGACTGGATAACGTAGTCTATCGCCTGGGCTTTGCCGATTCTCGTGCCCAAGCACGCCAGCTTGTCCGGCATGGGCATATCCTGCTCAACGAGCATAAGACAAATATACCGTCCTGTCTGGTAAAAGAAGGCGATACCATTAGCTGGAGGAAGGAAAGCACCAAAACGGAATACTGCAAGCAACTCTCCCAGAGCATTGAAGCCAAAACGGTTTTGAACTGGCTGAGTTTAGATAAGAAAAGCCTGGTTGGTCAAATTTTGTCTTTACCCACTCCCGATGACATTGAGGCAACATTTGACGCCAAGACCATAGTTGAGTACTATTCGCGATAATTAATCAAGGAGGTATTTCCTTTTGTCTCGTTTGGTAATTCCTACAATTGAGTGTGTTGACAGCGGAGATAACTTTGGACGATTTCGAGCCGAGCCGCTAGAAAAGGGCTTCAGTGTTACGCTGGGTAATGCTTTGCGACGGGTGCTGCTTAGTTACCTTCCCGGAGCGGCTGTAACTCAAGTCAGGATTGAGGGAATTCGACATGAATTCACCAACATTCCCCACGCTAAGGAAGATGTCACCGAGTTTTTGCTCAATATCAAAGCATTAAGGCTAAAGCCTCTTTCCGATCATCCCGGCAGGTTAATATTGGATGTACAGGGAGAGGGACAGGTTTGCGCGGCTGATATTAAACCATCAGCCGACTTTGAAATTACCAGTCCCGAGCTCTGCCTATTTACTTTAGATTCACCGGAAGCCAAACTTTACGTAGAGTTTGATGTGGAATTAGGGGAAGGATACCGCCCAGCCAAGTCCGATGATAATATGCCGGTGGGAACAATTCCGGTGGATGCCATCTTTACCCCGATACGCAAAGTTAACTTTAACATTGAACCGATTCATATCGGCCAAGAGACCAGTCGGGAGCGGTTATTACTTGATGTGTGGACCGACGGCACCACCTCGCCGGTAGACGCCGTTAGCCAGGCGGCCAGTATTCTGGTGGCGCAACTAACCCCGTTTGTTGAGTACGTTAAAGTTTCCCAGATGAAAGCTGAAGAACAGCTCATTCGCTTATCTATACCCGACGAGAAATATAATATGCCTGTGGAGCAACTGGACCTATCGGTTCGGACGATGAACTGCTTGAGGCGCGGCGGTATCGCTACGGTGGGTGAACTCATCAATAAAAAACCGAAAGAGTTACTCCAGCTACGCAACTTTGGGCAGAAATCTTTCCGAGAAATAGAGGAGCGCCTTAAGAAAATGGGGTTATCCCTTACTCCTCAGGTGGAATTGAAAAAAGAAACAGAAGAGCCTGCCCCAGAAGAAGAGCCCACTGAACCAACTTTGACCGAAACGGAAAGCCCGGATGAAAGCACCGGTCAACCTGAAGAGGAAGAGCCAGCAACATGAGACATAAAGTAGTCGGTAGAAAGTTAGGCAGGCCTACCGGACACCGCCGAGCGTTATATCGCAACCTGGTGACCGACCTGCTGAAATATGAGAAAATCGTTACCACCGAGGCTAAAGCCAAGGAAGTGCGCGGTCTAGCCGAGAAAATGATTACTCTGGGCAAGGGGGGTGGACTGAGCGCCTTCCGCCAGGCACTAACGTTTGTTATTGACAAGGCAGTAGTCGAAAAGATGTTTTCCGAGCTAGCCTCACGATATGCTGAGCGTCCCGGCGGTTATACTCGCATCGCTAAGTTGGGACCGAGACTGGGTGATGGCGCACCCATGGTCCAGCTCTCGTTAGTCGAGTAAGCATCCGCCAGTGATTATGAATATGGGGTCGTCAGCTTGGCAACGAAAACCAAGATGGTATTAATTATGGAATATGATGGCACACATTATTATGGCTTCCAGCTACAGGCAAAGCTGCCTACCATTCAAGGCGAGATTGAGGCAGCATCGCGGAAGCTCACCGGGGAGAAGACTCGGGTGATGGCAGCCAGTCGAACAGATACCGGAGTTCACGCCAGGGGACAGGTAGTCAGTTTCCGGACCGGGTCATCCCTGCCGTCACCGACATTTATCAAGGGGTTAAACTACTATTTGCCTGAAGACATTGCCGTTAAAAACGCTTTCAGAGTGAGTGATTCATTCAATGTTAGACGTGACGCCATCAGTCGTGAGTATAACTACTATATATTAAATCGCCCGACCCGCTCCCCAATCCGGCGTGGTTTTGCTTATCTTGTTACCGGCCATCTGGATACTAAAGCGATGAATGAGGCGTGCCAGATAATTACTGGTGAGCATGACTTCGCTTCCTTTGCTACTTCTCTTTCTGAGAGTAAAATAAAGAGCACCGTACGCCATGTTTACCGGGCGAAAGTAGGAAAAGACGAAGACCTGATTATTTTTAACATAGTGGCTAACTCATTCCTGCCCCATCAGGTGCGTAATACGGTCGGCACCTTAATCAGGGTAGGCCGGGGTAAGATGACAGCCGATGAATTCCGTAATATATTAGGCGCCAGGAGACCTGGCCTGGGGGGACCAACGGCACCCGCTCATGGTCTATGCCTGATGGGAGTCAATTATCCATATTCATGGGAGGAAATAAGCAATTGAAAACCTACACCGCCAAACAAGCCGACATCAAGCGGCAGTGGCATGTTATTGACGCCTCGGGGAAAACCCTGGGCAGGCTTTCCATTCAGATAGCCGGTTTACTTATGGGTAAGCATAAGCCAATATTCAGCCGGAATTTGGATACCGGCGATAACGTCGTCGTTATCAATGCCGCCAAGGTTCGGGTTACTGGCAACAAATTAAAGAAGAAGCTTTACTACCGGCACTCAGGATACCCTGGAGGACTGAAGAGTATCAGCCTGGAAGAAATGATGCAGACCAGGCCAACACGCGTAATCGAGCATGCGGTCAAAGGCATGTTGCCCCACACGCGTTTAGGTGCTAGTATGATAAAGAAACTCCGAGTTTATGCCGGCGATACCCATCCTCACCTCGCGCAGGTGAAAACCACTGTAAATACGGAAGCAAAAGAGACAACTAAGAAGGAATAAAAGAGGACAGAGTTTATGGCAACAAAGCAATCCTATTTCCACGGAACAGGGCGAAGAAAGACGGCGGTAGCTCAGGTAAAACTGCTTCCCGGAAATGGCGCCATTATTATCAACGGCACACCGTATGAGGAATTATTCAGCGGCTCCACGTACCAACGGACAATACTGCAACCTCTTCTGGTTACGGAGAGTCTCGGTAAGTATAATGCGATGGTCAAAGTAAACGGGGGCGGCCTTTCGGGGCAGAGTGGGGCTATCTCTCACGGTATTGCCCGGGCGCTGGTAAAAGCAAACGAAAACCTCAAGCCCGTCCTGCGTCAGAATGGATTACTTACCCGGGACCCACGGGTTAAAGAGCGCAAGAAGCCCGGACTCAAGCGAGCACGCAAGGCACCGCAATACACCAAGCGTTAAAGATTTGGGAGAACTACCCCTTTGACACCCCGGCCAATTTTTTGCCAAAGGCGAGTATTCTTTTCACACGTGCCGGGGAATCGGTCTCCGTATAGAGACGAAGCACTGGCTCAGTTCCGGAAAATCTGATTAGCAACCAGGTATTGTCAGCCAGAATGTACCGGAAACCATCAAGCGTGTCTGTTTTAACTACTTTAACACCCTCTATGGACGGCGGCGGATTATCCTTGAGGCGGTCAATGATAGCCTGGCGTTGCTTTTCGGGGAAGGTAACATCTACCCGGTCATAGTAGTGAGGACCTACTTTACGGTAGAGATAATCCAGAAGCTCCGACGGGGTTTTACCCGTCTTAATCATCAGGTCGAGGAAATAGAGACTGGCCAGAATACCATCCCGTTCCGGTACATGTCCCCGGAAACCATAGCCACCGCTCTCCTCCCCACCAATAAGCGCCTTTTCCGCCAGCATTATCGGGGCAACGTACTTAAAACCGACCGCCGTCTCAAATACCGGCACGTCAAATATTTCCCCCAAGCGATAAAGCATACTGGTAGAAGTTATCGTCTTAATCATCGGACCGCGCTCACCACGTACCTCCAAAAGATAAAGACAGAGCAGCGCAAACACCTGGAGCTGCGTCAGAAACGTTCCTTTCTCATCAATGATACCTACACGGTCGGCATCGCCATCGGTCGCCAGTCCCACATTCGCCTTTTGCTCCTTCACCATAGTTGAGAGTTGAGCCAGATTAACCGTAATTGGCTCCGGGCGTACCATACCGGGAAAGAGCGGGTTTCGCTCCCCGTTTATCTCAATTACTTCGGTAGTTCCCCCGCCCAAAATCGTCTTAAGATAGCCGGCACCGGCACCATACATGGGGTCAACTATCACTTTAAGACCCGATTGGCGCAATTCAGCAAGGTTAACCAGCTTAGCTATCTGGTCGAAATAGAGGGGGGTTAAATCAAGATACTCCGCCAGTCCTTGCTCCAAAGCAGTGGTTAGCGGCACTTGTTTTACTTTACCGATAGCCAAGGTCTGGGCAATAATTTTTTCTATTTGAGCGGTAACCTCATCCGGAGCGCTGGAGCCATGTTCATCCTTATACTTAAAACCGCTCCAGATTCCCGGATTATGACTGGCAGTTATGATAATGGCGCCACCTGCCCTTTTCGCCAGGACGCCGAAGCTGATAACCGGCGTTGGTGTTGCCCTGGGGCAAAGGTAAACTTTTATCCCGTTGCCCGTAACCACCTCAGCCGCCGCCGCCGCAAAGTCTTCCGAGGCAAAACGAGTATCATAGCCAATAACCAGTCCCCTGCTGACCAAGCCAGCCTGTTTCAGGTAGCCAGCCACTCCCTGAGCACAAGTCCGTACATTATCAAAGGTGAAATCCTGAGCAATAATCGCTCGCCAGCCGTCAGTGCCAAATTTAATTGGATTATTCATCAGCTCACACCTTCCTTCGGTAACAAATCGCAAAAGTAAAAAGAATCCCGCGACACTGATTCTCCCAGGGTATAAGCTATTCTCTTCTTAAATATCGGCCCGGCAAAGACAAACGAATGAAACTCCCCGTTCTCGCCGTCCGGGTCAACGGCAGGCGGCAGCTCAGCCAGAAACCGCTCATCAATCACCCTGCCGAGAAACCTCTCATTCAAGACCCGGGTATCAACACAGGTAACGACCGCCTGGAAGCCCAGTATTATAAATGACCTGGCAAGCTCAGCAGTATCCCTCCCCCATATCGGGAAGACTCCCTCCATGTCCAATTTTGATAAATTATTCTGGCGGTATTCCCTTATCCAGTCCAGAAAGACATCACCAAAAACTACCCGGGTGATGCCGCTTTGTTTAAACTCGGCGAGGACTTCACTCATTTTAGACTCATATTCTTCGTCGGAACAGGACTTGGGAACCAGCACTTTGGCAATGGGCAGGCCCAAGGAGTATGCCTGCTGCTCAACCAGTGTCCGGCGCACACCGTGCATACTAACCCGGTCATAGTCCTCGTTTATGGTGGTGAGTAAAGAGACTATTTCGTACCTTTGATTCTTTTGAATTTCATAAAGGGCAAGGGCACTATCTTTACCACCACTCCAGCAGAAGAGCACTTTTTCCATTTTGAGATTATCCGCTACCTCACCCCCCTAATCCCCCCACCTTCAACCGTGGCGTACGAAAGGTAAAACTCCGGCTGTCTCCCGCATGATACTACCAGAGGACACAGGGATAGTATAATACATCCTGACCTTTTCATCATCTGTCTCAATCTTTTCGACAAAGGACTTCAAAAAGACTCTTTGCTCCGTGATTGAAGACTTTGCCAGTCAATTTCTCAGGCCATTGGTGCAGTGCCGAAAGAAACCGGCTAACAAACATTATTTAATGAGCCGCCGGTGAATACTCTTTTTCTATCTTTCTACGTAGTTGGAACAAGAATCCACTTTCATCCATGGTAACGTCGTCGTAAGTAATAAAGGAATCCTTAGCCACGTTTCGGGTCAATTTGGCCTTTTCGCTCAATTCTACTGGCAGATATTTTTTCGCAAAGCTCTGCTCTGCCGGCACTAACCGGCCGAAGATAGCATATCCACCTGGACCGTCAATAACATCGCCGGCCTTCAAGTCTTTTTTAGCCGTGGCGACAACATCACCCGCCACCGAAACTGGCGTACCCGTTGGCGCATTAAATAAGCCGACCTGAGCAACGCTAAAACCCAATTCCAGTCCAAGGATATGGATTGGACGGAATAGCATCGAGTATTTGCCCGAAGAGTCCGTTAGTATTCGGTTTTGATTGTTAAAGTAAGTCATGAAGTGACTTACATATTCAGAACGGCCTTTAAATACGGTATAAACGCCCCACAAAGGACCCCAGTGGGGGCTCTGTATCAACACCTTCCCATCCCGCGTCCTGACGGATGGCACCTCCACAGTGCCGCTGTGCTCTAAAATGCCGCCCTCTGAAATAGGCTTGAGCATATTGGGTGAATCGTCATATGATACCACCGGGTACGTTAAGCCGCGCTTCTGTGGAATGAGATTACAGGCGTTGGCTACCGAGCACATTTCAATGGCTGTTTTGGTACCGTCGACAAAAGAAGTATACATCTTCGTGTTGAAATGCCCGCTCTTTACTTGCTCTTCAGAATATCCGTAGTGTTCCCAGACGTTGTCCGGAGTAGTATATTCCTGTCCAACCTTGTGTAGTTTGTAGTCCCCGGCGCAGACGACTTCAAAACCAAAGGTTCGCACCCAGTCAATCTGTTCACAGAGACAAGCCGGCTGGTCACCATAACCCAGCGAATACACAAGGCCCTTCTTGTCGGCCAATTGTTTGAGCGCACTTCCCACCAGATGGTCAGCTTCAACGGTCACCGTGATGACATGCTTTCCTGATTCCAGTGCCTTCCAGGAATGATAGGCTCCGGCTTCAGCAACTCCGGTAACTTCGATAACGATGTCAAGCTCGGCACCAATCAATTGCTCCGCATCTTCGGTCAAAACTACTTTCCCACTTCTGGCGCCATCATTTATTTCGTTAACGGTGTTAGCCAAGGAAATGCTCCCTTCCGACCAGCCAGCTTTGGTGCATACCTCCCGAGCCTTCCCGATGTCCAATTCAGCAACGCTCACCAGCTTTATGCCAGGAATGAACGGCGACTGGGCAATAAACTGGGCAGAGTACCTGCCAGCACCTATGATGCCAACTCTAATCGGCTTACCAATTGCCTCCCTTTGTTTGAGAAGATTGTACATATTCATTTAAAAACCTCCCTAACTTGATAATTACAGCAAAGGCAAACTGGTACCTTGCTGACACCAGCATTGCCTGTGCGCCGGGTCGCACTTTTCCCTGGCGCCAGATTTCTACTCCAGTTAGCCTTTCCCTGGCTTATCTTGTAGTCCCTCCACGAAATATTTATCGGGCAGTTTCTCACCTCCCCACCTGGCTGCCCTCTCATCTTTGGGTAGAAATTTCTCTTCGTATTCTTCGACTTCAGGTAGCCTTATAACCTCCTGCACTATTTCCCAGGGGAACGCTCTGCCTTCTCCGACAAGATCGGGGAGCCTTCCTGCTTCTTTGATCTCCATCGCAGCATCGTATACTGCCTTTGGAGCGACGGTGAACGCCAACTCCGGCAGTATGTGCATAGCATATCCCATCTCAGCCATTTCTTTAAATGTCAGGCCGTATCTATGACTGAAGGCTCCTTGTAGAAATAGCGGCGGCTCCAACTGCTTTGCATCTTCTATTATGTCTTTTACATCACGAGGTGCTTCTGGGAATAACACATCTGCCCCGGCCTTTTTATAGGCTCTTAATCTATCGTACATGCCTTCGTTTCCTTCAATGGCTCTGGCATCACAACGCGCAATGATAATCAAATTAGGGTCTTCTCTGGCTTCAACACAAGCCCTTATCTTGCCAACCATTTCTTCTTTGGAAACAAGAAGTTTTCCCTTCATGAAACCACACTTTTTTGACCCTGCCTGGTCCTCTATATGGAATGCCGCCATACCCGCCTGCTCAAACTCCCTCATGGCACGTATCACGTTAACCGCGTTACCATAACCGGTATCCATATCGGTGATGAGCGGAATGTTAATGGCATTACAAATATTTTTAATGGTCAAAAACATCTCCGTCATCGTGGTCAGACCGACATCAGTCCAGGCCAGCATACCGGCTCCGACACCATGACCTGTCATATAAACGGCTTCGTAGCCGGCTTTCTCAAAGACCCTGGCGGTCAACGCATCGTATGCTCCCGGTGCCAGTATGAATTCCCCTTTATCCAGCTTCTTCCTCAACTTGGCTCTTAATATCTTGAATTTTTCCATACTACTTTCCTCCTATCTATTGTAAATAATTAAATAATCCAGACTGTCTGGAAACTCATTCTGCCAGATGACTTAAGCCATAAAGCAAATCTCACCTTGGGACTAACCCCAGAGTGATTACGGCATCCCCTCAATATAGTAGGTGTCCGCCTCGGGCAGCTTCTCGCTCTTCCACCGTTTCATCTTTACTTCTTTTGGCAGGTAGATATCTTCGATACGTTGTGCCTCAGGTAGTCGTATGAGGTCTTGTATTTCTTTCCAGGCAAATTGCTTGCCCTGCTTGACGTAGTCCGGGTATATCCCGGTCTCTTTCAGCTCGACCGCTACATCGTATAGGGCTTTTGGCGCGATGGTGAACCCTATCTCAGGCACTATCACAACAGAATAGCCCATATCAGCGACATCCTTGAAGGTGAGACCGTACCTAGGCCCAAGCCAGTTGCCAATCAGGTAGAGCGGGGCCTTCTCTTTAAGACGTTTGGCGTCTTGCCTTATGTCCTCCCCATCGCGGGGGGCTTCCGGGTAAAGCAAATCGGCACCAGCTTCGGCGTACGCCGCGAGCCTTTCGTACATGCTTTCCGGGCCTTCAACTGCCCTTGCATCACAACGCACTACTATCAGCAAGTTAGGGTCCTCTCTTGCATCTGTCGCCGCTTTAATCTTGCCTATCATCTCCTCTTTAGAGATAAGGGCCTTGCCCTTCATGAAGCCGCATTTCTTTGGCATAGCCTGGTCCTCCATCTGGACCATTGCCACCCCGGCCTGCTCAAATTCCCTGATGGCACGCACGACATTAACGGCGTTGCCATAACCCGTGTCCATATCTGAGATGAGAGGAATGTTAATGGCGTTGCAGATATTCCTGGCTGCCCAAACCATTTCCGTCATTGTGGTCAGGCCGACATCGGTCCATGCCAGCATAGAAGCGCCGATGCCGTGTCCCGTCATGTATACGGCCTCATAGCCAGCCTTCTCGAATACTCTCGCCGAAAGCGCATCATACGCGCCCAGGGCGGTAACGAGTTCACCTTTATCCACCTTTTCCCGTAACTTTCGCCTTAAGATCTTGAACTTTTCCGTTTTCAAACCCTCCTTTGCTCGAGTACTTAACTTGGACCTACAGGCAGACGGTTTTCGTTAGGTCACTGCTTGTTTCCTCTCGAGTATTTACGGCTCAGCGTTTCCTCCGGTAGATACATTTTTTCCATATCCCAGACTTTGTCTAGACCCATTACATTCCCGAACTCGTAAAAGTCCATGAGATTCTCACGATACGATGCCACATTACCTGTTTCTCTTAGTTGATTGAGGGCGTCCTTCATAGCCTTGGCTGCGGCGAGCCACGTTGTGGCTGGGAAAGTTATAATCTTAAACCCGATCTCCTCCGCCTCCTTGACCGTAATCAGAGGTGTCAGTCCACCTACCTCCACCATGTTTAACATCAGCGGCGCAGTGCTTTCAGCGACCGCTTTCTTCATATCATCCAGGCTTTTCAGGGCTTCGACGAACCCCAGGTCAATGCCTGCCTCATGACACAGATTCACCCTTTCAATGGCGTCTTCTATGCCATTCACCGCAATAGCATCTGTTCTCAGCATCAGGGTAAAGGTCGGGTCCTGTTCGTTTCTTGCCCTCACGGCAGCACGTGCTCTACCAAGCAACTCCTCCTTGGATATAACCTCTTTGCCAGCCATGTGGCCACACCTCTTGGGCCACGCCTGGTCCTCGAAGAAGAGACCGCTTGCTCCAGCCCATATAAATTCCTTTACCGTCCGGTATACGTTAATCGCATTGCCATAGCCTGTATCCGCATCGGCAAACAACGGTATATTGACCGCCTTGGCCATCCGGTAGACTTTCCACTGCATTTCGCCAAAACACATAAGCCCCACATCCGACTGTCCGATAGTGCTGGCGGAACTGCCATAGCCGGAGTGACCAATAGTGTCAAAGCCTGCCTGCTCTATGAGCCTTGCGCTTACGGTGTCGTAAGCCCCGGGCTGCACGATAATCCCCGGTCTTGCCAGTAACTCTCTGAATCTTTTTCGCTTATCTGCGTCAATTCTCTGCGTGTCAAGCATCTCTCGCTCTCCTCTCTAGTAACTCTCTGGATCTCCTCAATTCATCTGTATCACCTGACTGGGCGTCCGGTACCCCCCTTCACATCAGCCGCCGAAAGTGACCCTAGGCAGCCACAGGACTATGTCCGGGAAGATTGAGCAGAGCACAATGACGAAGAATACTACGCAAATAAACGGGTAGACTCCCCTTATGATATCTCCGGTCTGGACACCGAGCTTCGGATCGGCTGCTCCACGCAAATAGAATATGGCTGTGGCGAACGGGGGGCTCAGGAACCCCATTTGGAGATTGACCACCACCATCATTACCGCCCAAAGCAGGTCAAAGCCCAGAATCTCAATGGCGGGGAGCAGGATGGGAACGATGATGAAGATAATCCCCATCCAGTCCATGAACATTCCAAGGATAAATACCAAGAACATGATCGCTGCGAAGCTTCCCCATCTTCCACCCGGAGCCGCCACTATGATTTCGGCAACGGCATCTCCCCCACCCAGGAGAAGAAAGATAGACGTATAAGCTACTGACAGAACCGCTATGAGCAGGACCATCCCGGTCAATCGCATCGTTTCATTTACGGCTTTCTTGAGGGAAGCAACCGAGAATCTCCGGTAGGCAATTACCATCAAAGTGGTGACAAACCCACCGAAGGCGGCGGCTTCTGTCGGAGATGCGAGACCCAGTATAATGCTGCCGAGCACTGCGAGAATGACTATGCCGGGTGGCACGAACGAAGTCAGCAGGAGGGACAGTCTTGCGGTAAAGGGCGTGGCACGTATCTCTTCCGCGGCGGCCGGAGGGCCTGCGGTGGGTTGTAGAACACAACGAATGGTAACATAGAGAACATACATGCCAGCCAGGAGAAATCCAGGTAGAAACGCCGCTCCGAACAGCCTTCCCACCGATATACCTGTGAGCGGCCCGAGAACCACCAGCATAATACTGGGGGGAATAAGGATACCCAGAGTGCCGCCGGCACAAACTGAGCCTGCGGCTAAACTTTTTGAATAACCTCGCTTTACCATGGAGGGAAGGGCGATAAGTGTCAACATGCTCACGGAGGCACCGATGACCCCTACACAGGTAGCTAGTACCGCGCCAAGGGCGATGGTGCTGGCGGCCAGTCCTCCGCGTAACCGACCCAAGAAGAGGAACAATGCCCGGTACATCTTCTCAGCCAGTCCGGAACTTTCCAGAATAGACCCCATGTAGATGAACATGGGCAAAGCGAGCAAGGTGTAGCTGTGTATCTTACCGAACAACTGCATATAAATTACGTCGATGGAGCTCATTCCCCGAGTGAGCAGGCCAATAAAGAGCCCCACTGAGCCGACTGCCAGAGCCAAAGGAAACCCACTCATCACCGCGACCACCAACGCCACCAGCATAACTATGGCAACAGTTTGTGGACCCAGTTCAATCACGGTTGTTCTCCTACAGCGAGAAAGTAGATGTCACGCACAAAGCCAGCGGCTCCCTGGAAGAAAAACAGAAGGAAGCCCACCATCATAAACGCCCTGCTCGGCCATATGGGGGGATACCAGATACTCACTATCCATGTCTCATGGCTCACCCATGAGTCTATCAGCCACTGAGCACATACGTATGTGAGCAGCCCAAGCAAGGGGAACATGAACAACACAGTACAGACCGCACGTACGACGACTTGCTTTCTGAGTGAAAGCCGCCTATACAGGATGTCCATGCTAACGTGGGAGTGGTGCAGGTGTATATAGCCCCATGACAGGGGAATCAGTATGCCCCCCATTATCATGACACTCTGATGTGCCCAGACGGTGGGACTATTGAAGAAATACCGTGCTACCACCTCATAGCTAGTAGCGAGTAGCATCCCTATTACTACCCATCGTACGGTCAACCCCACCTTTTCGCTGACCTGGTCAGTGTTTCTCAGTAACCATTTCATGTCAGAAATCAATATCCTAACCAGTCTTCTCTCCGCTCAACAAAGGAGCGGAGAGAAGACTGCCAATATGTTTGTGCTAATTGAGAAGGTGCGTCATTACCTGACGCCCAGAGCGTCACACAGGTCCTTAAATCTGAACATGGACTCCAGCACCATGTCATACTCCGGGTCCGCAGCCCGTTTGGCTGCGTAGTATTCTCGAGCCGCCTCTATGTATGCTTGTTCCACCGCTACAGGCAAAGGCTCCACGATACACCCATAGTCAATGTATTTCTGCGCATACTCTCCCTCCAGTGCCACGGCTGGGGCCAAAACCCTCGCTGTCTCAACGTTGAAGGCATCCATCACGATTTGCTGAAGGTCTGGTGTGAGTGCCTCCCATTTTGGCTTATATACGTTGATAGTGCCTTCGGTCATGGGCGCACGCGAGTAAGAGGTATAGTGATACTTCGCGATTTCGTGGAATCCTCGGGCATAGTCAACATAGAAAGTGTTTGATTCACAGGCGTCAATGACACCGCGCTGGGCTGATTCATAGATCTCACTGCTCGGCATATATACGGTAGGCATCCCCATGTTATCTAAAATCTCCGCGCCGTCCCCGGTGGCTCGCATCTTAATATTTTTGAGGTCGTCGACGACCTTGATCGGCTTTGATGTATGAATCCACACCTCTCCGAGCTGCACCTGGGTCCACACGTACTGTAAGTCCCCCATATATTTGTCAAACAAGCTCTGGATTATGTCTCTGCCTTCATACTCCACCCACAGCGAGAATTGCACCGCAGTCAGGCCTCCTGATACCTGTGACAACGGGGAGAACACTTCAGACAAGCCCTTCAGATACGCAAATGAATTCTCTCCAGCATCAATTGCGCCCTTGTTGGCTGACATAAGCTCTTCACCCGCAGTCACAATTGCTCCTGCGGGATGTAGTTTGATTACCAGACGCCCCCCGGCTGCGACATTACATCTTTCGACGGCTTCCTCAAACGCCCCATATTGGGGGTCGCCGGATTTATAGTGAGTCTGCATGACCCAGGTGATTGTCTTGGGGGCCTGAGCCGGAGCCGGTGCCGGGGCTGGGGCTGGAGCCGGCGCTGGGGCTGGAGCTGGGGCTGGAGCCGGGGCTGGGGCTGGAGCCGGCGCTGGGGCTGGTGCTGGGGCTGGAGCCGGCGCCGGAGCTGGGGCTGGGGCCGGTGCAGGGGCTGGTGCAGCACAAGCAATCAAGCCCGCGATTAACAACAATACTAACGGGATTAATAATATTTTCTTTTTCATCTGAAAACTCCTCCATTTAGACTTTGGTCGGCAAAAATTAAACTACTACTGAAAGCTATCACCCCCTTTCTCTCTTATTTAGTTATTCTATTTAGTTATTCAAGCTAAATTTGCTTTTAACTAGATTTAGTCGCAGGATACCACTAATACGATTATACCCAGGATTACAACGGAAGGAATCCCGGCTCCAGTTCACCCTGCTCTCCCCGACAGAACCCGCCTATAGACTTCATCCGCACCCGTCTGAAAAAGTTGAGGTTACCACAGAAATATACCCGATAAGATAACACAAAATAGTATTTTTGTCAACAAGTCTCCTAAGCTTCTATAACCAGGCTATTTTCCCAGTGCTTCTTTTCTCAGGATTTCAGCTTTATCAGTCTTTTCCCAGGAAAGGTCAAGGTCATCCCGACCAAAGTGCCCGTAGCAGGCAGTAGGTCTATAGATGGGGCGGCGCAGGTCAAGGGTCTGAATGATGGCCCCCGGTCTGAGGTCGAAGTGTTTATTAACCAGGTCGTTAATAAGCTGGTTATCAACCTTAGCCGTGCCAAAGGTCTCAATTGAGATAGAGAGCGGGTGAGCGACACCGATAACATACGAAACCTGGATTTCCAGTCGCTCTGCCAGTCCCGCAGCGACAATGTTTTTAGCGATATAGCGAGCCGCATAAGCCGCCGAGCGGTCAACCTTGGTCGGGTCCTTGCCGGAGAAAGCACCACCACCATGTCTGGCAATACCACCATAAGTATCCACCAGTATTTTGCGTCCGGTAAAACCGGTGTCCGATACCGGTCCACCAATGACAAACCGACCAGTAGCATTAATATAGTATCTGGTATCATTGTCCATAAGTGCCGCCGGGATAATCGGTTTAATCACCTGCTCAATAATATCTTGCTCGATTTTACGGTGGCTAACATCAGGGTTGTGCTGAGCACCGATTACCACGCTGGTTACCCGCCGGGGAGTACCATTTTGGTATTCCACGGTCACCTGTGATTTGCCGTCAGGGCGAAGGTAAGGTAATGCTTTATCCTTCCTGACCCGAGCCAGGCGACGACAGAGCTTATGGGCTAGAGAAATGGGCAACGGCATAAGTTCCGGTGTCTCATTACAGGCAAAGCCAACCATCATCCCCTGGTCCCCTGCCCCAATTTCATCAAGGTTATTAATCGCAGCGCTTGTCTTGGCTTCCAGCGACTTATCTACCCCCCGGGCAATGTCGCTGGACTGCTCCTTAACGGAAACCATCACCCCACAGGACTGAAAATCAAAACCATACTCGGGGCGGATATAACCGATATCTCGAACCACGCCACGGACAACGTGAGGAATTTCCACATAGCAATCGGTGGTAATTTCCCCCATAACAATTATCAGACCATTGGTTACGGCTGTCTCGCAGGCCACCCTGCCATAAGGGTCCTTCTCTAAAATGGTATCAAGGATAGCGTCCGATATCTGGTCGCACAGTTTGTCCGGGTGTCCCTCTGTAACCGACTCTGAAGTCAACAGGTAGCTAGGCGAGCTGGCAAAACTATTGGGCATCTTCTCCTCCGTTTCTATGAAAACTGCTCAGGCTCTAAGTCCCCTCCTCCCAACTTCCCAGGTAATTCCTCTGCTCCGGGGTTAAAGTATCAATCTCAATACCCATAGCCCGAAGCTTTAACCGGGCTACTTCTTTATCAATTTCCTCCGGCACCGAATAGACCTTGAGCTCAAGCTTCTCCCGATTTTTCGCCATATATTCCAGACACAAAGCCTGATTGGCAAAGCTCATATCCATAACGCTGGCCGGGTGCCCTTCCGCCGCCGCCAGATTGATAAGTCTCCCCTCCCCCAGCAGATACAGGCAACGCCCATCAGCCAAGGTATATTCATCCACAAAAGTTCTAATATTCCGTTTACGGCGAGACATGCTTTCCAGAACCGGTATGTTAATCTCCACGTTAAAATGCCCGCTGTTCGCCAGGATAGCCCCGTCCTGCATCACCTGGAAATGGTCTTTATCAATAACACTCTTATCGCCGGTGGTCGTGATAAAGATGTCGCCCAGCCTGGCAGCATCCGAGATTGGCATGACCTGAAAGCCATCCATGACCGCCTCCAGTGCCCGGACTGGCTCTACCTCAGCCACAATCACGTGAGAGCCAAGTCCTTTGGCTCTTAAAGCCACGCCGTGCCCGCACCAGCCATAGCCGCACACCACCACTTTTTTCCCCGCCCACAGAATATTGGTGGCGCGGGTAATGCCGTCTATGGTGCTCTGCCCGGTACCATAGCGGTTATCAAAAAGATACTTGGTCTGAGCATCATTTACCGCAATTATGGGATACCTCAACTTACCTGCTTTCTCCAGACTGCGCAACCGGACGACACCGGTGGTGGTTTCCTCAGTACCGCCGATGACATTGGCAATCAATTCACTTCGCTTGCTGTGAAGCGTGGTAACCAGGTCAGCGCCATCATCCACCGTAAGCTGGGGCTTATTATCCAGGGCAGTATTGATATGCTTGTAATATGTTTTTTCATCCTCTCCCTTGATAGCATTGGTCGGTATGCCGTAATCCACCAGCGCCGCCGCCGCATCATCCTGAGTGCTGAGTGGATTAGAGGCACAGAGAACGAGGTCAGCACCACCCTCTTTTAAGGTTAGCGCCAGATTTGCCGTCTCGGTAGTAATGTGAAGACAAGCCGAAACCCGAACCCCTTTCAGGGGTTTTTCTCTGGCAAATCTCTCCCTGATTAGCTTCACCACCGGCATCTCACGGTAAGCCCACTCTATCCGCTGCCTGCCGACCTCAGCCAGTGACGAATCCTTAACATCATAGTTATGTAAAGCCATCACAACTCCTTAGACCAACAAACGATACTTTGAAATAAATAATACACTGAATACGAGATTAGTTCAAATCATCAAATGGACAATTTTCGGTCAATTGTCCTCATGGCTTCCTTCTCTTTGAACTTTGAAGCGTGATTTTATAATCTTTCCAAAAACTTCTATAATTAAAATAAAGGGAGCACCAGCTGGCACACAATGAAAAGGTTTCAGTTTATCGAGCACACGGCTGATATCGGGCTGGTCGCCTACGGTCGGAATCTGGCGGAGGCTTTCGCCAATGCCGCTTACGGTCTGTTCTCCATAATTGCCGAACTAAAGACGGTAAGAGAAAGCGAATCCCGCCAGCTAGAGCTCAACGAAGATGACCCGGAGGCTTTGCTTTTCGAGTGGCTTAACCGCCTCATCTACTTTTTTGATGTGGAGATGCTTCTATTCAAGAGATTCGACGTAAGCGACTTTGACGGGCACGGACTCAAGGCAACCTGCTACGGCGAAAAATACGAGCCGTCCCGCCACCAGTTGAAGAGAGGGGTCAAGTCAGCCACCTACCATATGCTCAAAGTAGACAGTGAGAAAAATCAGGTTCAGGTTATCTTTGATATCTAGGAGGTGACAATATGGTACAGTGGAACGGACCTCTGGAGAAAATTGATGATTACCGCTGGCGAATACCAAAAGACTACAAGACAGGCATGCGTGTGCCGGGGATAATTTACGCCGACGAGGATATGGTAAAGCAAATCCGTGAGGAGCAGGCTCTGGAACAGGTAGCCAATGTCGCTTTTCTGCCCGGCATAGTGGACTACTCCCTCGCCATGCCGGATATACACTGGGGTTATGGGTTTCCCATCGGCGGCGTGGCGGCAATGAAAGTAGACGATGGCGTGGTTTCACCGGGTGGAGTCGGCTTTGACATCAACTGCGGCGTCCGCCTGCTGCGCACCAACTTCACTGAGGAGGAAGTCCGCCCTAAGATAAAGGAACTCATCAATGCCCTCTTCAGCAACGTGCCCTCAGGCGTGGGTTCAAGGGGCAGGATAAGGCTAAAGACGAAAGAGCTCGACCAGGTACTGGTCAAAGGCTCACGCTGGGCGGTAGAGAACGGATACGGGCGACCTGAGGACTTGGAAGCCACCGAAGAGAACGGTGAGATGTCCAAGGCTGACCCCGCCAAAGTCAGCGGCCGGGCGAAGGAAAGGGGCATACCCCAGCTGGGTACGCTTGGCTCCGGGAATCACTTTCTTGAGGTAGCCATAGTAGATAAGATTTATGAGCCGGACATAGCCAAGGGCATGGGTATAGATGAAGTTGGGCAGATAGTGCTTTACATCCACTGCGGCTCCCGCGGGCTGGGGCATCAGGTAGCTGACGATTACATTAAAGAGATGGTCAGGGCAATGACCAAGTACGGCATTGAGCTGCCTGACCGACAGCTTGCCTGCAGCCCGGTCAAGTCCCCGGAAGGTCAAGCCTATCTTTCCGCAATGAGTTGTGCCGCCAACTACGCCTGGACTAATCGCCAGTGCATCACTCACTGGGTGAGAGAAGCCTTCTGCCGGGTAATGGGCAGGAGCGAAACAGAAGCTGGACTCGAGCTTATCTATGATGTTGCCCATAATATCGCCAAGATAGAAGAGCACGAAACAAACGGTAAGAGACAGGTGCTCTGCGTGCATCGCAAGGGCGCTACCAGAGCCTTCCCGGCTGGTCACCCCGATGTCCCCAAGAAGTACTCTCAGACAGGGCAGCCGGTCCTTATTCCCGGTGACATGGGGCGGACTTCCTACGTTCTGGTGGGCACCGAGCAAGCGATGAAGGAGACCTTTGGCTCTACCTGTCACGGTGCGGGTAGAGTTATGAGCCGAGCCGCCGCCAAAAGGCACCTCAGGGGAAGAGATGTGCTTGAGTCACTGCAGGCCCGAGGTATAACCGTCCGCACTGACAGTCTTCCCGGACTTGCGGAGGAAGCTTCAGCAGCCTACAAAGACGTAACCTCGGTAGTCGAGGTTACGCACCGCGCTGGCATCTCAAAGACGGTGGCGAGGACCAGACCGATTGGCGTGATTAAAGGGTGAGAGCCCGCTAAAGAACAGTTGAAGAGAGAGAGTTGAAGAGAGATGAAATCTCTCTTAGATAAATAATTTTACCCAAGCCCCACCCTGTCTTTGACACGGGCTAAAGTCTCTTCAGCAATAGGCCTGATTCTATCAGCCCCTTCCGCCAGTAAAGAATCAAGGTGAGACGGGTCAGCAGTCAATTCTTTATAACGGGACTGCAGGGGGCTTAAACCTTCGACAACCACCTCCGCCAGTTCTTTCTTGAAATCGGCATAGCCTTTGCCTTCAAAGCGCACCTCAATCTCTTTTCTGCCCAGCCTGGTGAAAAGTTCATAGATGACCAGCAAGTTGCAAATGCCGGGACGGTTCTCATCAAAACGGATTTCCCGCTGCGAGTCGGTAGTTGCCCTCATTATCTTGGCGCGAATGTCGTCCGGTGAATCGAGCAGGCAGATGGTGCCCGCCGGCTGTTCCTCACTTTTGCTCATTTTTTCCGTCGGGTTGTCCAAGCTCATGATGCGTGAACCCGTCTCCGGTATCACTGCTGCCGGTACCTTGAAAGTCTCACCATAGATGGAGTTGAAGCGCTGGGCAACGTCCCGCGCCAGTTCCACGTGCTGCTTCTGGTCCTCACCAACCGGTACCACATCGGTATTATAGAGCAGGATATCGGCTGCCATCAGTGCCGGATAGTCAAAAAGACCGGTGCTGACTTCCGCCTTCTGTTTCTGTGATTTTTCCTTGAACTGCGTCATTCGTCTCATCCACCCCATGGGGATAAAACAATTGAGAATCCAGGTCAGTTCAGCATGGGCGCTGATGTGGGACTGGACAAAAACAGTGGATATTTTGGTGTCAATGCCAGCGGCAATGAGGAGACCAGCCACCTCACGTATCTTTGCCTTCAGGGTTTTAGAGTCTTGCGAAACCGTGATGGCATGCAGGTCAACAACACAAAAGATGCTTTCATAATCAGCCTGGGTGTTTACCCAGTGCTGAATGGCACCCAGATAATTGCCAATATGAATATTACCTGTCGGCTGGATGCCGGAGAAGACCCGCTTTTTCATAACTTGATACATACTCCTCGAGTGAAATTTGATTACTTCATCATCGGATTATATCACAACTCAGACTATCTGGGATAGCTTCACCGGCGTAGCCCTGACGAGCAATCTCGACGAAATCCAGTGCCGGTACCGAGAAAAGATAATACTCAGTCCAGCGAAAGCGGGTACTGGCCAAACTCTCTTATTGCTTTGACCATGGCCACATAGTTCTCCGGTTTGACTCCGGAATGAATTGAATTACTGGACATGCAGATAAGACCTCCTCCCTTCCCCGCCTTCCTGATGACTTCCTTCGTTTCCTGCCGCACCTCCTCCACCGTCCCGGAAACCAGGCTGAAAGCACAGCTCACGTTGCCGCACAGGCAAACTTTATCACCAAACTTAGCTTTAGCCTCACCAATATCCATGCCCGCCATCGGGTCTATGGGATTAAGACCATCAATACCGGTGTCAAGGATAATATCGTAGACAGGCCAGATATTACCATCGGTGTGCTTAATACACGGTACACCCCGACTGTGAGCATATTCAACGAGTTTCTGGAGGGAAGGAGCAAGAAATCTCTTGGTAAATTCACGAGAGACCATCGGCTTCTCCGTCATTGCCCAATCCCCATTAATCCACAGTATATCGGCGCCCAAATCAATACAGTTCCGGGCATAGCGCAGTTGGTAGTTAAGCAGAACCTCGTTAGTCCGGTCGATAAAATCGGGATTTTTTATCATGTTGCGAAAATAGCCTATATCACCTAAAAAATTCTCCCTGCCCAGAGCAAAAATGTCGGTCACGCCAACAACGATTGCCCTTTCCCCTTTAAACATCTTCACCATTTGCTTCAGGTGCTCATATCTCCACTCCTCATCCGGGTCAGGAAGTACATAGGTATCAAGGTCTTTTTCAGTCTTGACTGCCGGTTTGACCGGCACAGGGTTATCTTCGGTAGTATAACGGACCAGTCCTCCCCACTGGTCCCGCTTGATTCTCTTTTCCGCATCTACCGTCTCATAGCTCCAGGACTGGGTTCTATCAATGAACCTGACGCCATCCAAATCCATGTATTCAACGAAATCTTCTTCAGAAGCATCAGGCAATATGGCATCTCTTACCTTCTTCGTAACCCTCTCAAAGTGAGGAACCACGTCTGGCTCCTGAAGCTTCAGCGCCGTGAATACCCGCTCCAGACCACTAAGTCTCCTCATTGCCATCTCTCCCTTAAGATTTCCCGACGAGAGCCGCCGCCACTTTCGCTGCGGCGGGCCCGTCCTTCGCATGAGCATCAGCACCAATCTTTTCCGCCCATTCTGGTGTCGTGGGTGCCCCGCCGACCATTATCTTGACCCTATCCCTCAACCCGGCTGTCTTTAAAGCTTCTATGGTTGCGGCCGCGTTAGACATCGTCATCGTCAACAGTGATGACATGCCGAGAATCTGGTAGTCACCTTTATCCACCGCCGAGCAAAATTCCTCTGGCGATACATCAACCCCCAAATCGGTTACCTCCCAGCCATTTCCCCGCAACATCATAACCACAATGTTTTTGCCCAGGTTATGCACATCGCCCTGCACCGTTCCGATCAGGAATTTACCCATATGCGGTGCGCTCTCTTTACTCATTATCGGCGTTAAAAGTTCCAGTGCCTGCGAAACAGCATCACCCGAGACGATTAACTCAGGGAGAAAATAATCACCGTTTTCAAACAGGTCGCCAACCTTTTGCAGCCCGGGAATAAGACCCCTATCCAGTACTTCATTGGCCGGAATACTGGCATCCAGAGCTTTCTTGGTCAGCTCAAAAGCAACCTCACCATCTCCTTCGATTATCGCTTGGCTCAGTTCTTCGAGATTGACCATTTCACCTCCTCTAAAATGAGCTGATTTACCGAACAGCCTAAAGACCAGCCGGCAATTTGACGCCAAACCGTTCCGCGATAGGGCGCAGATTGCGAATGGTACCCCCGGGGAGAGGAATGCCGTTTCGCGAACGGTCATCAAAGGCTCTTTCTTCAGGCTCGCCGGGAACGAGTATCTCACTGAAACCTTCCGCCTTGGGCAGGGCTTTCAGACCATCAATAAGATTATCAACATGCTCTTTATAGCTTTCCACATCGGTAAACGTGCCGATGTCAATAGCGGCGACAACACTGTTCTGGACGGGGCGGGGAACGTAGTCGGGATGGCCTCCCGCCGTAGCCTCAGCTTTCTTGTCCTGCGGTGAAGGCTCCACTTTCTTGCCCAATAATATAGGCTCCAATAGCGGGTTGCCCGCCACCACACTGCCAAGGCACTCAAACATAAGCGCCAGCCCGGAGCCCTTGGGACCACCGAAGGGTAGAAATATAGCCGCCTGGCTGGGGTCAGTGGTGGGGTTGCCGTCTATGGTCAGTCCCCAGCCCTCCGGTATGGAAACGCCCCTGTCGACAGCCAGCCAGATTTTGCCCCGCGCCACCACGCTGGTCGCCATGTCCAAAAATAGCACCCGGTGACGTTTCGCCGGCACGGCAATAGTTATCGGATTGTTGGCTACGCCTGCGGCCTTGGCACCGTAGGGCACCATGTTAGGCGGACTGCAAACAAAAACGATTCCCGCCATATCATTCTTCGCCGCCATTTGCGAATAGTAACCCATTGCTCCCTGGTGCGTGTGGTTGCAGATAAACGCCCAGCCAATACCCAGATTTTTTGCCTTCTCCATTACCCGTTTCATGGCAAAGACAGTAACCACCGGGCCAAAAGCCTGGTCTGACTCAACTACCAAAGTAGCCGGTGTCTCTTTGACCACCCTGATATTGGGCTTGGGGTTCATTATGCCCTTGTCCACATTGCCCACATACCACGGAATCCGCAGCACGCCGTGTGAGTCCACCCCCCGCAAGTTGGCCCATATCAGCATATCCGCCTCGGTTTCGGCATCCTCGGGGGACATACCAACCCGGATAAATACTTCTTTGGTAAACTTTTTTAATTCCTCCCCGGCGACTATAACTTCACCCTGTGCCATAGCTCCTCCTTAGCAATAAATTTAACGTCGTTAAAACTATCTGTTGATGAATCCCGAGCTTCTACCGCTTGTGCTCCTGAATGATATTGCCACCATCAATCACAATCTCCGCCCCGGTTATGTAACTGGATTTATCGGAAGCCAAAAACACCGCAAGGTTACCCATCTCTTCTATTGTGCCAAGACGTCCCATCGGTAGCTCCTTGCCGAGGTGCCTGATATAATCATCTTCTGAAGCCCAGCCTCTGGGTTTAGCCATGCTTCTCAACATCGGCGTGTTAAAAGAGCCGGGACAAATAGCATTCACATTTATACCGTGCTCGGCTACCTCAAGCGCCAGTGATTTGGTAAACCCGGACACGGCTCCATTGGAAGCGGCATAAATCGTCATCCCCTTGCCGGAAACCATCGGCCCGGTAACCGATGATATATTAATAATCTTGCCGTACCCGTGC
>CAZWYS010000003.1:0-53918 GCA_964638295.1 uncultured Dehalococcoidaceae bacterium
ATCTACGCCAGTATTTTTCAGTGTTATGTGGATTCTTTTGCTGGGGTTGTTTTGCGACCTCGACAAAACTCCCAATTTCTTGGTTAAGTTCAAAAAGGTACCTTTTACCAACTGCTCTACTCGTATCGTTTCTATGGTAGGCAGGCGGGCTAGCTTATCCAAGAGACGAGCGAGCAAAACGGTTCTCAGTTTCAGCACAATAATAGCGCCCTGTTCCCATGAGCCAGCTACTTGCCTTATGCTTTCATAATCATCATTAAGCATTTCCTCTACCTGACAAAGCAATCTTAATAACTGGGCGGCATCAGCCCCCGGGGGTGGGGATATGATTAACTCAACTGTCTCTTCAAGAAATGAACTATGAACCTCAGCACTGGCATAGTCGTTCGCGACCGGCACGTCCTCCTCTTGCCACAGCATACGATGCAGTCCATAGTCAACGAGCTCGTGACCTCCAACGACGATAATTCTGGTATCTTTTTTCACCTCACCCTCCTCTTCGAACTCTCCCTGCCAGGGATAGCTAGCTCTTTCTCTTCAGCTATGCTGCTCTCAAAGTAGTTGCTGTCAGAGATGCTGATGGCTTAACTACCAGCCCCGCCCGTCTTAGTTTTGCTCTAATACGAGCCAGTAGCTCAGCGGTGTGGAATGGCTTTCTTACATAGTCATCCGCGCCGAGAACTACGGCATCTCGCAAAACGACAACTTCGTGCCTTCCGGTAAGTACGATTATGGGGACTTCTGAGTGTTTTCTTATCAGACGGAGAATTTGAAAGCCGTCAAGCCCAGGTAGCATGAGATCCAAGATAATCAAATCTGGCCTACGCTCCTCAAATATAGCCAGTGCTGAACTGCCGCTAGCAGCCGTAATAACATCGTACCCTTCCAGCTCAAGGATACGTCCGACCATCTTCAAGATTTCCCAGTCGTCGTCTACCACCAGAATCAGATTATTTCTCTTCATTGGAAACATTGCCTCCATCTGTTTCGCTACCCGTTTTTTCACACTTCTAGTTCAGCCAGTATCTGCTGACCGCTATTGGTTCTCGGAGCGGAGGAAGAAGTAATAGAGTTGACCGCAACTCTGATACCCCGTTAGCCCACTGTCTCCAATTCTTGTGATGAGCCAGGCGGAACAATTTCATACGTTCCTCATGCTCAGCAAAAGAGCCCGCATCAGGTACACTACTGAGAAGAGCCCCGCCGTTTTGGTATTTGGATACCATGGTATTTTTTTTACCTCTAACCTGCTGGTGAATTTTCTCGCTAAATCAACCTTCTTACTTGCTCTACTCTTAATCTAAGAAAACTGACTCACAACCAGGTAACAATATCGGTCTAAAATATCAAAAATAAATCACAGGTGGGCATAAGCTTCAGATACTACGGGAAATAAACCAAGAAACCTCCGCATAATTGGGAGGTTCTCCTGAAATGACCTGTGTCAACCTGGTTGCACCTGGTATATGCTCAGACTTGCTTTACCATCATGTATCCTATACCCGGTTTGGTCAAAATATATTTGGAGTTCTTGGCAGCATCATTTAGTTTTCGCCTGAGCCGGGCCACAGTTACCTGAAGAAGATGCGTCTCGCTGACATACTCTTCACCCCATACCTGACCCAATATCTGGTCAGGCGTGACCACCCGGTCTGCGTTGTGCGCCAGATAGGACAACAGCCTATACTCGGTCGCCGTCAGATTTACTTCCTGCTTGTCCAAGTTTACCCTATGCCGGGCAAAGTCTATTTCCAGGTCGTTGTAACAGAAGGGGGGAGCAGCATGTGTATCCCATAATCTGGTGCGGCGCAGCACTGCTCTTACCCTTGCTATCAACTCCTTGGCAGAGAAGGGCTTGGTCACATAGTCGTCGGCACCAGCGTCTAGACCTTGCACTATCTCTTCCTCGTTACTTTTAGCCGTGACCATAATTATTGGTACCGGTGAGAACTCACGAATACAGCGACATAAAGTATATCCATCCACACCAGGCATCATGACGTCCAGCAACACCAGATCCGGGGTTTCCTTATCAAACACGTTGAGGGCAGCTTCGCCATCACTGGCACCAAGTACCCGGCACCCCTCTAGCTCCAGAATACGCCGCATCATGCGCAAGATGCGGACATCGTCATCAACCACTAACACAAGCACTTTTCTTGACATGGAGTTTAGCATCACCTCTCCTGGTTTAGGATGCCAACAACAGCCTCCTTAAGGTCATCGGCACTCAGGGGCTTAACTAAATAGTAAGCAGCACCCATACGAAGCGCCCTTTTTTGTTGTGGCACTCCAGCCGAGGCGGTGAATACAATTACCGGAATTACCGAGAGTACTGGAGCACTCTTAATGCGCTCCAGTACGGTCCACCCATCAAGCCCTGGCAGCTTTAAGTCCAGTATAACGAGGCTGACCCAGCCCTCTCGCAACAATCTAAGTCCCTCTTCACCGTTCTCAGCTCGCAGAACATGATAGCCTTCAAGCTCAAGCACCCGGGCGGCGAAGTTACGAACATCAGCTTCATCTTCTATAACAAGAATCGTGTTTGTCTCACGTCTCTTTTTCATGTTTAACTTCGACTGCGGCTTTGAGTGGCAGAGTGAAATGGAAGGTGCTCCCTTTTCCCAGCTTGCTCTCTACCCAGATACGCCCGCCATGTGCCTCCACCAGACCCTTGCAGATAGATAGACCCAATCCAATACCTCCGACCTCTGGAGTAAGCCTCTGCTCTACGCGGTACATTCGGTCAAAAATTCTCTCTAAATCTTCAGTCGGGATGCCTGTTCCCTGGTCAGCAACGCTAATTCGTAACTGCGTGCTATTCCGCTGAGCTGATACCGCTACTTTTGTTTCCTCACTAGAATACTTGACCGCATTGTTGATTAGATTATCCAGGACTTGCCTGATACGTCTGGGGTCAACCTCCAATCTTGTCAGTCTCTGTCCCATGTCCGCCACTATATCATGTTTGGGCGCACTGAGCTTGGCTTCAGCCACTGCCTCCCGGATTAGTTTTGAAATATTGGTGCTCTGCTTCTCTAATTTCATTAGCCCTGCCTCTAGCCGGGACATATCCAAGAGATGGTCAACAAGCTCGGTGAGTCGGTCAGTAGCCCGGTCTATGGATTTCAGGTATTCCAGCTTCTCCTCATCGCAAAGCCTTGACTCATATTTCAGGAGCATGGTGGAATAACCTTTTACAATTGACAGGGGGGTACGTAGCTCATGGGAAACCGTGGAAAGAAGTTTACTCTTAAGTCTGTCTAACTCCTCATATTCACTTATTTTCTTATGTTCGGTAATGTCCCGGACAATGGACCACATACCACTTGGTTTTCCCCGTTCATCACTAATCAACCAAGCCCTAAGCATCACCGGAAGTACTGTTCCGTCTTTTCTTATGTATTCTTTCTCGTACTCGTTGGAATATCCCGCTGGCATTATTTGATTCTTAAAGACATATGTTTCCAGGTCATGCCATTTCTCGGGGGTTATCTGTTGACAGGTCAGGTCCCTAAGTTCTTCCAGCGCATAACCTAGCATATCCAGGAAAGCCTGATTAGCGCTAATAAAATTACCCTGCATATTAGAAAAGGCAATCCCGTCTTTGCTTGACTCATACAAGCTACGGTATCTCCGTTCACTCTTACGCAGTGCCTCCTCCATTTGCCGGTGCTTAATTCCCGAGTCCTCCAGCTCAGCAACCCGCTGACTCAATTCCAACAGCCCATTAATGAGCTGGACTTTCGTCTTCTGACTAGTCTGCATCTTTGTCACTCCGCAATACTCAGCGATTACGCCAGCTTGCCACCACTCTGAAAACGCTTTAACTGTCTCATATTGCCAGGGTTCTGCCAAAATATTACCTTTTGTCACATAAATTGTCAAGTTTATGGACAGATGACACGTAATCTACCGGCTTTCGATGGGACTGCGTTACAGCTGAATTGCGATACTAAGAATACTCAGGCAAGATAGGAATAGACAAATGACACAACGGGACATAGCAAGAATTTGGTCATCCCGCCAATACGGTCTCCGGCGCGATTTACCATTTCTCACCGTCACCTATTGACAATTAAGAAATGGGAAGTACATAATCATCCAAAACTAATTTCTCCAGCAATGAAAATAGCATCAGGTACACTTATCTGATACTCCGTTCCTGTATAGCTTGCCCAGATTTTGGATACGGCGTAGAAAGAGCTATAATATTACCAGAGAACAGGTTTTAGTAACTTAAATGTCGGTTATTCTGAAGCAGATTTAAAGATTGTTGGTAAAGGGAAATTAAAATGCAAAACAGGAAAAAAATTGGCATTCTAACTGGAGGCGGAGACTGTCCTGGCCTCAACGCCGCCATCAGAGCCACCACCAAAGCAGCCATCCTCATGGGTTACGAAGTAATCGGCATCCGAAATGGCTGGAAAGGTTTCACTGATAATGATAATCAACCACTGGATATGGTCAAGACTTCTGGAATCATTGACAGGGGAGGAACAATTCTAGGAACGTCAAGGTGGAGTCCCCTCAAAGTTGAAAATGGAACCCGGCAAGTTTTTGATGGCTTTAAAGAACTGGGATTGGAAGCGGCGGTGGTTCTGGGAGGCGAAGGCACCCTGAGTATAACCAGCAAATTATTTAAGATGGGGCTTCCCGTAGTCGGGATACCTAAAACCATCGACAACGACGTAAAAGAAACCGATTACACGATAGGGTTTCAAACCGCTGTCCAGATTGCCACCGATGCTCTGGACAGGCTTCGTTCCACAGCCGAAAGCCACCATCGGGTAATGCTTCTGGAAGTAATGGGCCGCCGTGCCGGCTGGATTGCCACTTATTCAGGGATGGCTAACGGAGCCGATGCCATCCTTATCCCCGAGATTCCACTCAATGAAGCAAAGATAGAGGAACTTTGCCGCTTACTGACAGAGAGAAATCGGAAGGGTACCGGCTTTAGCATTGTCGTCGTGGCAGAAGGAACAGAAGTAGAAGGGAAAACCATCATTAAGCCAGGGCTTGATATTTCAAAGGTCTCAAAGAGTGAAAGGATATACGGATTAGGTGGGGTAGGAAACGTTCTTGGGGAAATCATTGAGAAGAAAACGGGGCTTGAAACCAGAGTTTCCTCTCTGGACTATATTCAAAGAGGGGGAACTCCGGTGGCATACGACCGGAATCTGGCAATAACGCTCGGAGTAAAGGCAGCCAATCTTATCAAAGAAAAGAGATACGGAGAGATGGCTGCCCTGAAAGGGAATAGAATTACCAGCGTTCCTTTAGAGAAAGTGGCCGATGGAATCAAGACGGTAAATCTAAACGTTTACAAGATAGCTGAAATATTCTTTGGTTAGGAGAGGAAAGGTGAAAGAAAAAGTAGCAGCATTAACCGAAAGAATAGTGCCAAATGGACGGGCAATGATATTGGCCTACGACCAGGGTTTTGAGCACGGACCGAGAGACTTCCTGGAAAATCCGGAAAGCAGAAAAATGGAATACATCCTGGATATAGCTCAAAAAGGCAGGTTTACCGCCGTGGTAGTGCATGCCGGGCTGGCAGAAAAGTACCAGTCAGAAATTCAGGATGCAAAGGTTCCGTTAATTCTAAAACTGAACGGCAAATCAGAGCTATACACTGGAGATGATCCTTATTCCCCGCAACTTTATTCGGTGGCGGATGCGCTTGCTCTGGGAGCTACCGCAGTGGGTTACACCGTTTATTCGGCGTCAAAATACGAAGACCAGATGAACAAGGAATTTGCCGCCATAATACGAGAAGCCCATAACAAGGGAATCCCAGCTATCGGCTGGATGTATCCTCGCGGTAAATCTCTAACCGATAGGGAATTGGCTTCCAGAACGATTAAAATGGCTTTAGAAGAACGGGAGCACACAAACTTAGCCATAGATGAAACTTACCCCATTGTTGCTTACGGAGCCAGAATCGGGCTTGAATTAGGCGCCGATATTGTAAAGATAAAGTACACCGGCTCCGTAGAAAGTTTCAAATGGGTGGTGCAGTCAGCTTCCCCAACCAAAGTAGTTATGTCTGGTGGGCCGAAGACGAAAACGGATGAAGAATTTCTTACCATGGTGAAGGAGATTATTGCTGCCGGAGCAGTCGGAATAGCCGTAGGGAGAAATGTCTGGCAGCGCAAGAACCCTCTGATTATCAGTGAAAAAATACGCCAAATAATCTTTGGCTCTTAACCGTTTTCTAAGCGAGACTATATCCAGCTTGTATGGCCGAAGCTTCATCGCTGCACAAGAGGCGGCAATATCAGTGCAAGAAGACAACGATTTAAATAGAGGAACACGGTGGCTATTACTGGTCGGCGTCTTTCTCACCTCGTTCAGTCTACTGGCTTTTGAAATAACCCTCACCAGGCTCCTCTCGGTATTGCTTCTCTATCACTTTGTCTTCGCTGTTGTTTCCTTGGCCCTGCTGGGGCTGGGGGCTGGCGGCATCTTTGTCCACTTTTTTCGGCCACGAATACCGACCGGACACAACCGATTTGGCTACTTGGCTCTGATTGTCAGCCTTATTTCACTGTCAATCCCCTTTTCCGTGATACTTATGACCCGCATCGGCTATCTGGACAGCCTTGCGGGTAACATCCTGCTCGATTTTGTTCTTTTATTTATCCCTTTTTTCTTTACTGGCGTGTTCCTGGCCGAGGTCTTCCGCATGTTTCCAGAAATCAGTGCCAGGATTTATGGTGCCGACCTGGTGGGCGCGGCGATTGGCTCTCTCGGCGTTATCATCCTTCTTGATACCCTCGGTGGCATAAATACCAGCTTTCTCCTTGGCGCGGTTGCTTCAATGGCAGCGCTACTCTTTGCGCTGAGGGTATTAAGGAAAAATATCAGGCAAATAATAATACCTGTTATCAGTTTGTTGATAGTATTTAGCCTATTGGGAGCAAACTTGATTGGCGCTTACCTGCCTAACATAGCTGGCATCGGAGCCAACCCGGACAAGGAAATCCACCAGGCTCTATATGGGCCCTCCTCCCCGGCAAGAATAGCCGAAACGAGGTGGAGCGCTTTTGGACGCACCGATTTAGTGGAGTACACCAATTATCCTCAGCTAATGGATATCTTCATAGACGGGACTGCCGCCACGCCTATGTACCAGTTTAGCGGTGATTTCAACGACCCGGACATTGCCATCAACAGCCTTAAGACCGACTTTACCGGCTATTTCCCTTTCTTTTTCTCGCCAGAAGCAGAAAAAAACAACGCCCTCATTCTAGGGCCGGGTGGCGGCCGGGACATACTTCTGGCACTGATGGGAGGGGTTAACGAAATTACTGCCGTTGAGGTGAACAGGGACCTGGTAGATATAGTGCAGGAATAAGCCTGGTATAATGGCGGTATTTATACTGACTTTGAAAACGTAACCGTAGTCGTTGATGAAGGAAGAAACTTCCTCAAGCGCCAGAAGGAAAAGTACGACCTCATTATGCTCAGCCTGCCGGTCACTCAAACCAGTCGCAGCCTGGAAGGATACTCCCTGACCGAGAATTTTCTTTTCACCAAGGAATCCATCAATGACTATCTAGAGCATCTGACCGAGGAGGGGCGCCTGGTGGTGGTGATGCATGACGATTTTACGGCTTGGAGACTGCTTTCCATCTCACTGGTTGCTCTCAAGGAAAGAGGTGTCAGTCATACCGCAGCGCTCAAGCAGATTTACATGCTTGGCTTGAGCTCAGAAAGTAGACTGCCGGTGTTTGTATTGCAGAAGACGCCATTTGAGCCAGCACAAGTATTGCTCAGGCACGAGAAAATGCGCCAATTGGGATATGACCCGACTTTGTCTTATTTCCCTTACCTTAGTGAAGAGGGAATGGTCAACCCAACACTCATGGCTTTAGGCAACGGGACAATAGCCTTTACTGACATAGAGAAGATGGCAAAAGAGATGGGCCTTGATTTCAGTCCGGTAACTGATAACAGTCCATTTTTCTACAAAATTGATGTCGGACTGCCCCAGCCTGTGTCTCTGGTTTTCTGGCCATCGCTTGTTATGATGCTGCTTGTGCTCTTGGTGCCACACGCATATTGGAAGTGGCGCCCTGCCCGAAGAGAACCCCGCCCAAAGATTGAGAAAGGCTACCACCAGAACCCGCTTAGGTCATCAGTGCTGTTTTCGATGCTGGGCATCGGGTTTATGTTGATTGAAGTTTCCCTCATTCAAAAATTCATGCTCTATCTCGGTCAACCAGTGTTATCTATGGCCATCCTGTTATTTTCTCTCCTCGTTGGCGCCGGCATAGGCAGCCTCTATAGTGGCCGCCTTGCCCCGGAAAGAATAACCCGGGGAATAGCCATTACAGCTCTGTCTATTGCCGCTATAGCAGCCAGTTATACTTTTCTCCTTTCACTCATCTTCAACCAGCTCCTGGGATTAAGCCTTGCCCTCCGCTTGCTGACAATGGTCGTCATGCTATTCCCGCTGGGCTTTCTCATGGGGCTCCCCTTCCCCCTGGGTATAAGGTTACTAAAAGAAATGAATGTGGTAAAATACATCCCCTGGATGTGGGGCATTAACGGCGTCGGCTCGGTATTGGGCTCAGTAACAGCCATAGTCATCGCCATAAGTTTTGGATTTACCCAGGCACTTCTAGTCGGGTCTGGTTGTTATCTCATTGTCTTTCTAACCTTTAGAAAACTCGGCCGAAAGGGAACCTAGTTTTGAGACTGCTGAAATCAGCGATTTTTGAGTTTTTCTCAAAAAAAATTTGTGGTGGGCTTGACAAGCGTGATATGATGTTGTAACTTTTAATAGCTCTTGTGTGATTATCAGATATGATTATGTTTTTTTGACATCCTTGTTATAAATTAGTGCCTATGTGATGTGCGCGTGAAATGCGACTTAAAATTTGGGGTAATACCACAAAGAATACGATAAAGGAGGTGATAGCTTTCAAACGAAAATATTGTTACGCCATCTGAGTTCTGATATTTTAGAAGGAGGTAAATGGTGAAAAAGAAAGCATTATTAGGCGTGTTGGGGCTATTGTTAGTCATCAGTTTAGTAGCCGCTGCTTGTGCAGCACCCGCACCCGCTCCAGCACCAGCACCCGCACCCGCTCCAGCACCAGCTCCAGCTCCAGCTCCAGCTCCAGCACCCGCACCAGCTCCAGCACCCACTCCAGCACCCGCACCGGCTCCAGCTCCAGCACCTGCACCGGCACAACCCGCTGCAGTGCATAAATGGATTGGACAATCACACGTGGCTGCTGCAACTCGCTACCATGCGTCGTTTACCAGGCTGTGTAACGAAATCCAGGCTTCCAGTTGCGGCCAAATCACGATTGAGGTCCATCCGGCCGGTGCCGTTGTTCCCGCCTGTCAGGAATTTGACGGCTGTGCTGAGGGCCTGATTGACATTGGCAGCACCTGCACCATGTACTGGAAAGACAGGTTTAACACCGCCAACCTTTTCACCTACACAGTTGCCGGCTTACCACCCGCTGAGTCAAAAATCTGGCACATGGAGATGGGTAATGACTATCTCCAGCAGGTAATTGACGAAGGCGGCTATGATGTCATCATTCCCGCCGGTGTCATCACTACTCCTGAGATGTTCCTTAGCACAGGTGAGAGAGAGCTTAAATCGGTGGCTGACATCAAGGGGCTGAAGATTCGAACTGCCGGTGACGATGGCGTCATTCTCTCAAGGATGGGCGCCTCGGTTGTCTTCCTGCCCAGTAGCGAGATATATGAATCCATGCAACGTGGCGTGATTGACGCTTTCCAGATGAGCTCACCGGCGATGGACTGGTCAGGCTCAATGCAGGAAGTTGCCAAGAACGTCTATCTCTCGCCAGTCCGGCAGCCCTGCGAGTGGCTTCCCGTCATGTTCAGCAAGAAATCTTGGGCGGAACTGGATGACGGCTTGAAGAGTCTGTGCATTAATTGTGCTCACGCCGAAGGCTGGAGATACCTGGCCGAAATGACGCAGCTCGATGTCCAGGCAGTAAAGGACTACCAGGCTTACGGCACTAACATTACCCAGATTCCGAAGGATATAGAAGACGAGTTGTACCAACAGGCTCTGATTCTGTACGGTGAAGAATCGGCCAAGGACCCCTTCTACAAGGAAGTCTTTGACTCCATAGTCGATTTCCAGACGACCATGTATGCAACCTTCCCACGGTTGTAGTTCAAGTTCTCCTGCCTCGTGAGTACTCACGAGGCAGGAGACCCTGTTCACTGAGTTAAGAAAGATAAACAATGAGAAAGATATTCAGGGCTGTTGATGCCATCAGCGACTGGGCAGGAAAGTCAGGGCGCTGGTTAGCTGTAATCCTGATTATCGTGATGGTCATCGAGGTAACCATGCGCTATGGTTTCAACCATCCGACGATGTGGGCGTACGAGAGTAGCCTGCAGCTAGGTTGCGCTCTATACGCTCTGGGTTATTGCTACGCCCAGCGGCACAATGCCCATGTCAGGGTTGACGTCTTCTACACCCATCTATCGCGCAGGGGGAAGGCATGGGTTGACGCTATATGTGGGGTATTGATGTTTCTCCCGGTGCTTGCTTTGGTTGTCGGTGCCTCCTGGGCGTGGATGCTCAAGTCGTGGAAAATCCATGAGAAAATGGTGGAGACGTACTGGTACCCACCGTATTATCCCTTGAGAACGTTGGTGGCATTTGGCTGGACCATGCTTGCCGTTCAAGGACTGTCACAGATAATCCGTAACTTCTACCTGTTGATAAGGAATAAACCCTATGATTGAAATAAGCCCTGAATTAGTTACCATTATAATGCTCGGTGGGGTTCTGGTCTTGGTTTTAGCCGGTTTCCCGCTGGCTTACGTGGTCGGGATAATAGCACTAGTCGTTGGAGTCTTTGTGTGGCAGGGCCAGGTATCGCAGATGCTTTACCTGCGTGCCCAGAAGATAATGCTGAATTATACCCTCTTAGCCGTTCCCCTGTTCGTCTTTATGGGAGCTATGCTGGAACGCTCGGGGATAATTGAAAGACTCTATGAAACGTTATATCTGTGGTTCGGTGGCTTCCGTGGCGGACTGGCGTTAGTCACCGTCATTGTTGGCACCATTATGGCGGCCACGGTGGGCATCATTACTGCCTCGGTCACCCTGCTGACGCTGGTCGCCCTGCCGTCTATGATCAAGAGAGGTTATTCCAAAAGTTTCGCTACCGGTGCCTGTACTGCCGGTGGTGTTCTGGGCATCCTCATTCCGCCCAGCATTATGATTGTTCTTTACGGGCCAATGGCCGAGCTATCGGTAGGCAAGCTGTTTTTCGGCGCCTTCGTGCCCGGCTTTATCCTCTCTGGATTATATATCAGCTACATTACCATTCGCGCTTTCATCCAACCAGACATAGCGCCACCAGTGCCGGTGGAAGAAAGGGCAGTCCCCTTCGTAAAGAAAACAGTTATGCTTCTCGTCTCGCTGGTTCCACCCGCCATACTTATCATGTCGGTGCTTGGGGCTATTTTTATGGGCATAGCCGCCCCCACCGAGGCGGCTGGTGTCGGTGCCTTTGCCGCCACTCTGCTCGCCATCGCCTACCGCCGGTTTAGCTTTGATGTCCTGAAAGAATGCGCCACGATGACATTAAGGCTCTCCGGTTTTATCCTTCTTGTCGGGTCAATGTCTTTTGCCTTCACCGGAGTATTCCTTGGCGCCGGGGGTGGGAAGGTGGTCACAGACGTCATTCTGGCTACTCCCGGGGGTAGATGGGGTGCCTTTGCCGCTATCATGTTCATTTGCTTCCTCCTGGGCATGTTTATTGACTGGATAGGTATCATCTTCATCATGGTGCCCATAATAACGCCCATCGGCGAAGTGCTGGGATTTGACCCCATCTGGTTTGCCATCATGATTTGCGTTAATCTGCAGACTTCCTTCATGACGCCTCCTTTTGCCATGGCTATCTACATCTGCCGGGGTGCTGCCGCCCCAGAACTGGGAGTGACTGTGGCGGACATTATCCGGGGTGTAATCCCGTTTGTTATCCTCATCCTTATCGCCATCGTAATACTTGTCATTTGGCCTAACCTGATTCTGTGGCTGCCCAGTTTGATGATAAGGTAGCACATTCCAAACACACTGAATACAGTAAGCCACAGAACTGCATACATAATTCGCAGTGAACAAGAGCGGCAATGTTTGACTTCCAATCATAAAAAGTGCCGCTAACAGTATATACCGCATTAACAGTTAGCCCAAGTTTTTGACAAAATAACTCCGCTTAAGATAAAATCTATTGCCACCCCGAAAGTAATCTCATTGGTTACTGTACCCGGGGTGAAGTTTTACTTGAAGGAGGTAAACGAGATAAAAATGATTGTGGGAAGCGGTGCGTATAAATATGAGCGCGTGGAAAACTGGGCCAAAATACCCGAGTACTTTATATTAGATGACCCCGTAGACCTCGCTATAGATTCGCATGACCGCCTTTATGTGGGCTCCCGAGGTAACCACCCGGTGCTTATCTTCGACCGTGATGGCAATTTCGTCTCCTGCTGGGGCGAAGGTTATTTCATCGACCCCCATGGAATATATATTGACCCTGATGACTCAGTATATATTACTGACAGCCAGACCCATACTGTAGAAAAGTTAACCTTGGGAGGTGAGCTCCTCAATCTCAGATTGGGAACCAGGAACTGGGCAACCGATATTGAAGACCAGAAACCATTCAACAAGCCAACAGGCACAGCCGTTGGTCCAACCGGCGACATTTATGTCTGCAATGGCTACGGTAACTTCGTGGTGCACAAGTTCTCCCCTGACGGGAAACTGCTCAAGACCTGGGGAGGATTCGGCAACAGTCCCGGCCAGTTTGCTCTTCCTCACAAGCTGGATATAGACAGGCAGGGAACAGTGTATATATGTGACCGAAATAATGACCGCATTCAGAGGTTCACTCCTGACGGTGAGTTTATTGATATGTGGACCGATTTCCACTGGCCACATGACTTGTACATTGACCAACAGAATGACATTATATATGTAGTAGAGGCTACAGTGAACCCACCGCACCAGCCCAGAGTCAGCATTCGTGATTTGAAAGGTAACCTTCTCTCGTCATGGGAAGGACGGGAAAGTGAAGGTAAAGGAGCGCTGGAGATTGCCCACAGTATTTGCGTGGACTCCCACGGTGACATATACGTGGGGGAAATAGTAAGGACAAGAAGAATTCAGAAGTTCATCAAGGTAAGTTAGCCACACTGACTCCCCTGCAAGCTGGAATAAAAAGAATAGATATCCCCCTTCCCACATCCGCTTTGAAGGGGGATATCGTTGCCTGTCGGTGGACAGTCAAAAACGGCATCTGAAACTCTCTAGTGCCGATCAAAATAAATGCTCTTCCCGGTTACCGATAGCGGGAAGCCAATAATAAAGTCAGCATCCAGAAATCGCAGTTGCTTCGCCGCTTCACCAATCGTATACATCATACGATTGTCAATGCTGAGTTCACTGGCCAGTTTAGCCGCCGAACCTAGAGCAATACCTAAGTTAATTGCTTGGAAGATACAAAGAGGACCACCAAACTTCTCACCACGCTGCTTTCTGGCATCAAGTAACTGCCGACACGATTTGTATCCGCAGGCACCGCAGTTCATCGGCTCTTCAACCTTCGTGGGATTGCCGACAACACCGATTAGCAATACACTGCTGGATTTTCTCACATTGTTAGCATCCACATTGTAAGCTGATGAAAGATAAGGTGGTTTCTCTTTCGCCTTATCGTCTATAGCATCCGCCAGAACTTGCAGGTCTTCACCATCAACAATCATCGTCTTTATATCATCAACACCTCTGGCTTTGGGAGCTGTCCTGGCGCTGGCTGCCATCATAGCGGCAACCGCCCGTACTGCCTCCCTCTCCACTTCTTCTGATTTGAACCTTGCCATATCTTATCTTCCTCCTTCGTATACCTTTCCATCGTTATTATCAGGGTAGCGCAGGCTTTTCTACTCTGATGAGGCAAACCGCCAAAATCTAATTATTATAGCAAATTTCGACCACTAAGCGTCACCTGCCCATATTGAAAAGAGAAGATCAGTCAGATTGATTGACAAAGCGTGTCATAGATGATAGCTTACTAAGCAAGAGAAGCTCATTACTTCTTGGTTTACATTATTGGATTAAGCTTGCTATAAGAGGGTGAAATGGAAAAGAAAGAGCCTTACGCCACTGAGGAAGAGTTCAACAAACGTGTTATTCGCTACCGCGATGTCCCTCTTATCGAGCTTGGTCCCGGTGCTAAAAGTCACCTCGTTTCTGCAGAAAGAATTACGGTCAGTTTTGTTAACGCCGAACCCGGTATCTATTTTGCCTCCCACCGCCATGAACCGGAGCAAATCATGATAGTTACCGGAGGCGCCTGTGATACCGTCGTTGATGGGAAGCTATACCACCTTGAAGAAGGCGATGTTCTCATCATTCCATCTAATATGGAACATGGCAACTATATTTCCGATAGAGGTTTACGCATGATCGAGGTCTTCTCGCCACCCCGATATGACCTGGTGGCAAAACTGGAAGCGACAAGGAGAGCAAAGTAAATGGAGAAAAAATTTAAAGTGATGCGGGTGGAGAAGAAATTCCAAATGCCCCCGGCGCTTCTCCCCACCGGAATAGAAGTTGAGGAGTTAGCCAAAGTAAATGCTGAGTTGGTGGACGTCGAATGTAACACCGAAGGCGAGATAATTGAAGCGGCCAGAGATGCTGACGCCTTTTTGCTGGTCTTTGCTCCGATGACACGCCGGGTTCTCAAAGCACTACCGAACTTGAAAGTAATCGTTCGCTATGGCATAGGTTATGATACGGTTGATGTCGATGCTGCCACCGATAACAGCGTCCTTCTGGTCAATATCCCCGATTTCTGCCTTGAAGAGGTCGCCAACCATGCCATCGCTCTCATCCTCGCTCTGGGCGGAAAACTGCTTTTGCTAAATGAAGACACCAAGAAGGGCCACTGGGCCGAGGCACAGCAGGCCCGGGCAAGCGTTGGAGCACCTTATGAGCAGACTCTGGGACTCGTTGGCTGCGGGAAAATTGGGCGCACGGCTGCCAGAAAGGCACAGCGCTTTGGTTTCAGAATACTGGGCTACGACCCCTATGTTGATAAATCGCTGGCCGAAGAATACGGTATAACCCTGGTGAGCCTACCCGAGTTACTCAAAGAGTCAGATTTTGTTTCAATTCACTCCCTCTTAAATAAGGAAACCCGGCACTTAATCGGGGAAAAGGAGCTCAGGCAGATGAAACCAACTGCCTATTTGATTAACACGGCTCGAGGTGCGGTAGTTGATGAGGCAGCTCTTACCACGGCTCTGCAGGAGAAATGGATTGCTGGTGCCGGGTTGGACGTCTTTGAAAACGAACCCATTGACCCGGATAGCCCTCTGCTTAAAATGGACAATGTCGTGGTCAGTCCCCATTGCGCCAGTCATAGTGATGCCTCTATTAAGCAACTAAAGAGAAGAGTGGGGCAGGAGGCAGCCAGAGTGCTCAGCGGACACTGGCCCCAGAATGTGGTCAACAAGGCAGTTAAGCCAAAGGTTCCTTTAACCAGCGAAGATTGAGCTCACGATAAAGTCCCGTGCGCCATAAGCCTGGCTTTTCCTGGCCTAGAGTAACCCCATGCCTTGTAGTGCCTCTCGCACTCGCTGCTCGGTTTCTGCTGACACCGGTGTGAAGGGTAATCTAGGGTAACCAGAATCAATACCCCGCATCTTCAGAATAGCGTGGCAGGTAGGCACGGTCGGCCCATACTTGGTAATCTGCCTCAGCACCAGGACATCTCTCTGGATTTGCATCAATCTCTCCCTGTTGCCATCCAGATATGCCTCGTACAGCTTTTGGATAAGGTCAGGATAAACGTTGCCTAACCCGGTAACCGCCGCTTTGGCCCCGGCATCAAAGGCAGCCACGAATATAGCTTCAGTGCCAATGATTAGATTAAATTCCGGGAAATCCCGCAGGGCAATTTGAGAGTGGTAGTAATTGACGAGGTCAAAGCTGCTATCCTTCACCCCACCCAGCCCTTCCTTGGCCAGGCGAACAATAAGACCCGGGGAAACAGAGTTCCCCGAGGCCTTGGGGTTATTGTAGAGGAAAACCGGAATGTTCACGGCGTGTATCAGTTGCTGGAAATGAACAAAGATGGCATCTTCACTGTAGCTGTTATAGTAGGGCGTAATGGCACCCACCCCTGCGGCCCCGATCGCTTCGGCATGGCGAGCCAGCTCAACCGTATTCCTGGTATCGGCCGTGCCCACATGAACAATGACTGGAACCCGACCCCCGGTCTGGTCAATGATGATTTCGGCTGTCTTTTTGCGCTCCGCCAGTGACATCATCGGTCCGCTACCGTAGGTCCCGCACGGGTATAACCCCTGGACATGAGGCACGATAAAATCAACCATCTCCCGCATACCCTTTTCGTAAATTTCACCTTCTTCGGTGAAGGCAGTCATAATTGGCGGGATTATACCTTTAAAATCAGAGGCTTTCATCGTTAGCCCTCCTTTGCTCCTTTTTTAGTATTCTCACTCTCTAGCGGGAAATGCCGCTTTCCCCGACCAGAAACGCCTGGAACTCGGCAAAACTGGGTAACGCCTGGTATGGTCCCGAGGCCATCAGGCAGAAGGCACCCAGGGCATTCCCCCAGCGAACACTTATCTCCAGGGACTGCTTCTTGAGCAAACCAGCAACAAAGCCGGCCGCAAAGCAGTCTCCCGCCCCCATACTGCTAACCGGATTCTTCACCGTATAGCCGGAGATATTCACTGGTCTTCCATCACCACAGGCCAAGACAGCCCCCCTTGCCCCCACCTTGATAACTAGGTTCTTTATCCCCAGAGAATGAGCCTTTTCTATAGCTGCGGGCAATTTCTGGCAGTCCATCAACAGCTTTAACTCTTCTTCCCCCGGTAAAACATAGGTGCTTTTCTGCATCATGGGGATGAGAATAGAACGAGCGGTGGCAATATCGCATAACCGCAGACGCAGGTTGGGGTCAAAAGCGATAATTTGACCATTTTCAACGGCCATCCGGAATACTTCTTCCGTTGCCTGACGAGCCGACTGGCTTACTATCGGAGTAATTCCGGTAAGATAGACGATTCTAGCCTGCTTGATGTAATCAGGGTCGATATCGGCTGGTGATATGCCGCTAGCCGCTGAAGATCGCCGATAGAAATAACATTTAAAGTCACCCTGAGCATGTCTCTCAACAAAGAAGACCCCGGTTTGAGCCTCGGCGTCAAAAACGACCCTTGAGACGTCTATACCTTCTCCCTTTATCGTTCTGAAGACTTCCTTCCCGAACTCGTCGTCACCCAACCGGGAAAACCAGCCACATTTAAAACCAAGGCGGGCCAAGCCAATGGCAAAGTTATCCTCAGCACCACCCACCCACTTCTGGAAAAGTTTGACCTCCCGTAAAGGACCGTAGTCCTGGGCTTCAAAGGCAATCATTGATTCGCCCATGGTAACGGCGTCCAGAAAATCCATCTGCGGTATTCACCTCCACACCGGCTAAGAGCTGACTAAGCCAGCTTGTTAAAACTCACGATAGACCTGACGGCGCCACGGCCTAATTATGCAAGTCTGTTCTATTCATGTCAAGGTGATAGTAATGCCTTGTTTCATCACCTTATTGGTACACGGTAGTTTTCTCTACCAGCCTGTAGCCGGTAGTAGGATTCTCATTTTTTTAGCCTTGTTATGTCAACGAGCCTGCTATTGGCAACATTCTGGACTTGACAAGAAAAGCGCAGACAGTTAATTTGAATACTAGTGATAACTTGAAGGAGAAGACAGATGAAAGACTTGTTTATCTTGCCGGACAAAGTAGCCATTGTCACCGGTGGCAATGGAGGTATCGGTAAAGCTATTGCTCGTGGTTTGGCTGGTGTAGGAGCCAACATCGCCATCGCTGCTCGCAACGAAGCCAAGACCGAAAAAGCCGCCAAAGAGATACATGATGAATTTGGTACCAGAGTTATCGGGGTAAGAGTAGATATTCGGCACGAGGAGGAGATTCACACTCTAGTCGAAAAAGTTCTCGAGGCTTTCGGTCGCATTGATATCCTGGTGAACAACGCGGGCACCAATATACGGAGGTTACCGCAGGATTATACCTCAGCAGAATGGGATGAGGTTCTTGATATTAACTTGCGAGGTGCCTTCCTCTGCTCACGGGCAGTCTACCCGGCAATAAAATCAGCCGGGGGCGGAAAGATTATCAACATCGGCTCAATGACCTCCATATTCAGTGGCGCTAAACTTGGAGCCTACAGCACCAGCAAGGGCGGAGTAGTCCAACTGACCCGAAGCCTGGCTGTCGCCTGGGCACCAGATAACATCCAGGTTAACGCCATCCTGCCCGGGTTCATCAATACCGACCTTACCCGGCAGGCACGAAAGGATATGCCGGGTTTTGAAGAGCGTGTCATAAGCCGTACCCCGGTTGGTCGCTGGGGTGAGCCGGAGGAAATGGCAGGGGTAGCCATCTTCCTGGCCAGCCGGGCAGCCGATTTCGTCACCGGTGTAGCCTTGCCAGCGGATGGTGGCTTTTCCGTCATGATCTAAATTAAAAATGTAAAGGCTACCACCGGGTGCTTATCACAAGCGTTTAATGACACGTGTAATTTCGCCAGCAGGCTTTGACCTCATATCACTTCGTAGCTTATACTTCCGGTCATGCTGACTTCTGTTCTTGAAAATGCGGAGCTACCACTGACCGAGGAGAAAATTGACCAAATCGAAAGGTCTCTGAGAGGAACTTGATTCTGAGGCTAACAACACCAGCAAAGTCTTCCTCACCTTTGTTGTCCCTCTTTTTGAAATTCCAGTTATTATAGCACCGCTCAGATAGGGTGGGCTTAATCGTACAGATGACAGGCCACGAAGTGGTCTTTCTCCAGTGGCCTCAGTACAGGTTCTTCCTGGCGGCAGATTTCCATTACCCTGGGGCACCTGGTATGAAAATGGCATCCCGGGGGAGGCTTCACCGGCGACGGGACCTCGCCTTTCAGCGCAATTCCCTTTCGTTTCTGATGCGGGTCGGGCAGAGAAATCGCCGAAAGTAACGCCTCAGTATAGGGATGCAGGGGACGGCTGAACAAGCCATCTCTATCGGCCAGTTCAATTATCCGCCCCAGATACATGACGGCAATCCGGTCTGAGACCTGCCCGATGACTGATAAATCGTGGGCAATGAACAAATAGGCAAGACTGAGCTCACGTTGTAAATCCATAATCAGGTTCAGAATTTGGGCCTGGACTGATACATCCAGGGCGCTGACCGGCTCATCAGCCACCATTAATTTTGGATTCACCGCCAGCGCGCGGGCAATCCCTATCCGCTGCTTCTGCCCACCACTCAATTCGTGCGGGTACCTCGCCGCATGCCCCGCCTCCAAGCCCACCCGCAGTAGCAACTCCTCTACCCTTTCCAGTCTCCCTTTTTCATCACCGAAGCCGTGGACGAGCAGCGCCTCCCCGATGGAGTCCCCGATGGTCATTCGCGGGTCAAGAGAGGATTGCGGGTCCTGGAATATCATCTGCGCCTCTCTTCGCAGTTCCTTTAATTGCTTTCTATCCCACATCATGATATCGCTTCCCCGGTAAAGGACTCGTCCCGCTGTTGGCTCTTCTAATCTTAGTAGCGCTCTGCCCAGGCTCGACTTTCCGCACCCGGATTCGCCCACCAGACCCAGCGTCTCCCCCTCCATGATATGGAAGGAAACCCCGTCCACCGCCCTTACGTCGGCAACGTGCCTGGCGAGCAGCCCCGTGGTAATCGGGTAATACTTTTTCAGGTTTTCAACCTCTACCAATTTTCGGCGCATTTTTAAATACCTACTCAAATGACCTAGCTATGAATACAGGTGGCACGCCACAACATGTTCTCCAGAAATCACAATCTCCCTTGGTATTTCCTTGGTGCAGATGGGCATCCGCCGTCCGCAGCGCGGATTGAAGATGCAGCCTTCCGGGGGGTTAATTAGACTGGGTATCGTTCCCGGGATAGGTGTCAGCCTGCCCCTTTTCGCTGAGATAGTGGGCAGGCAGTTAATTAATCCGAGGGTATAAGGATGTTTCGGCTGGTCAAATATATCCAGCACGGTGCCGGCTTCGGCTACCCTCCCCCCGTACATCACCACAATCCTGTCGGCAATCCCGGCCACAGTGCCGAGGTCGTGCGTGATAAACAGGATGGACATGTTTGTCCTCTGTTTCAGGTCCCGGAAAATATCCAGAATCTGCGTCTTTATGGTTGTGTCCAGTGCGGTGGTCGGCTCATCAGCGATAAGAATCTCGGGATTGCATGACAGCGCCGCCGCTATCATCACCCTCTGCTTCATCCCCCCGGAGAATTGATGTGGATAGTCTCTCATTCTATCTCTCGCCTGGGGGATGCCCACCTGTTCCATCAGATGCAGGGTTTTCTCCTTAGCCGATTTGTCCTTTAGCCCCAGATGCAGCTTTATCTGCTCTGCTATCTGGTCGCCGACGGTGAACACGGGATTCAGCGAAGATTGGGGGTCTTGAAATATCATGGCTATCCGGTTGCCGCGGATTTGCCTGAGCTTCTGAACGGATAAGTGCAGCAGGTCTTCCCCATGATACAGTATCTCCCCACCCACTATCCTCCCCGGAGGACTGTCAATCAAACGTAAAACGGACAGGGCGGTGGCGGTCTTGCCGCACCCCGACTCTCCCACCAGGCACAGGTTCTCCCCTTTCCTGAGGCCAAAGCTAATCCCATCCACTGCTTTTACCACACCGTTGCGGGTGAAGAAGTATGTCTTCAGTTGTTTAATCTGTAATATCGTATTATTCACCAAACCCCCTAAAGCTGGCTTCTGGGGTCAAAGGCATCTCTGATGCCATCCCCGAGAAAATTAAATGCCAGCACGGTTAAAAACAGCATTATTCCCGGCTCCACCGCTATCCACCACGCCGTGTCCAGACTCCGTTGCCCGGCATTCAAGACCATTCCCCAGCTGGTAACCGTGGGGTCTCCCAACCCGATGAAGCTGAGTGCCGCCTCAGCCAGGATAATCCCCGGTATGGATAAAGTCGCGATGACAATAACGGAGCTCATCACATTGGGTATCAGGTGGCGGAACACAATTCGTCTGTCGCTCGCCCCCAGTGATTTGGACGCCATAATGAATTCTCTGGTTCTGAGAGACAGGGCTTCGCTTCTTACCAGCCTGGCGGTTCCTGTCCAGCCGGTCAGTCCTATCGCCAGGATAATGAAAGCTAAAGAAGGCCCGAAGATAAAGATAATGAATACCAGCAGCAGGAAGAAAGGAAAGGTCATCATTATGTCGGTAAACCTCATCAGTGCCATGTCCGCCCAGCCCCCCAGGTAAGCCGACAATACCCCCAAGACGGTGCCGATGAATATCGCTATCAGCGTCGCCAGCAGACCAACTTGAAGGGACACTCTGGCGCCGGAAACCAGCATTGCCAGCATGTCTCTACCCTTATCGTCGGTGCCTAAAGGATGCTGCCAGATGCCCGGCGTCTCGCTTACCACAAATTGCCCTGTCTTAAGCTCATACACCGATTGTTCAATGGCCAAACCCACCGGAGGCAGATTTTTCTCCTGAAAATCGACTTTGGTGGGGTCCTGGGTTAAAAACGGACCAAATAGGGCGGTGATAATTAACAATAGGATAAATGCCAGCCCGAAGACGGCAAGTCGGTGCCTCTTTGTTCTCTCCCAGTAATACTTGGTCAGCCGCCTGTTGACATAGAGGGGATATATTCCGTATAAGACGGCGATAATGGCAAAGAGCAGGTAGAAATACCCTAGCGGCTCCAGAATCTGCTCATCCCGGTGAATATCCAGAATGAAAACAAAAACCAGACCCAGAACTGTACCGATGAATATCAGGTTTCTCAGTCCACCAACTTTATTGCCGATTTTTCTCATCACCCCGCCTCTCAGTCATATCGTATTCTGGGGTCCAGCCAGGTGTACACAATGTCGGTCGCCAGGTTGGTCAGAAGTATTACCATGGCCCCGATAAGCGTTATCGTTACCACCACCGGATAGTCGTTGGCAAAGATAGCGTTAAAGGATATCCTCCCCAGCCCCGGTATGCCGAAGATAATTTCGGTCAGATATGCCCCCCCAAAGACCACCCCGCTCAGGTCAAACATTATTATGGTGATAATCGGCAGGATAGCGTTTCTAAGAACATGCTTGCCAATGACCACTCTCTCCGGCAATCCCTTAGCCCTGGCCGTTCTGACAAACTCCTTCCGCAAATTATCCAGGGTAGCCGACCTCGCATATCGCGTGTAGCCAGCCATCATCCCGGTGCCCAGCGTAATCACCGGCAGGATAAGCGCTTTTAAGTTAGCCAGGGAAAACATGGGCAGACCGGTATCGTAGTAGGTCTTGAACCACCCCAGTTGCACCGAGAACACCAGGATTAGCATTATGCCCAGCCAGAAGTTGGGAATTGATATGCCAATAAAGGAGAAAAATGTAGCCAGGTAATCGGTCCTGGTATATTGTTTTACCGCCGAGTATATGCCAATTAAAATGCCTAAAGTTGCGGAGAAAATCATACTGAGCAGTATTAGCTGGAAAGAGTACACCCAGTGTCGCTGAATTAGCTTCACCACCGGCATGGAGGTGCTGAATGACCACCCCCAGTCGCCCCGGGCCAGATTGACCAGATAATTCCCGTACTGCTCGTATATTGGTTTATCAAGTCCATACCTGGCTTCAACAGCGGCCACCACTTGCGAAGGGTCTTGTGTCCTCGCCGACATATTGGCCAGATACTTATCCGCCGGGGAGGTGGGCCCCACTCTCAGCAGGATGAAGGTAATGGTAACCACACCGAAGGTGATGAGTACCGCATAGATAAGCCTTTTGATTATGTAACTTTGTAGTCCACCCTGTTTCAAAAGCGTGCTCCGTGCTCAAATTATAGTGCGCTTGCAATCTGTGGCTAAAACTACGGCTCCGCAAAATACCACTCATGGTAGTTCCAGCCCAGCCTCATCCCTACATCAATCCCCTCCACATTAGCTTGAAAGCCGTGGTTGCTGCTGGGGAAAGAGAGGAAATTTGCCGGTTGGTCCTCGGCGATTATCCGGCTTATCTCGGCATACATCTGCTTGCGCACTTCCTCGTCCAGAGCTTCTTCTGACCTGACCTGTACAAACAGCTCGTCAACTCTCTCGCTGGAGTACCCCCAGAAGTTCAGCCCGCCTTCGGTCTCAAAGAACACCCGTGAACCTGACGGAGCAATGGGATGGGTGTTGAATGCCAGCACCATCAAATCCCAGGTTTCTTCGCTCACCGCCTCCGGGCCATTGTTATACCTTGGTTCCTGATCTGAGCCCGGAACTTTGTTCATCATATACTGGCGGAGTTGAGTCGGCCATGGGACCAGCTTGAAGTCCACCTCAAAGCCCATATCCCCCAGTTCCTGTTTTATCAGCAGGGAGACGTCTTCCGTGAGTTTGCTGCCCGTGGTGGTAACCAGGGTAAGTTTAATCGGCTTGCCCTCTTTGTCCTGAACCGCGATGCTTCCGTCCGGTTGCTTGACGCCATAGCCGGCTTCAAGCAGCATCTCTTTTGCCTTTTCCTTGTCATAGAGGGCTCCGATGCCAAACTGGGGCACTCCTTCCTCGGTATACCAGGGCGACGGCTTGGGTATGAAACTGAAAGCCGGGTCGGCAAAGCCATAGCGTATCGATTCAATAAACGTCTGCTTGTCTATGGACATGGACAGCGCCTGCCTTACCTTCTTGTCTTTCAACCCCTCCCAGCCATTGTTGCGCAGGTTGTAGACTATCAAATCGTAAGCTCTGGTGGGAACGGTATATACTTTAATGCCTTCCATTTGCTTGAACTTGGCTACTTGTTCCGGTTCAACGCCGCAATACTGAATATCTCCGGCTTCCAGAGCCGCCAGCATCGCCGTCGTGGTGCCGAAGAGCTTGGTAGTATATTGCTCGAAGTAAGGGGCTCCGGTATCCTGACCCAGATAGAAGTCCGGATTTCGTTCCACCACAAACTTATCGTTTCGTATCCACTCCTTGAATCTGTAAGCGCCCAGATTACCGGTATAGGTCAGGTTATTGAACTCCTCGGCTTCGGTGAAAGCTTCTATATCTCCCTCGTATTTCATGGCAATGTGCTTGGGATAAGGCGTCAGGCTATAAATGGCATTATCAACGAATTCCGGGTCAACCGTCTGTCTTTTGATGACAAAGGTGAACTCATCAACTGCTTCAACTTCAACAAATACCGTTTCCCCCTCAACTTCCTCCTGCCAGTCGGTTTGGTAAGTATAATTGAGCCAGTCAGAGAACATCAGGTTCTTCAAAGTATAGACATAGTCTTCCGCGGTAACTCTGGTTCCATCGCTCCACTTAAGGTCGTCCCGTATTGTCATGGTATAGGTCAGCCCGTCCTCGGAAACTTCCACCGGTTTGGCCAGATGGCGCAGGACTACGTTCCAGTTGTTGTCGTAGGTAGCCAGGCTTTCCAGACAAAATCCAACGTAGGAGAATGACGTAGCGTCCGCTGCCAGAATCCAGTTCAGGGTCTCCGCATCTCCCCCGGAACTTCCATCTATAAAGGCTCCCTTTACCTCAGGATAGGGTTTCAGCACCGGCGGTGGGGCTGGTGCTGGCGACGGTGGCGGACCTGGTGATGGCTGGGGAGCCGGGGCTGGAGTCGGAGCTGGCGCTGGAACAGGCGTCGGCGCTGGTGCCGGGGCAGGCGGCAGACTGGGCGCCGGGGTGGGTGTTGGGGCGGGCGCTGGAGCGGCACAGCCAGCCGCGAAAATAAGCAGCGCGATAATAAATATGATGAGTCCCTTCATTTCTCCACTCCTCAGCATTAATCAACCGATTCTTAAATTTACTTCAACTGCTAAGTCTCTTTCTTTCCTAACATTATGATTTATGTTATTTAATAGTGCAAATCGCTGTCGGTCTCAAAAGCTGGAGTCATCGCCCTCACCCGTAATGTAGCCCTTCAATATGCCGCTTTATTTATATCTTCAGATGAGGCAAAATACATAACAGGGACAAACCTGATTGTTGATGGTACTCTCATCAATACAATGAAACACTGGTAACAGGAGGAGTTAGCTATGTCAACTGCCAAGGAACCCCACGACCTGACGGTTGCGGAGGCGGCGGCGGCAATTACTGCCGGAGAGTTATCAGCATTGGAACTGGTAAGTTCTTGCTTGGAACGTATTGATGCGCTGGAAGAGAAAATTCAAGCGTGGGCTTTAGTAGACCGAGAAGGGGCTCTTCAGGCAGCACACCGGCTTGACCAGGAGCTGCGTCAAGGACAGCGACGCGGGCCCCTACACGGTATCCCCGTAGGGATTAAGGACATCTTTTATACGACTGGATTGCGGACAGAAGCAGGTTCCAAGTCCTGGAAGGGTTTTGTTCCTTCGTACGATTCTACCGCTGTGGCTCGCCTGAAAGAGGCGGGGGCAATCATCCTGGGCAAGACCCACTCCACCCAATTTGCCTACTTTGACCCAGCCCCTACCCGAAATCCATGGAATACGGCTCACACTCCAGGCGGTTCCAGCAGTGGCTCAGGGGCTGGAGTCGCTGCCGGCATGTGTCTGGCGGCTCTTGGTAGCCAAACGGGTGGGTCGGTACTGCGCCCGGCAGCCTACAATGGCTTGGTTGGCTTCAAACCCCAACATGGCAGAATCAGCGCCTACGGTGTGGTGCCAGTGAGCTGGACTCTGGACCACGTGGGCGTTCTTGTACGTACGGTCGAGGACGCAGCGCTCGTTTTTCAAGTCATCGCCGGATATGACCCCAAGGACAACTACTCGCTTGATGCACCGGTTCCTGATTGCTTGAATACCTCAGAGAGGCAACAGGCGCCGCACCTGGGTTTGGTGCGAGAATACTTTTTCGACCACGCTGATGAGGAGATGCGCAGCCACACAGATGAAATAGCGGAGCGCCTGCGCCAGGCTGGTGCCAAGATTGAGGAAGTATTTCTACCTCCCAGCTTTGCCAACATCCAAGAAACGAGCCGCATTATCATGACAGCTGAGGCATCGACTTACCATCAGGAGATGTTTGCCAAACACCGGGATGATTATCGCTCTGGAATACGAAAGTTGATTGAGGATGGGTTAACCCTACCGGCAACCGAGTATGTAAAGGCGCTGCAGACACGACTTCAACAACGTGCCCACATAGAGCCACTGCTGCATCAGGTCGATGCGCTACTTACCCCCGGAGTGCCCGGTGCTGCCCCGCATGGCTTATCCAGTACCGGAAGCCCCGTCATGCAGATACCCTGGTCAACTACCGCAGTACCGTCCATCAGCTTACCAACAGGTCTGAGCAAGAAGGGTCTTCCTCTGGCCATTCAACTGGCTGGCCCTCCTCAGGCCGAGGACCAATTACTAGCAGTGGCACGCTGGTGCGAACGGGTTCTGAATATACGCCTCCGGCCACCGCTGGACTAATATGCTTACGCCAATCCGTAAAATTCCGGCCTCGTTCTTACCTCTTGAACGAAGTAAGCCACTGCTTTTTCATAATTGTTGTAACTTGGCTGCCAGCCCCACACCAATACCACCTGTCCCACCGATAATAAGTATCGGCATTCCCTCTTAGCCTCCTCTCTCGTTTCAACATTTCAGCGGTATGCTATTTTACTACTTCATTATTGGTTTCTGCTCATTGATGCCAGCTTTCCTTTGCTTATTTATCCTTTTTGTCATCGCAGTAACAACATTAAAACGCTATCGCACGTGCTCTCCATAATGCTCTGAATTATTGACATCACGGGAAAGAATGGTTTATCGTTCATTTAGCAAATATGAAAAAAGGAGGAGCCATGAAGAAATTCGGATTTATCGGTTTAGGCAATATGGGCAAACCAATGGCCACTAACCTGGTTAAAACCGGCTATCCTCTTACTGTTTATGACCTGAAACCGCAGCCAGTTAAGGAACTGGTAGCGGCGGGAGCTAAAGCGGCTAATTCCCCCCGCGAAGTAGCCGAGAAATCAGACATCGTCATCACCATAGTTACCTCATCTCCACAGGTGGAACAGGTAATGTTTGGCCCGGATGGGGTTTTATCGGGCCTGAAGAGTGGCACCATCATTATCGATATGAGCACCATCGACCCGGTCATTACGCGAAAGGTAGCAGCCGCTGCCGCCGAAAAAGGAATAGAGATGCTTGATGCACCGGTGAGTGGCGCTCCACCCAAGGCAGCCGATGGTACCCTTTCCATCATGGTGGGAGGCAAAAAGGAAGTCTTTGAGCAATGTAAAGATATTCTGCAGGTCATGGGAGAGAAAATCACTCACGTTGGCGGTGTGGGCATGGGAGAAGTCGTCAAGCTAGCCAATAACCTGGTGGCCGCTATAAGCGGGATTGGCGTTTGTGAGGGCTTCCTCTTTGGCACCAAACTCGGGGCTGACCCCAAAACTCTTTTCGAGGTTATCAGTGCCAGCGCCGGAAATTGCTGGTTCCTGCAAACAAGGGTACCCTATCCCAATGTAATACCGGATAGTCCGGCAAATAGAGACTTTGCCCCGGGCTTTACGGCAGACCTGATGGCTAAGGACCTCGGCCTTATCCTGTCCGCCGCTGAGGCGACAAAGATTCCTTTACTAGCCGGTAGCCTGACACGCCAACTGGTGGAAGCCGCTAGAGCCAGTGGTCTGGGTCAGAAAGACTGGTCGGTAGTAAGTAAGGTTGTCCAGCAACTAGCTGGAGATGAAATTTGAAACAGCTTCCTGACTCGTGCTATTTTTCAAGTGTAAACCGACGGATTCCCAGGAGTAATTTTGTTTACCACCCATAATTTTTATAACTTTGTAACTTTTTCTTCTCTTATTTTTGACTTCTCTATTTTGCTTCAGCTAAAATTACGTGATGATACTATGCTTAAAGGCAGAATAAAAAGGTAAAGGTTTTTAAAATCTTGACAAGTCTGCACCAAATGGATATAGTATATCAGCACATATGAATAGACCCCATTTTGTATTAATTCCGCGCAAATGTAATCCCATGATATGCGCAATTATATTCCGTTAAATAGCCCACAAAAAATGATGAAAGGAGGTGATAGCGTTCAGCAGTAGACTAATTCTAGCCAACCAAAATCTAAATCAAGGAGTTTTAAGATGAAAAAGAAAGTTTTTGGTGTTTTGATTGCCTTGGTGTTGGGGATTTCACTTCTGTTAGCTGCCTGTGCTGCGCCTGCTCCCGCGCCGGCACCAGCCCCTGCGCCTGCTCCCACGCCGGCACCAGCCCCTGCGCCTGCTCCCGCGCCGGCACCAGCCCCTGCGCCTGCTCCCGCGCCGGCACCTGCACCGTCACCTGCACCAGCACCTGCCCAGCCGGCAGAAGTGATAAAGTGGATTGCACAGGATGACAACCCCAATACCAACACGACCTATCTCACTTTGGAAAGAATCTGCAAGGCAGTTGAGGAGGCATCTCAAGGCCGATTTTCCATCCAGCCGAATCCTGGCGGCTCCATTGTCCCTGCTGACACCGAGTTAAAACCCACGAGCAGCGGTGTCCTTCAGGTAGCCCACAATGGCCCCATTCTCTGGAAACCCCATCTCTCCGCGTCGACCCTCTTCAGCACCTCTGTGGCGGGCCCCACCGCTCTCCAGTACTTCTTCTGGTATCAGGTTGGGGAAGGATTTGAGCTGATGCAAGAGATGTTTGATTCGAATGGTTTAAACCTTATGCCTATCACTGCGACTGCGGAACTGCCTGAGACCTTTCTGTATACCAGCTTTCCAATTAATACAGTAGAGGACCTCAAAGGCAAGAAGATGCGCCTTCTCGGTGACGAGGCGGTCATCTTCGGCAAGCTAGGAGTAGCCGCAGTTGCCACACCGAGTCCTGAAATCTATGAGTCCATGCAGCGCGGCGTCATTGACGGTTTCCAGCATCAGAACATCGGCGGCGACATCAGAATGGGCTTCCAGGAAATCGTCGACTACGTCTACATGTCTCCGGCCCGCCAGCCGACAGATATGTACATCCTCTACGTCAATAAAGATGCCTGGGCCGAGCTTCCTGATGACCTGAAGAAAATCCTGACCGAGGTAGGTTGGGCGGAAGGCATCAAGCATTTTGCCCTTGGCAGTTACGAGTTGACCCAGGCTTCCCAGATCTGGGAAGAGGCTGGCGCCAGCATTCAGCCAATTCCCAAAGCAGTTGAAGATGCGGTTGTCCAGAGTGCTCTGGAATTCTATGATGAGCAGGCCGCGGCTGACCCGTTCTTCAAGAAGGCACTGGAGTCACTGCGAGCTTGGCGCGACGCCTACAATAAGGTTCTCCCCGCTCTCTAATCACCCGTATTGCTGAGTTCCCCTGCCCGGGTTCAGAATCTGGGCAGGGGAACTCTCGAATAAAAGAAAGACCAGTAATGAGAAAAATTATTCATACCATTGATGCCACTTCTGATTGGACGGCAAAAATAGGCCGGTGGCTTATCCCGATACTGATGGTGATGGTGACCCTTGAAGTCACGCTGCGCTATGTCTTCACCAAGCCGACTCTATGGGGATATGAGCTCCACGTCATGCTCGCCGCCAGCTCTTACATGATCGCCTTTGCCTATACACATCTACAAAGAGCACACGTCAGGGTTGATATGATCTACGCCCACCTTCCCTCCAAAGCTCAGGCTCTCATTGATTCCCTGGGCACATTGTTCCTCTTCTTCCCTTTTATATTTCTGCTAAGTTACGCTGCCTGGAACTATATGTTTAATGCTTGGGCAACCAGCGAGAAGATGGCCATTACTGGCTGGTACCCACCGGCGGGGCCGTTACGGACAATGGTGCTCTTTGGGCTCTGCTTGTTTGCGCTTCAGGCCGTAGCCCATTTTTTCCGGGACACATATCTACTGATAAGGGGCAGGTCATATGATTGATTTAAGTCCAGAAATGGTCACCGCCCTCATGCTGGGCGGTGTTTTTATCGGTGTCTTAACCGGTTTTCCACTCGGCTTCATTGTCGGGGCACTGGCTTTACTCGTCGGCTTTTTCGTCTTTGGTGGCATAGTACAAGTAGCCGACGTCATTTATACCAATATCTACGGCATCATTACCAACTACGTCTTAATCGCCGTTCCGCTATTTGTTTTCATGGGGGTAATGCTGGAACGTTCCGGACTAGCGGAAAGGCTATATGATGCGCTGTACTTATGGCTCGGTGGCCTGAGAGGCGGTCTTGCCATCGTCACCGTGCTCATGGGCACTATCATTGCCGCCACCGTAGGCATCATCGCCGCTTCCATTACCATGCTGGCGCTGGCGGTCCTGCCATCAATGCTGAAGCGTGGTTACAGTAAATCTCTGGCCACTGGAGCCGTTACCGCTGGCGGCTGTCTGGGAATACTCATTCCCCCAAGCATCATGCTTGTTCTCTATGGACCTATGGCCGGAATCTCCGTGGGCCAACTCTTCTTCGGTGCGTTTTTACCCGGATTTACCCTGTCTGCGCTGTATGTTATCTACATCGCCATGCGCAGCTATTTCCAGCCGCGTATAGCACCTTCAGTACCACCTGAGGACAGAAGGGTTCCCTTTCTCAGGAAGACCTACTTGCTGGCGGTTTCCATTGTTCCTGTCGCCATTCTCATCCTGTCAGTACTGGGGGTAATCTTTCTCGGCATAGCGCCGCCCACTGAGGCCGCTGGTGTTGGCGCCTTCATGGCTACCCTGCTAACCATTGCCTACCGACGTTTCAGCTTGAAAACCCTGAAAGAGGCATCCCTTATTACACTGCGAGCCTGTGGCTTTATCTTCATCATTGTTACCATGGCAGTGGCCTTTAGCGCCGTCTTTCTTGGCGGTGGTGGCCGCGAGGTTATGTCCAATATCATTTTGAGCGCTCCCGGTGGCAAGTGGGGTGCCTTCGCCATCATCATGTTCATCATCTTCATCATGGGCATGTTTATTGAGTGGATCGCAATCGTCTATATTATGGTACCAATTATCACACCCATTGCCCTAACGGCGGGATTCGACCTCCTTTGGTTCTCGATTATGGTCTGCGTAAACCTGCAGATGGCCTTTATGACCCCACCCTTTGCCTCAGGAATCTTCATCTGCCGCGGCGCCTGTGACCCGGAAATGGGCATCACCATGGGCGACATCATCAGAGGAGTCCTGCCACATGTGGCACTGATTCTCGTCGGGCTCACCATTTTCACCTTTGTTCCACAGATTATTACCTGGTTACCCAGCCTGATGATAAGATAGATGACAGGTTAGCAATCATTTAGGTAATTAATTTATACATGGGGAGGTAGAATAGATGACTCATGAAGTTCATAAAGTAGTGAGGGAATCTGGTGGGCTGCGCATTGTCATTGCCAACTCAGCAACCTCAATTACCCCGGATAACAAGAATGACATCGTCGTTGACGGCTCTCATTGCGGTGCAAATGTCGCCGATTATGTTCTCCAGGGCGGGGCTCGCGGCATGATTGGCAATGATGCTGGAATCGGGCTGGAGAGTGCTGGAATCGCTGCTTTGAAAATCCTTGACGAACACGGCGTCCCAGCCGCAGCCGTAGCATCTATATCTGCTGAAATCGGTGTTGGCCAGTCTACTTATGATGAAGGCGTCATATCAACCGTAAACGAAGTAGCCAAAAAAATGGGTGTTACTGCTGGCACAACTGCCAAAGAAGCCGCTGATAAGATGTTTGAGGGAATCTCCTGAAATACTATCAGCATGATAAAGAAAAAGGGGGAGGTTAAATTGGCTGGAGAGAAAACAATCGTGAAAGAAGTTAAAGGCCGCAGAATTGTCACCGCCAATTCCGCCGCAGAGATGGATGAAAATAGCAAAGGTGATGTTTTCGTTGATGGCTCGCACTGCGGTATAAACGTTGGCGAGATGACTCTGAGTTTCAGCGTTGGTGCCATGATCGGCAACGATGCCGGAATGGGAAAGAACGATGCTGGTATTGCTGGCGTAAAATTCCTTGATAAACACGGGATTGCGGCGGCGGCAGTGGCGTCTATGTCAGCTAAAATTGGTAACGGTAAAAGCACCTATGAGCAGGGTAAAATTTCCGTGGTTAATGAGGCTGCCAAGAAACTCGGCGTCACTGTTGGTATGTCCGCCAAGGAAGCCGCCGATAAATTGCTCGAGAACCTGAATAAGAGCGGCAACTAATATCGTTTGCAGACTTGGCATCGGTAAGACGTTAAGGGACAATGGGAAATAATGCTGGCTAGTATTGCTGGTCTGGAATTCCTCAATATTTACTCCGGATTCAGCAGCCTACCGCATATTAGCGCTAAGCGGTGACCTTTTCTACCAATTAACAGAACCACAAAAGGAGGAGCGGATATGGGAGAGCGTCTTAAAGGAAAAGCGGCAATCGTTACCGGAGCCGGTTCTATCCTCGCGGGAATGGGTAATGGCAAAGCTACTGCTATCGTTTTCGCCCGGGAAGGTGCCAGAGTGATGGCGGTTGACTATAACCTTGAAGCCGCCGAGCAGACCAAACAGATGATTGAGGAGGAAGGTGGGGAATGTATCACTTTCAAAGCTGACGTGTCTAAAGCCAGTGACTGTAAGAATATGGTGGAAACGTGTGTCAGGACCTTTGGCAGGATTGACATTCTCCATAACAACGTCGGGATGGGGGGATATGGTGGACCAGTTGAAACCAGCGAAGAGATCTGGGATAAAACCATGACCATCAACCTGAAAGGCATGTTCTTGACCTGTAAGTATGCCCTGCCCTATATGGAAAAACAGGGAAGCGGTGTTATAATCAATATCTCCTCGCTCAATTCCATAAGAGCTCAACCGGCTCCATCCATCGCCTATGCTTGCTCGAAGGCTGGAGTAGTTGCGCTCACCCGGGAGGTAGCCCTTCAATATGCCGCCAAGGGAATCAGAGTGAATGCCATCTTACCCGGTCTCATGAAGACGCCAATGGTGGAATTCTACAATCCGCAAGCTTATGGAGACGGCGATGTTGGGCTGATGTGGCAACGACGAGATGCGATGTGCCCCACCGGTAAGCAGGGTGAACCTTGGGACGTTGCCTACGCCGCACTATTCCTAGCTTCGGACGAAGCAAAGTACATTACCGGTACCACCCTGCTCGTTGACGGCGGTATATCAGGGACAATAAAGTCATGGTAAACGAAGATAAAGCAGCTACTAAGTGAAAGGAAAAGGAGGATTAGACATGGGAGAGCGTCTTAAAGGAAAAGTGGCAATTGTCACCGGAGCCGGTTCTGTCCTCCCCGGAATAGGCAATGGCAAAGCTACTGCTATCGTTTTCGCCCGAGAAGGTGCCAGAGTGATGGTAGTCGATTATAACCCTGAAGCCGCCGAGCAGACCAAACAGATGATTGAGGAGGAAGGTGGAGAATGTATCACTTTCAAAGCTGACGTGTCTAAAGCCAGCGATTGCAAGAATATGGTGGAAACGTGTGTCAGGACCTTTGGCAGGATTGACATTCTCCATAACAACGTCGGCATTGGGCAATGGGGCGGGGTAGTGGAAACCAACGAGGAGACCTGGGACAAGGTAATGACTGTTAATGTGAAGAGCATGTTCCTGACCTGCAAGTATGTTATACCCCAGATGGAAAAACAGGGAAGCGGTGCTATCGTCAATATCGCTTCTATTGGCGCTATAAGAACTCCCCTGCCTAATTGTGCTTATTCAGCATCAAAGGCAGCAGTAATTGCCCTCACCCGTGATGTAGCCCTTCAATATGCAAATAAAGGGATTAGAGTGAACGTAATCCTGCCCGGGTTGATGAAAACGCCGCAGGCTGAGTTCTACAATAAGGATGCCTGGGCCGGCGGGAATATTGAGGAGATGTGGCGACGGCGGGATGCCATGTCCCCTACCGGGAAGCAGGGTGAAGGCTGGGACACCGCTTATGCCGCCCTGTTCTTAGCTTCAGATGACGCTAAATATATAACCGGAACAACCTTGCTTGTTGATGGTGGCCTGACCGGAACAATAAAAGGCTGGTAGTCCAAGAGGGCAATAAATAACAGGACAAACATTGACTTGACATTTCTCCACAATGTAGAGATTATATAAAATGGAGAATAAAGAGTAGTCTAAAAATGGCATAAGCCTTAGCCTTACTTCTTAAACTGGCCCTATTAAAATTGCGGGGTGAAACACTATGGCAATACAAAAAGAGAAACTGGTGGATATGTACCGGACGATGGTCCGGATCAGACGCTTTGAGGAAAGAGTGGCTCGGGAATTTGCCGAGGGGAATATTCCCGGCAGCGTCCACTCATACATTGGTGAAGAGGCGGTAGCTACGGGAGCAATAGCGCATCTGAGAAAAGACGACTACATTCTAAGTACCCACCGCGGACATGGGCATTTGATTGCCAAAGGTGGCGAAACAGACCGGATGATGGCTGAGCTGTTTGCCAAGAAAACCGGTTATAACGAGGGCAAGGGAGGCTCCATGCACATCGCCGATGTAGATATTGGCATGCTGGGCGCTATGGGAATTGTCGGGTCTGGGATACCGATTGCCACCGGTGCCGGCCTTTCTGCCAAAATGAGGGGAACAGACCAGGTTACTATCTGCTTCTTTGGTGACGGCGCCGCCAATATCGGCAGATTCCACGAAGGAATAAACCTCGGCGCCGTCTGGAAGCTCCCGGTAATATACATCTGTGAAAACAATCTGTGGGCGGTATCAGTGCCTGCAAGCCTGTCCCTGCCCGTACGTGACGTTGCTGACAGAGCTGGTGGCTATGGCATCCCAGGCGTAGTTGTCGACGGGATGGATGTGATGGCAGTATATGAGGTGGCAGGCGAGGCGGTAGCCAGGGCAAGGCGGGGTGAAGGTCCTACTCTCATAGAAGCTAAGACCTACCGGTACCGCGGACACTTTGAGGGTGACTCAGGTCTCTATCGGTCTAAAGAAGAGATTGAAGAGTGGCAGAAGAGAGACCCAATCAATAGCTTCAAAGAAAAGCTCATTAAAATGAAAATATTGACCGAAAAGAAAGTAAGTGAGACTGACCATGAAATGATGGAGGAGATAGACAAAGCGGTGCAGTTTGCCAAAGAAAGCCCTTACCCAAGGCCTGAGGAAACTCTGGATAATGTCTATGCCTAGGAGTTAAAAATGAGAGAGATAAACTTTCGCCAATCGATTGGTGAAGCCCTGAGTGAAGAAATTGAGAGATACCCCAGCGTATTTATTATCGTTGATGATGTGGGCAAGATGGGGGGTATTATGGGTGAGCTGGGCGATTTATATGCCAGATATGGAGACGAAAGGGTAAGAGACACGCCACTGGCGGAGGCGGCAATCCTTGGCTCAGCCATAGGTACTGCCATAACCGGGATGAGACCAGTCGCCCAGCTGAGGTTCTGCGACTTCCTGGGGATATGCTGGGACGAGATATTAAATCAGGCAACTAAGATGAGATATATGTTCGGGGGGAAGATAAAAATGCCCCTGACCATGACGGCGCTGAGTGGCGCTGGGCGGCAGAATGCAGCGCAACATTCCCAAAGCCTGGAAGGAATGTTGATGAGCATACCCGGTCTTAAGATTGCGCTGCCTTCAACTGCCTATGACGCCAAGGGTTTGCTTAAGGCGGCAATCAGGGATGATAATCCGCTGATGTATCTGGAACATAAGATGTTAATGTGGAGCGGCCCCAAAAGCGAGGTGCCGGAGGAAGAGTTTCTCGTTCCCCTGGGTAAAGCTGATGTCAAGAGGGAAGGCAACGATGTTACTGTTGTCGCCACAGCGTACATGGTCCACCTGGCGCTTAATGCCGCCGAAAAACTGCAACAGGAGAAAGGCATCAGCCTGGAGGTTATTGACCCACGAACAGTGGTGCCTTTTGATAAGCAGACCGTCCTTGACTCAGTCAAAAAGACAGGCAGGATTGTTATTTTTACCGAAGAGTGCCAGACAGGGAGTTTCGCTGCTCAAATTGCCGCTATCGTCGCTGATGAAGGATTTGACTATCTTGATGCCCCGATAAAAAGAGTCAATGCCCCTGATACTCCTGTCCCATATAGCGCAGTTCTGGAAGACTTCTGGATTCCTAACGAGGACAAATTGCTCAAGGCGATAAATGAGATCACCTGAATCCGTTTAGTCTTCACCCGCAATGAGCCGCCAAGAAAAAATTGGCTGATAGAACTGGCAGTTACTTGAGGGTAACTAAAAAGGGAAAGCAAGACCCGATAATTACCTTGAAAGATACTGGTCTAGTTTATTCAACTTATACCATATTTATCGCCTCTGCTATCAGGTCGCCCATTTCTTTGGTTCCAACTTTGGTCTTTCCTTCTTCCATTATGTCGTAGGTCCGGTAGTTTTGTAGTGCTTTTTCTATCGCCTGCTCAATACACTCCGCTTCCTTGATTAGACCATAGGTGTACCGCAGCATATAAGATACGCTGAGGATGGTCGCAATCGGGTTCACGTCGTTCTTCCCGGTATGTTTCGGGGCACTGCCATGACTCGACTCGTAAAGGCCGAACATGGTACCGCCTGTGCCTGAACCGGCTAGCTGGGCGGACCCTGCCATACCCAGTGAACCCGCCAGTACCGAAGCCTCGTCGCTGAGAATGTCGCCAAACAGGTTGCTCATTACGATAACGTCAAAATCTGTCGGCCGTTTCAGCAGCCACATGCTACAGGCATCAACATAAGCGTGCTCCAGTTCCACTTCCGGGTACTCCGATGCCAGCTCTTTAGCAATCACCCGCCATAGCTTACCCACCTGCAGCACATTCGCCTTGTCAACCGAGCATAACTTTTTCCGCCGCGATCGCGCCAGTTCAAATCCAACCCGGTGGATTCGTTCAACCTCATGCTCCGAATAAAGCATGCTGTCTACCGCCATGCGCTCTTTTTTGGTTTGCCACATCTTCTTCGGCTGACCAAAGTAAGCGCCGCCTGTGTTCTCGCGGAGCACTATCAGGTCAACTCCGCTTACTACTTCTGGTTTAAGTGGAGTGCAGTTGACCATTGATGGAAAAACTTTCACCGGGCGCAGGTTGGCAAAGAGACCGAACTCCTTGCGCAGGTTCAACACTCCGGTGTTTGCGTCCTCTTTTACCTTGGGATACTCCCACTTTGGACCGCCAGCCGCCCCAAAAAGTATCGCATCACACTCGCGACAGACTTTTAGTGACTCTTCAGGACAGGGCACACCGTATTTATCAATTGCCACCCCGCCAATATCAACGTAATTAAGCTCAAACTCGTGGCCATACTTCTTGGAAATTGCCTTGAGAATTTTTATTCCCTCGGCAACAATTTCTGGGCCAATATGGTCGCCAGGCCCTACTGCTATCTTTCCTTTCATTGCCTAACCTCCTCTGACTTTGAATATTATTCAATACTGGATTAATATTTCTACTTTACTCTTTCTTATGAACTTAAGTCTAAAACATAGACAAGGCGAGCGTGTAAAATACGCAATAAATAAGCCATGCTAATTATAACTCCAATAGCTCTCACGTCAATATCCAGATTAGTTCTGTATATTAAAAACGGTGTGTAACCCCCTTTCTAGTACTGATGAATAGCGCCGAGTGAGTCCTCGCCCTGGTTAACAATCCATCAAATTGCCTGGAAGGTCACGAAACAGGCAACTATTCAAGAGAATACTTTATCGTTCCGGCGAGGTCTCTTCTGAGGTGGGCAGCGTAAAGACGAAACGGCTACCCTTTCCCAGTTCACTGTGAACTTCAATCTTCCCACCATGAGCCTCCACGAAGCGTTTGGCAATGGTTAACCCAAGGCCGCTGCCGCCGGTGGCTCTGGTGCGGGACTTGTCAACCCTGTAGAGACGCTCAAATACATTAGGCAGGTCCTCTTCAGGGATACCTTCACCCGTATCGGTCACCGCCACCTCCAACCAGTTGCCCTTATCTATAGCGCTCACGGTGATGCTGCCACCATCAGCAGTGTGAGCTATCGCGTTGTCCAAAAAGTTATGGAGCACCTGGGCAATCCGCTGAGCATCAATGTTCACTGGTGCGAGCTTATCCGCAAGTTCAGTAGATAATGAAATTCCTTTTGACGCTGCCTGAGCCTGGACTGCCAGTACTGTCTGGCTGATTAATTCAGAGATGTCCTCAACTTTGCGGATTAATTTCAGTTCGCCGGCTTCGGCAAGACTCAGTTCTTGAAGCTCGTCTACCAGCCGTGACAGCCGGGTCGTCTCTTCACTTAGTGATTGAATGGCATTGGTATCCGGCTGTATCACTCCGTCGTTCACTGCCTCAAGATAGCCCTGGATATTGGAAAGCGGGGTTCGCAGTTCGTGTGCCACATCCGCCACCATAGTACGTCGCAATTGTTCCGCACGTTCCAGGTCATGGGCCATTGAGTTGAAGGCGTGAGCTAACTCTCCCACCTCCCCCTTGTCCTTAACCTCCAGCCTCTGGGAAAAATCGCCCCGCCCCAATCTCTGGGCGGCTTCAGTCAGGGCTTTAATGGGAGACAGGATTCGCCGCGATAGAATCAGGGTCACCACCAGCGCCACACCGCCTCCGATTAGGCACCCCCACATAATAAAATGCGTTATTGAGTGAGACAAAAACCGTGGGGAAGTCACGGCTGTTGACAATTCAGGACCAATGTAAACAGTACCCGATGCCTCCGTCATCGGTGGCTGTGGCGGTAAGAAAGGATGTGGCGGAGGTGGTAAGAGTGGCAACAACAATGCTTTCTCGGATGGTGGGGCATTATAGGACTGCCCTATCAAATCTCCCTCAGAATCAGCGATAACTACTCCATTTTTGTCGGTTAGCACGATGCGTCGTCCGTACAGACTTCCCATCTCTTCAACTTGCTCCTGAACACCTGCCCAGTCTCCCTGCTCAAAATGATAGCGTGTGAGTGAATGTAGTAACCGGGCAAAATGAGCCTCTTCACGCCGCTCCTCAAAACGCCCAATTTCATCGGTAGTCCTCAGGCTTATAAAGAGAAAGACCGTGCCAATGGTTACTAATATTACCGAGAGAAAGGCGATTAAAAGGCGAAACTTCAGACTATGTATCATTTTCTGTCCCTATGAATGTATAACCGACTCCGTACACTGTTTTTAGATATTTAGGATTGTCAAGGTCTGCCTCCAGCTTGCGGCGCAGATTAAGGATGTGGACATCTACAGTACGGTCAAAACCTTCAAAGTCATAACCGAGGGCTCTGCTAATGATTTCGGCCCGGCTGAAAACCCTCCCTGGTTCCTTAGCCAGGACTCCCAGTAGCTTGAATTCAGTCGGCGTCAGATTCATAGACCTACCTCCAAGAAATGCCTGATGTTTCACAAAGTCTACAGTCAGTCTACCAAGCTTAACCTCAGATGGTCCGCGTTCCCCCGGAAGTCGCCTGAGTAAGGCCCTCACCCTGGCAGCTAACTCCTTGGGGCTGAAGGGTTTAGTCACATAGTCATCCGCCCCCAGGTCCAGTCCAGTCAGCTTGTCCTGTTCGGTTATTTTGGCAGTAAGCATAATAATAGGCACATCAGATTCTTCCCTCAGAGTGCGGCAAACCTCAAGTCCATCCATACCAGGCAACATAAGGTCCAGAACAACGAGGTCAGGATTTCCTTCTCGGGCTTGGCGCAGGGCTTCAATCCCATCATAGGCAGTAAGCACGCGGTAACCGTCCCGGTTCAAGTAGAGTTTGACCAGTTCTACTGTTTTTTGGTCATCATCAACAACCAGTACCCGCTTACCTGCCATCGCTAAAGTTTCCCATCAATCAACTCTAGGCTAATGTTATACCATAAATGTTAAGAAATTATTAAGTTTGGATGACCTCATCTTAATAATGTGAACCCTTAAAGAAACGAGAGGGGGATATTCTCCCCCTCTCGCGCTCGTGATGAAGCAAAGTATTGTTGCCAGAAGATTGGTCAGTTATTCTGCCGGGGCAAACGGCCTGCACATACCACCAAAACCGCCATGACCACGGAAACCAAACCCGGGCAAGTTTTCAGGCATTGATTCCATCCGTTCTTTCATCTTCTCGTATTGTTCCTCGGTTATCTTGCCCTCGGTGAGAAGATCCTGAAGGCGGTTTTGTAGAGCTTCGGGGTTCATCTCACCGCGGTTTGGCATACCTTCAGGACGCATCTCGTTTCGAACCTGAGCAAAGGCATCCCCGAGCTTTTCCGGGTTGATGGCGACGCCCGTATTCTTTTCGTAGATTTCACAGACTCTCTCCAGCAGCGCCTCATGCCGGGCCTCAGGCTGGCTTTCATCCCCGTTGTCGTTAGCAAGAGCTATCCCGCCAATGCTCCCGGCCAGTATCACGGTAGCTAATACCGCCACCACAACCAACTTTTTCCTTCGCCACATTTCCGTTTCTTCTCCTTTCTTTTAAGAATTCTAAAAACATGATAATAGATAAATATTAAAAACCGATTAAGATTTAGGAAGATAACGGTTCTTAGTATAACTAGGATATCTTAACCCCAAGTGAATAAGTAATTTATGCCGATTTTTGGCAGGTCATGAAAAATCTTCATAATTTCTTAATATTTCTCTGCGATACTTATAACAGCATATAATTTTATCTCTCCAAAGTAGTAGAATTCGGAGGCATGGGATATGAAGAAAGACATAGCTAGAACTCTGATAACATTTATCCTCGTTGGACTTGCAGTTCCACTGATAGGCTGCGGTTCTGAACAAAGTGAGGCAGAGGCACAGGAGAGCCAGATTGCCACGGTGCAGCGCGGTGACCTGGCGGTGGAAATCACGGCTGCCGGCAACCTAGCGTTATCCCGTACTGAGGACCTGGCTATTGACCTGTTCTACCCGGAAGGAACGGTAGAAGAGGTGCTGGTAGAAGAAGGAGATATCGTTGAAGAAGGGCAGGTTCTGGCCAGCCTGGATACGGAGGAATGGGAGGACAATCTGGAAGAATTGCAGGATAAATTAACCGCCGCCGAGCGTACATTGACTGCCAAGGAGCGCGCTCTGGTTCAGGATGAGCGTCAAGTTATTGACCTCGAGCGCGAGGTTACCGACAAGGAAGACGAGGTGACCAAAGCTGAACGCCAGGTGACGGCTAAAGAGCTTGCCGTGAGTCAGGCGCAGGTCACTCTACAGACGGCAGAATATAACCTGAGCCAAATAGACGAAGTGAAAGAAGCACAGGACATCGTAGACGATGCTGAAGATAATTTGAAGCTTATTAAGATGGTGCTGAGGGGCGAGTTAGACGAAGTATCGGGCGGTTTCCAGTACTGGGTGGATATGAAAGCTCTTGCCGAGGCAGAGCTGGCTGAAGCTGAGGAGGACCTGGAGGAGGTATTGGACGGTACCAGTATTACGGTATCAAGAGATGTGGAACTGGAAGTGGCCGAAAAACAACTGCTGGTTGAGCAGAAGCAGCTGGCACTTGAAGACGCACAGATAGCGGTAGAGGATGCCGAGAAAGCTGTTGACGATGCCAGATATGCTCTGGAGGATGCACAGTTAGACGTCGGCGATGCCAGGCATGATGTGGAAGATGCGCAGGTAGATATAGAGGATGCCCGGAAAGCGTTGCTGGACGCTCAAGAAGAGCTGGAAGAGGCAAACAGTAAAAGCCCGATTATTGTGGCACCATTTGACGGGTTCATCACTAACGTAAACGTGGAAGGTGGCGACGAGGTTTTGAGCGGTACCGTTACCGTCCAGCTTGCTGACCCCGATAAGTTTGAGGCGGAAATCATGATAAGCGAGATGGACATATTGCAGGTAAAAGAGGGAGGGGAAGCTCTGGTGCAGGTTGATGCTATGTCCGGGCTAACCCTTCCGGCGGAGGTTACTCATATTTCACCCACCGCCACCATTCAGTCAGGCGTGGTTAATTATAAAGTGAAGGTAGAAGTAGCGTCACTTGAAGAAATGATGCAGCAACAGCAGACAACGCGGCAAGAGGCAACGCAGAAAATACAGCAGGGTGGGCTTCCCGAGCGCCTGAAGCAAGCCATCAAAGAGGGACAAATTACTCAGGAGGAGGCTGAACAAAAGATGCAGCAGATGAAGGCGGCTACGGAAAACCTGACCGCACCGAGTTGGGCAGGGCAGACAGCCGCAACAGCATCGGAAGACTTCAAGCTTAGAGAGGGGCTCACCGTTACCGTGACCATCGTGATAGAGGAGGTAACAGACGTACTGCTGGTACCTAACGCTGCGATAACCAGCCAGGAAGGCCAGACCTACGTTCAGGTGGTATCGGCGGACGGCACCATTGAGGAACGCACCATACAGACCGGCATCAGTGACTGGCAGTTCACCGAGGTAACCGAGGGACTCAATAAAGGCGAACAGGTAATTGTTCCGCAGGGAGCCGTCACCACATCCACAACACAACAACAAAAACCACCGGGAAAAATAATGATACCTAGAATGGGGAAGTAGAGATGATTCGCTTACAGGGTATAACCAAAGTCTATCCCATGGGTAAAAGAGAGCTGACCGTTCTCGGGGGGATAACCTTAAATATAAAACAGGGCGAGCTGCTAGCAATTATGGGACCCTCCGGCTCGGGCAAGTCAACCATGCTCAACCTGATAGGTTGTCTGGATAAACCAACCTCAGGTAGTTACTTTCTTGAAGGCAGAGAAGTGAGTCGTCTCAGTAGCGGTGAGCTAGCACAGGTCAGGGGTCACAAGATAGGTTTTGTCTTCCAAATTTTTAATCTACTACCCCGGCTCTCGGCGCTCGCTAACGTAGAGCTAGGTATGAGATACGCTGGTGGTATTGACCGTAAGCAAGCTATGGAGGCACTGGCTAAAGTTGGACTCTCCGACCGGGCTAATCACCGCCCTACCGAGTTATCCGGGGGTGAGCAGCAAAGAGTCGCCATCGCCCGGGCGCTGGTGAAGAACCCGCCTCTCATACTGGCAGATGAGCCCACTGGTAACCTGGACAGCCGCTCAGGCGAGGAGATAATCTCCATTCTCACCTCTTTACATGCTGAGCAGGACATTACCCTGGTGATGATAACCCATGACACAAACGTTGCCCACCACTGCCAGCGCATCATCCATCTCATGGATGGTCAGGTGGAAAGGGAGGAGAAGGTATGAAGAAATGGTTCGAACCTTTCTCAACAGCTTGGGTCGGTGTAGTCACCCACAAGCTTCGCAGCTTCTTGACCATCCTCGGAATCGTCATCGGTGTCGCCGCTGTGATTGCTCTGATGTCCATCGGCAGAGGTGCTTCGGCGGACATCCTCTCCCGCATCGAAGGTATGGGATCGGACCTCATTAGCATTAGTCCCGGGGCGTCTACCTTCGGAGGAGTAAGGAGTGCTGCCGGAAGTGTTCGCACGCTTACTCAAGAAGATGCGGAGGCAATAGCCGAGCAGGTAGCCTATGTAAATTTGGTAGCCCCTACCTACTCAACATCGCTCCAGATAGTTGTCGGTGGTGAAAATATGAATTCTCAGGTTACTGGCGTCCCCCCGGAGTACCAAGAGATACAGAATTTAGAGATTGCTAACGGCGCCTTCTTTTCTGATTACGAGTATCAGCGTGGCGCCAAGGTGGTTGTACTTGGCTCTGAGGTAAAAGAGACCCTGTTTGGAGATACCAACCCGGTAGGGCAACAGATTCGTATGGGGAATAATATTGTTCGCGTTATTGGAGTCATGGAGAGTAAAGGAGGTGGATTTGGCTCACAGGATAGCTCTATACTGATTCCGCTGACGGCAATGCAACAGATAGTCGCCCAGCCGCGAACCAGTCAGGGAGAGCGCGTGGTATCATCCATAGCCTTGACGGTAAGTGATGAAGAGCAGGCAGATTACGTGGTCGAGGAAATCACCAGTCTGCTTCGTACCCGCCATCGGCTTGGCCCTAATGTAGATGATGACTTCCGTATCATGTCCATGCAGGAGATAGCCGAAACTATAACTGAAGCGACAGGAACGATGACTCTTCTTTTGGGTGCGATTGCCGCTATTTCACTGCTGGTGGGGGGCATTGGAGTAATGAATATTATGCTGGTCTCGGTACTGGAGAGGACCAGAGAGATAGGCATTCGCAAGGCGTTGGGCGCCAGAGAGCATGATATATGGATTCAATTTCTGATAGAGGCCGCCTTACTGACGTTTGCCGGTGGCATTATCGGGGTTGTCGCAGGCTGGGCAGTTTCCTACGTTGTTTCCAGTATGGAACTAATGACAACCGTAGTTACGGCTGATATAGTTATTCTTGCGGTTTCGGTCTCGGTAGGTATTGGTCTATTCTTCGGCTTTTACCCTGCCTGGAATGCGTCCCGGCTCAACCCTATTGAAGCCCTCAGGTCGGAATAGACGCTGGCTTGTCTGGTATAACATTACGGGTTCCAGTCAAGTTATTGCCTGTTACTCGTACTCTCCATCTATTTTTTGGCCATAGCCGCTAGAAGCTTAGCCGCCCGAACCGGGTTAAATACCCCGCAGGCGCATTGCGGCGCCAGAGCCCTGGCTGCCTCTTCAGGAGCCTTCCTCCCCGCTTTTATCTCACCAACCATAGTCTTGACCAGCTCCGGGGAGATCATGGCATGACCACACATTGTGGTAACCTCAAGTATATCACTGCTGGGCAACTTCTCTGTCTTACCCCACGTCTCCAGCGAGAAGTTGGCAGTATGATGCTGTAAGCCAGCTTTCTCAAAGCATTCATCAACATTCTCAAAAATGCCGCTTACCACTACCGAAAGCCCCAGGTCCGCTTCTTTTAGCTCCTTCAGGACTTCCGTTACGGCTTCTTTATTATCGAAGACGGCATGTGACAGTTTATTGGCACTGTTAATAACATTCTCCCATTCGCTCGGGTCCAAGCCCCCTTTATCAACATGCCCGATATTTACCGGTTTGTGTTTTATGGCGATCTTAAGGAACTCCTTTAATTTCGCTTCGTGTCCTTTATCGTTCATCCCCATGGCGGGTATAATCAAAACGACGTAGTCTCCACTCAGGCTCTCGGCGGTTCCCCGGCGATGTAAGGTGTGCGTCATTATCTCCTCCTCAAATACTTAAACTTTTGCTTTAGGTTGACCCAAGCCGGCATTCTGTTTTCCATTTATACGATACGAAATACCCAGCTTATCCATCAACTTTCGCAGTGGATAAGAGCCATCCGGGTCAGCCCGGTTGATGCACTCGACCGTCATTACCGTATCAATTTCTTTGGCTACCTCTTTCAGGGCATTTATGACCTCTTCAAATTTATCTATGGGAAGCAGGCACTCAATGATAGCAGAGAGCACCTTTTCATTGAGCACATCTTCCTTGAATTTACCCGTCTTCACGTCTTCCATGAGCATAGTGACCGGGTTCTTGGGTTCGAATTCAACCCCGTATTTGGCGAGTACCCGGGCTACTTTATCCACATCGCGAAAACGCGTGCCGATGCCCGGTCGCCCAAATTCACAGCCCAGGCCGACCCATCCCCTTTGAAAACGACCGGTGACCTCGTTGGTCTTCATTTCCTCCGTTCCGCGTCCGGCGATACCTGTTGCCTCGTGCACCCCCCTCGGATTGGAGAAAGTGGCCCGAAGAGAGCGCGGCCAAGGCGCTTCCTCGAATATAATGCAATCCACCGGACAAACGTTTGAATTCTTGCAGACTCCACAATCTACGCATTCGTCCTGGTCGATAACAGCCACATCACCCTTCATGCTGATGGCGTTAACCGTACAGTAGGGTATGCACACTTCACACGCGATACAGATGTTTTCATCAATCCTCATTTGTTCCTCCCCCTTTCTGATTTTGAGTACCTTTAATAATATAAAGTATTGCGGGCAAAGTATCAAATCCCAAAAAAGAACGGTGACATTTATTAAACCCTGTCGCGCCTTATTACAGAAAGCCGAATATGGAGTTCCCTGGAGCGACAATGCCTTCAAATAAGCTCACCGACACAGGAAGCTTAATTGACAGTAGTGAAAAATCAAATTTATAATACTTTATAGTTCAGTTAAACTGTCTATAAGTATTCTTATGCCCAGCAATCTTGCCCTAGGTTATGCGTGAATTTTCTCCATTAATCCGGTCTTCAACCGAAAGTAGAAAAAGAGGAAAGAGGTGATACAACATGCCTATGAAAATTGACCCCGAAGTCTGCATTGCCTGTGAAGCATGTATACCATATTGTCCGATGGAAGCAATCAGCATCCTGGATAACGTTGCCGTTATTGACCAAGACGAATGCGTAGAGTGCGGATTATGCCGGCATGCTCAAACTTGCCCGGGGCTATTCAAAACCCCCTGCAGCCGCTTCTGCCCTGCCGGTATAGATGTACCACGTTATCTCCAATTCATCGCTGATGGAAAACCCGGTGAGGCACTGGCAGTCATTCGGGAGAAAATACCTTTCCCCGCCATCTGCGGGTTCGTTTGCTTCCACCCTTGTGAAACAAGGTGCGCTCGAAGCAAGTTTGACGAAGCAATTGCCATCCGGATGCTCAAAAGGTTCGCCTGGGAACATGACACCGGAGTATGGAAAGAAAATAATAAAGTAGCTCCGGCCTCCGGGAAGCGAGTAGCCATCATTGGCTCAGGACCAGCGGGGCTGACCGCTGCCTATTATCTGGCTAAGCTCGGGCACTCAGTTACCGTATATGAAGCCTTACCCGAGCCAGGTGGAATGATGCTGTGGGGTATACCTGCATACAGGCTACCAAAGGACGCCGTCAGGTCAGAGATAGAGGAGATAGAAAATATCGGTGTAGAGATAAGGACAAATGGCCGGGTTGACTCGATAGACAAACTGTTTGAAGAGAGCTATAACGCCATCTTTGTCGCCATCGGAGCGCACCAGAGCCTCCGCATGGGAGTCGAGGGAGAGGACAGTCATCAGGTGATGGACTGCCTCGGCTTCCTGAGGAAGACGAGGCTGGGTGATAACATAGAGGTGGGCGCTAACGTGGCTGTTATTGGAGGTGGCAATTCCGCTATAGACGCAGCACGAACTGCGCTCCGCCTCGGGGCTAAGAAGGTGACTATCTTTTATCGTCGTTCGCAGGCGGAGATGCCAGCCACCCAGGAGGAAATGGAAGAAGCACTTGCCGAGGGAGTGAAGTTTCAATTTCTGGTAGCGCCATCAAGGATATTCAGCCGAGACGGGACTGCGGAGCTAGAATTTGTCCGCACGGAATTAGGGGCTCTAGATGAAAGCAGCCGACCGCGCCCGATGCCAATTAAGGGCAGCGAGTTCTCCATGAGCTTTGACACCATCATTGCCGCTATCGGTCAGCGCCCGGAGATCCCACAGCAGTTTGATTTGCCGATTAGCCAGGGCAATGTTATAGAAGTCGCCCCCCACAACCTTGCCACTTCAAAAGAAGGTGTCTTCGCCGGGGGTGATGCGGTAACTGGACCAGCTTCAATCATTGAGGCAATTGCCGCCGGAAGAAAGGCGGCTATCTCCATTGACAGATATCTGGGAGGCAAAGGGGATATTCGCGAGGTGCTGGCACCACCGAAGGCAGGGGGTGCCCCACGCGATGAAGGTGAAAAGAAGCGGCGACCAACTATGCCAAGTCGTCCATTCGAGCAGCGAATTAGAGACTTCCGTCAGGTAGAGCTTGGCTATAGTAAAGAGATGGCTATTGAAGAGGCGAAGCGATGCTTGCGATGTGACCTTAAAGAACGAGAGTGCATTTTCTATGAACCTTCAGACTGGCCACGCTCTATACGCAATCATTTCTCCCAGCCGGGTGTCCCCCATAAAACGACAGGCATTGCCGGGCGTGGGACAGAGGAGATGAAAACCAACGACGTTACCGGAAGATTCAGGCGGGGATGGGTCGGCTTGGGTCTGGATGTCGGTCGCCCGGGCATTGGCGCCCGCATGCGCGACGTTGATACATTGACCCGGGCGCTGGCGAAATTAAACGTGCAATTCGAAGCCAACAACCCGATTACGATGATGATGGAAGATTCCAGGACAGGGAAATTAAGAGAGGACATATTAAACGAAAAGGTGATGTCTTGCGTCGTTGAGGCCCTGTTTCCTCTGGAAAGACTTGAGGAGGTACTCAGCGGCTTGAGGGAGGTAACCAGGAAGATAAATACTGTGGTTAGTGTTTGCAGTATCAACCGGGCTGAGCCTGATGGCTCCTACCCATTGAGAAAGAAGCTGGACCAGATGGGAATCCCATATTATATTAATGGCAAACAAAATGCCGGGCTGGGTAGGCCCCTGGCTGATGTTTAAGGAGGAGAACAATGACACACACGCTGCATCGCCGAGGAACTGCGGAGAGCCTGAGTAAAGACTATGTGGTGATGACGCTGCGGGCAATGGGATTTAACGATAAAGACTACCTCCCTAAATGCCAGGAGTTCTTGCGCATCGCGGTGCGCCATAACCCGGTCAATATCGCGAGCGAAATGAAGGGGAATATATTCGAGTTGCCCCCAGACGAGATCATCGCTGAAGCGAATGGGGACTCATTTGTCGTTTTTGATAATCCCGAGGATTTAACCGGGTTCCTGAAAGAGCTGAAGGTAGCGGACCTGGGTCTATCGGTGGTGGTGAGCGGCCTTTTTGAAAAAGTCGATGAGTGCTTTGAGAAGGCCGGGCTTAAGCACCATACGGCCAATTTTTCACTGGGAATCTGGGGCAAGCAAGACTTGCTGCCCGGCGATGATATTCTGGAAGTCACCACCATGTGCGGTCACGGCATGATACCCGCCAACCTGGTCAAGGCTATGGTCAGGGAAATAAGAGAGGGAAGGCGGACTCCTGAGGAAGCGGTGCAAGTCCTGGCACCGAATTGCAGCTGCGGCGTTTTCAATCCAGTCCGTGCTACCGAATTGCTGGCAGCGATAGCCAGCAAATAGATAAGCACCCGATAAAATTAAGGAAGGTAGGTATCGGCGGGGCATTCATCTGTAAACATAACCGCCAGGGAGCCATGGGCTGTGGTCTCTAAAGTGTCCGTTACTTCAGAGGCCCACATTGTCCCACTTTCGCCTGACCACATAAAAATAGTATCATATAATGGAATAGCGCATTAATACTTAAATTTTCATAACTTAAAACCCCGGTGGGTTCAGTCAAAATATTGATAATAACAGGAGGACTAGATGGACTTATTGAAAGGCGTTAAGGTAATTGACCTGACTTCCGCCATTGCCGGGGCGCTGGGCACCATGGTTTTAGCCGACCTCGGCGCTGACGTCATAAAGATAGAACCGCCCGGGGGCGAACATTACCGTAAAGCAATGGACGGTGCCATCATACTCTCCACAAACCGCAACAAGCGCGGTATCGCTTTGGATTTAAGAACTGAAGAAGGACAGGAAATAGCCCTGAAACTGGCAGGTAAAGCCGACGTTCTTACCGAAAATTTCGTGCCCGGCACCATCAATAAACTTGGTCTGAGCTACGAAAAGGTCAAGCAGGTTAACCCCAGCATTATATATTGCTCGGCTTCCGGTTACGGACAGAGCGGTCCCTATAGCCGGCGCCCCGCCTATGACCCCTCAGCCCAGGCGATGGCAGGCATTATGATAGCTACTGGCGAGCAAAAAGGAGGACCCTGCCGTCAGGTCACCTCGCTTATAGACGTGAGCACCAGCCTTTATGCCACGATAGCGATTATGGCGGCACTGCTCGACAGAGCCAGAACAGGCAAAGGACGCCGGATAGATGTTACCCTGCTTGATGCCGGCGTTTTTGCCATGAACTACCATTTGGCCTATCAGTCACTCACCGGCAAAGTCCCCCAACGATGGGGCTCGGGAGCGGAAGGGTGGGTGCCCTACGGAGCATTTGATACCAAAGATAAACCAATCTGGGTAGGGGTTTCCATTGACAGGTTCTGGGCCGCCTTCTGCCAGGCGGTTAATTCGGACAAGCTTCTCAACGATCCGCGTTACGCCAATGACAAAAGCAGGCGGGAACACCGGGATGAGTTGAATGCTGAAGTAAACGAAATCTGCAAGCAATATACCAGTGCTGAACTGGAAACCAGGCTTGTGGAAGCCGGTGTCCCCTGTGCCATACTGGCCACGGTTGCTGAGGTAGAGCAAAACCCTCAGGTACAGCTGCGCCAATTAATCGAGAACTGGGATTACCCCGGCAAAGGCAAAGTAAAAATTGTAAAAACGCCCACCATGATAGATGGGCAGTTCCCTGAGACCAGGATGATGACTCCCCAGCTCGGTGAATACACCAGTGAAGTCCTGACGGAACTGGGATACAGTAAAACGGAGATCCAGACGCTGCTGGATAAAGGTGTTGCCGTACAGTACAGTCCTGGTGAGAAATAAGGAGGTGACCCGATGAATTTGCCCGAAAAGGCAACTATTGTAGATGTCGGTCCAAGAGACGGGTTTCAGAATGAACCTGGCTTTATTCCAACAGACCAAAAAATCAAGATTATAGACGAGTTATCGGAGACCGGAGTAAAGAGAATTGAGGCGACATCGTTTGTCCACCCCAAATATATCCCCCAGCTCGCCGACGCCGAAGAAGTTCTAGCCAGAATCAAAAAGAGAGAGGGAATCATCTATGAAGCTCTGGTGCCCAACGCCAAAGGCGTTGAGAGGGCAATACAGGCAGGCGTGGAGCATGTTAGCTTGGTCGTTTCCGCCAGTGAAAGCCACAATAAATCAAATGTAAACATGACTGTCGCTGAGTCGATAAAGACATTGAAGGAGGCAGTTAAGTTAGCCCTGAGCCACGGGATAAATGTCACCGCAGGTATTGCCACCGCCTTTGGCTGTGCCTTTGAAGGGTGGGTACCGCCCAAGCAAGTGGAGGCGGTGGCTGATGAGTTTCTTGATATGGGGATATGCGAGCTATCTCTGGGGGATACCCCGGGGCTGGCCAACCCTACACAGGTAAGCGAAATGGTCCGTTACTATCTGCAAAAGCTGAAGGGGACTGACATAGGATTGCGCCTCCATTTCCATGACTCGAGAGGGGCAGGATTAGCCAACGTGATGGCAGCCATGCTCGCGGGAGCGACTATCTTTGACACCTCTATTTGTGGCTTGGGAGGCTGTCCCTTCTCGCCGGGGGCTACCGGCAATATCGCTTCAGGGGACACGGTTAACATGCTGGAGGCTATGGGCGTTGATACCGGGATAGACCTGGCGAAGTTGATTGAATGTGAGAGAATGGTTCAGGATATGCTCGGTAAAAAGTTGCCCGGAGAGGTAATAAAGTCCGGTCCCACCCCCTGGGCTTTGAAACCGCGGAGGTAACTTTGATTTCTCAAGATTTGAGCAGATGAAAATCCACGAGTATCAGGCTAAAGAACTACTATCCAGTTACGGTATCTCTATACCTCGCGGCAATATTGCCAGAACCGCTGAAGAGGTGGCAGAAATCGCCGGGCAAATTGGCGGCCAAGTAGCAATAAAGGCCCAAATCCACGGTGGCGGTCGGGGCAAAGCCGGGGGTATAAAGACTGCGGAAACAGCAGGTGAGGCAGAGCAGATAGCCAAGGCTATGCTTGGTATCAGACTGGTCACCCGTCAGACTGGCTCTGAGGGCTTGCCGGTTAACTCGGTGCTGGTAGAGGAAGCTGTCCAGGTCGAAAAAGAACTCTACCTCAGTACGCTGATAGACACCGCGGCTTACGCTCCAGTGATGATAGCCAGTGAGGCGGGGGGAATGGAAATCGAGGAGATTACGCTCGCAAGCCCGGAGAAGATACTAAAACAGTACATTGATCTGGTTACTGGCTTTATGCCCTATCAGGCTCGGATTCTGGCCTACGGATTGAATTTACCGGCCGAAAAAATTGGGGCGACCGCCGAGGTCATGGCTAGTGTCTATAAACTATTCGTGGAAAAAAACTGCACTCTGGTGGAAATTAACCCCCTTGTCATTACCACAGATGGCAGACTACTGGCGCTTGACGCTAAAGTCAATTTTGACGATAACGCTGTCCAACGCTATCAGGACATCGCCCAGCTGCGGGATATCTCCCAAGAGGACCCCATAGAGGTCGAAGCCGGCGCTATCGGAGTCAACTATGTAAAGACAGACGGCAATGTCGGTTGCTTGGTCAACGGGGCTGGATTAGCCATGGCGACTATGGACCTTATCAAACTGGTTGGAGGTGAACCGGCTAACTTCCTGGATGTGGGAGGAGGCGCCAGTGAAGAACAAGTCGCCAATGCCCTCAAGATACTCCTCACTGACCCCAAGGTTAAAGCCGCCTGGGTTAACATCTTTGGTGGTATCTTGAGATGTGACGTGGTTGCTCGAGCGGTAATACAGGTGCTCAAAGAAAAAGAAGTCAATGTCCCGTTTATCGTCAGAATGAACGGGACTAACCTTGAAGAAGGAATGCGACTCCTTAAGGACTCAGGACTCAACATAATTTTTGAGCCGAATCTGGTTGAGGCAGCTCGGAAAGCAGTCGCCATGGCAAATAAAACCGAGGAAACACCGAGGAAGGTTAATGATACTCGTCAATAAAGATACAAGGGTACTTGTGCAGGGGATTACGGGCAGAGAGGCTACCTTTCACACCAGAAGGTGTATTGAGTATGGTACCAATGTGGTGGCGGGGGTGACACCAGGAAAGGGAGGAATCAAGTGGGAGGAAAAGATACCCGTTTTCAACACCGTAGAGCAAGCCAGAAAAGAAACCAGCGCCAATACCAGCCTGATCTTTGTCCCGGCGGCTTTTGCCTTTGATGCCATTATTGAGGCCGCTGATGCCGGCATGCAAGTAGTGGTCTGTATTACCGAATACATCCCGGTATTGAATGAGCTCAAGTTCCACCATTACCTGCGCGGCAGGAAAACAACCGTTATTGGCCCCAACTGCCCCGGGATTATATCGCCGCTAGCTAGATGCAAGGTAGGCATTATGCCGGGCTACATCCATAAACCGGGGGATATAGGCGTGGTCTCCCGCAGTGGCACTTTAACATACGAAGTGGTAGCCCAGCTGACAGAACAGGGCCTGGGACAGTCCACTTGCATAGGATTGGGTGGTGATCCTTTACCGGGCAGTAACTTCGTAGATATATTGAAGCTTTTTCAGGCAGACCCGGAGACGAGGGGAGTGGTGCTCATAGGGGAAATTGGAGGCACCTATGAACAAGATGCGGCAGAATTTATCCGAAACCAAATGACCAAGCCAGTCATTGCCTACGTGGCCGGTAGTTCGGCTCCACCTGATAGAAGAATGGGACACGCTGGCGCCATTATCACTGGGACGGCAAGTAAAGCCTCAGAGAAGAAGAGAGCGCTTGCCGGGGCAGGAGCTATTGTCGTCGATACCATTAGTGAAATAGGACAGGTAATGAAACTTTGTTAGTTAGCGAAATTACCAGGGTCTCCAACGGGTAGACTAATGTACTTCTCAACAACCTTACGGAAATGATATCCGTAGACGCTGAGGCTTATTGAGAGTGGAAATTTCCTCGGTTGTTTTAGCAGAGTCGAAAGGAATAACTTCCAGTAGTATCTCCTCCCCTTTTCCCTGATGCCCAAAAACCATATAGATTTAAGGAATGCCCTGATATGGTGAGATTGCAGTCTGCCCGCTATTTCCCCCTGAGGTTTATATTCTCTCAAGAATGTTTTAACCCGCTCGTAATAATCCCTGGGTGAATAGATTGTATTGAGAATGTACTTATAGCCATTAATAAGTGTTTCATGGTTCATCTTAGGAATGAAGTTGAGCGAGCAGTCGGTATTGTTGCCGGTAAAAGCTTTTAATAGGCGGTTCTCCTTTTTTAGACGCTGATAAAGCCTGGTACCAGGAGGAGCATTCAATAAACCGACCATGGCGGTAACAATACCGCTCTCTTGAATGAAGCTGATCTGGTTCTTGAAGATGGAAAGCGGGTCACTATCAAAACCGACAATAAACCCTCCCTGTACCTCCAAACCGTAGTTTTGAATCTTCTTGA
>CAZWYS010000004.1:0-48512 GCA_964638295.1 uncultured Dehalococcoidaceae bacterium
AGCAGTTGGTAAAAGGCGCCTTTTTGAACTTAACCAAGAAATTTGGAGTTTTGTCAAGGGCACAAAACAACCCCAGCAAAGGAATCCACATAACACTGAAAAATACTGGCGTAGATGGGCAGGAATTCGCAACCTCGGTGAACTAGCATAGGGAGCAGGACCAACGATAGGGAATGGGCTCTGACGTTGGTCAATCGTCTCTTAGAATGGTTCGACGTCCGTTATATCTTTCAGTGTCGTATTGGGTTTCAACATTGACGAAGCTAGTCCTGCCGATGACCTTTTCCAGGGGGACGGCAGTAATCCCACCATTCTTGTGGCAAACCATTTTACCAAAGTCCTGCTTTACCACCAAATCAGCTGCGGCAATGCCAAAATACCTTCCCATTCTTCGGTCATAGGCACACGGCGCACCGCCGCGTTGCAAATGGCTTAGGACAACACAGCGTGATTCTACCTTTGTACCTCTGGAGATTTCTCTGGCCAGAAAATCACCGATCCCACCAAGATTTTTATGACCAAAGCCGTCCAGCTTACGTCCTTTTACAAACTCGGTGCCTCCCGCTGGTTTTGCCCCCTCGGCTACCACGACAATATCGTACCTCGTCCCGGCCTTCCTTCCCTCCATAATCAGCTCATTTACCCGGCTGATGGAAAAATCGTACTCAGGAATTAGAATGATATAGGCCCCGCTTGACTCGCCTCCTTCCAGTGCCAGCCAGCCGCTGTGTCTGCCCATTGTTTCTACGATAAAGATTCTTTTATGAGAACCGGCAGTAGTTCTAAGCCTATCGATTTCCAGCGTGATGACATTTATAGCGGTCTCAAATCCCAACGTATAATCAGTTTCGGGTAGGTCCTTGTCAATTGTTTTAGGAATGGCGGTAATGTTTACTCCCTCTTTGGCGAGCTTGCAGGCAACGCTGAGAGTATCATCTCCACCGATAACCACCAGTGCGTCAAAGCCAAGTTTTTCTATATTGTCCAATACTCTTTTTGACTGGTCGTTCTTGGGATTGTAGGGATTCGTACGGGTAGTTCCCAGCATGGTTCCACCGTACCTGTCCCAAGTCCTGACAAGATTCTGACTTAGCGGCATGATGTATTCGTCGGTAGTGGAGCTTGAAGATTTGACTTTAATCAGCCCTTCCCATCCGTCACGGATTCCAAAAACCTCGTAACGGAGTCCTCTTTCCCATTCCAGCCGCTCATCTAAGGCAGTCTTGACCACCCACTTGATAGCGGGATTAATCCCGGCACAGTCTCCACCGCCGGTAAGAATACCTATTTTCTTCGTTCCCATTATATCTGATAAATTTATAGCATAAGGAGCGATATTGTCAACTGGAAACCGGGAATACTTATCTTGAGATTGTTTATTAATGAAAGTTGGTACTGACTGAATTTACTCGACCCGATGAACCTTAACAACGTTGGTGCTACCTGGTACTCCCATTGGAATGCCAGCAGTGATAACTACCAGTTCACCCCTTTTGGCAATGCTGGTCTGGAGGGCTAATTGCGCTGCCTCGTAAAACATAATGTCTACGTTTGGCGGCTCAGTGGCGAGGTGGGGTTCTATACCCCAGCTAAGAGCAAGCCTATTGGCTACACTGGCATTGGGCGTTATGGCTAATATAGGCACTTTGGGGCGATATTTGGATACACGCAGAGCAGTACTTCCCGAACTTGTGTAAGCCACGATACAGGATGCGCCAAGCCGCTGGGCCATATGGCAGGCTGCGTAGCTTATGGCATCGTCGGTTTGTGCCATAACCTGCTCGCTTTTTTCCGTTAAAATGCGCGCATAGGGCAGTACTTTCTCAGTCTCGGTGACAATACTTGCCATCGTATTAACTACCCGCACGGGGTATTTGCCAACAGCGGTTTCCGCGGCTAGCATGACAGCATCGGTACTATCAAGTATGGCATTGGCAACATCACTAACCTCAGCACGGGTAGGTCGCACAGCATCGATCATTGATTCCAGCATCTGGGTGGCAACGATAACTGGCTTACCAGCCTGATTGCATTTTTGTATAATCTCCTTCTGTACTATGGGGACTCTTTTTAAGGGTATTTCTATTCCCAGGTCACCACGAGCAATCATTATGCCATCAGCTTCGGCAATAATCTTGTCAATATCGTTCACTCCCTCGTGCTTCTCAATTTTGGCAATCAGCGGGATACTGGCTTGCTTTTGCTGCAGAATCTGCTTTACTGTCTGTATATCCGCCGCAGAGCGAACAAAGGAGAGAGCGACAAAATCGACTTCCTGTTCCACGGCGAAGGCGAGGTTTTTAATGTCTTCGCTGGTAATAGAAGGGACATTAAGTGTAACGCCAGGTACATTGATGCCCCTGCTGTCACTGAGCAATCCACCGGCAACTACTTTGCATTTAACCTCAATGTTTGTGGCGGATATTACCTTTAGTTGAATGGCTCCATCGTTCAGGAAAATGGGGTCTCCAATCTTAAGGTCATTGAAAAATGCGGGAAAGTCTACTGATATCCGGTGTTCATCACCCAAGACCTTCTGGCTGGTAAGGGAAAAGATATCACCCTCACAGATATATATACCCTGTTTCTTCAGTCGGCCAGTTCTTGGTTTTGAACCGGGCAGGTCCAGCAAAATAGCTACCGGTGTATCCAGCACGGTGGAAAAATCGCGGACAGTTTTGATAACCTCAGCGTGCTCCTTTTGAGTACCGTGCGAGAAATTAAGGCGAGCTACGTTCATTCCAGCTCGTACCAATTTACCTATCATCTGGCTTGAGCTACTCGACGGGCCAATGGTGCAGACCAACTTTGTTTTTCTCAACATTTCAAAACCCTGATCAGAAGGCTAATACTAATATTCAAATAAGGTTCTGGCTAAGAAGTTCATTACCCTGGTTGATGCTCTGGTAATTTTGGCATTTGAGCGAAAATTCAGGCGACCTTTCTATCTTTGCTGACTTTGTTTAAGGCCGCTGAGGCAGCGCTTCTCAAGAAACCTTCATCACTGCCAAGGCCGATAAATTGGAATCCCTGGGCAATGCGTTCATTAGCTGCCTCAGGACTGCTGACGAGAATACCTCCCGGAACATGGTGTTTCTTGCCTGCCGCCAGCACCTTGTTCACTGCTTCTATGTGTCTGGGGTTAGGATTGTCAAGACCCAGCTTAATCCCCATTGAGGCAGCAAGGTCGTTCGGCCCGATAAAGAAGGCGTCAATACCCTCTACGGAGAGGATTTCATCAATGTGGTTAACCGCCTCAATGTGCTCTATCTGCACCAGTATGGCTATTTCCTCGTTAGAGTGTTCAAAGTAATCGGTACCGCCGTAGAGCCGGACTCTGGGGCCACCGTAGCTTCTGAATCCAATTGGGGGATATCTTGAAGCCTGTACTGTCCTAACTGCTTCTTCGCGGCTATTTACCATGGGAATCACCAGACCATAGGCGCCAGCGTCCAGAGCGCGCTTGATTAATGCCGGGTCGTTCCAGGGTACTCTGACGATTGGCACGGTATCGGTGGCAAACATGGCCTGGACAATGGACTGCGTGGTCTCAATATCAATGCTCCCGTGCTCAGTATCAATCACCACCCAATCAAACCCCATGCTGGCGATAATCTCAGCCACCAGCGGGTTGCCCAGTGATAGCCAGGTTCCTACGGCTGCTTTCCCTTCGCGCCATAGTTCTTTTACTCGGTTCTTTTTCAATTTGGTCTCCTTTCTTTTTTAGCTTTTAATAGTTTCGTGGAATTTCTTCAATTTAGCCTGGAACGCTGGCTTATCCCAGACCTCCCGGTTGACCAGACCATCCGGGACTTCGCCGCGGATAATTTGTGAAATCTGCTTGCTAATTATTTCCCATATGCTGTTAAGGAACTCGTCGGTAAATGCCATGGCATGGGCGGTAACGATGACATTGTCCAGCTTGAGCAAGGGATTCTCCGGCGGGGTTGGCTCCTCGTCAAAGACATCTAAGGCAGCTCCCTGTATCCACCTTTCTTGCAGCGCTCCTATCAATACCGCCTCATCAATGATGGGTCCTCGGGCGGTGTTTATCAGGAAGGCTGATTTCTTCATCTTTTTCAGTTCTTTTTCACCAATCAAATGGCGGGTTTTTTCGTTCAGCGGACAGCTAATACTGAGGAAGTCCGATTCAGCAATTACCGTATCCATGTCCACCAGCTTCACATCAACATCGGCTACCGCCTCTTGAGTTATATAGGGGTCATAAGCAATGTGATTCATGCCGAAGGGTTTAGCCAGCATGAACATTTCATGACCGATATTACCCACGCCTATGGAGCCCAGAGTCTTCCCGATCAACCCGGAGCCATAGTATTTGGCTACTTCGCTCCACCGTCCCTTGCTGGTGAGGTTGTGCTTGATTAAGAGGCGGGTACTCAGGGCAAGGATAAAAGTAATGATAGTGACTGCCACCGGGCGGCGGACGGCGGCGGGGGTGATACACAACATTACGGCAGCGTTGGTAAGGGCGTTAACATCAATTCTATCGTAGCCGACACCGTTGCGGTGAATGGAGAGGAGCTGGTTATTGCCGAGGAAACTCTTTTCTGTCCACCTGGGAAAAGTACGCGAGATAACCATGTCAAAACCCCGTATCTGTTCTGGCGTTATCTCGGGTAAAAACTCAGCGAATACCTCATGTTCTATCTCAGGCATTTCTTGCAGTAACTTTAACCCGGAACCAGGCAATATGAAATTACCTTCTTTGTCTAGGAAGTCCCTGGTAAATCCAACTCTTGCTTTGCGGGTCATACTCTCTTTCCTCCTGATTTGTTTTCTAGTGCCAACCTACCCTATTGTAATATGTTTCCTCGGTTTTGGGAAGGCAGGACACGAAGTCTCTCTTTGCTCAATCATAGCCCTTGGTGATACCCCGTTGCCAGCCTGATTGAAAAAGTAATGCTGGCTGTGTAAAATTTCTTCGGTGGGTGATTGATGAACCTAGCCGCATTTTTAGTCAGCCATAAGGTCTACTTTGAATTTCTGGGAAAAAGGTCTACCCAGCATGCTGTGGAGGCGTCTCAGGTAAGCGGTATAAAGCTGGGCGAAATAATCAAGAGCCTGGTTTTCATTGACCAGGATTCAAAGCCGTTGATAGCCATAGTTCAGGGTGACCATAATGTAAGCAGGCATAAGCTTGAGCATTGCTCAAACTCAAAATCGGTAAGGCTTGCTGCCAATGAGATAGCTGAAGCAGTAACCGGTTATCCTACCGGGGGCGTGCCTCCGGTTGGACATAAGAAGAAATTGCCCGTATTTATTGATGGAGCGGTCATGGAACATGAATACGTTTGGTGTGGAGGCGGAGCCCGGTCTAAGCTGGTTAGGTTGAGGACAGAGGACATCGTGAGGCTGAGCCAAGCTACGATATGTGACCTATCAGTCGCCGCATTTCAATAGTACCTTCATGAAGTTAGCGCCTTTCTCAATCTCTTCAAAAGTAGTCTGCACTTGTTCCAGCGGACGAACATCAGAAATTAGTCGGTCAAGGGGAAGAGTTTTTGCAACTACACTGGGGATGGCTGCCTCAAAATCTTCAGGTTCGTAAAGTCGAGCCCCTGAAAGCCGAAGTTCCCGCCGGAAGAACTGGCGCAGGTCTACCTTTACCGGTTCGGCAAAAATACCGACAATCACGATGAGGCCACGGGTCCTGACTAATCTGGTCATCATTTCGGCGCCAGCCTCGGAGCCGGTTACCTCAAAGAGAATATCAGCCGCGGCGTTATTTGTCTGTTTCGCCACGTACTCTGGCAGGTCAATCTCCAGCGGATTGACTGCGTCCAGTCCCAGCTCGCGAGCCAGATTAACTCGGAACTTATTGACTTCTGAGACAATGACGTGCGCTCCCTTTGTTTTTGCCAGTAGAGCCACCAGCATGCCGATGGGGCCGGCCCCAAAGACGACGACATTGTCTCCATCGGTGACCCGCCCGATGCGAATATCGTGTGAGGCAACTGATAGTGGCTCAATTAACGCTGCTTGTTTCATGTCAATATCATCGGGCAGGCGGTGCAATGTGTTTGCCGGTACTGTCCAGGAAGCTTGAAAACAACCGGGGCTGTCAACGCCGAAAACATTTATATTGTGGCACGTGTTATAGTGTCCCAGCTGGCACGCTGGACACTCATGGCATGGTTCCAGCGGTCGCACCACCACCTTATCGCCCACCTTAAATCCCTCCACTCCTTCTCCAATCTCAGCGACCTCACCGGACATTTCATGCCCGATAACCTGTGGCACTTTGATGCGCTGGTCCATGTGCCCCAAATAGATATGGTAATCCGTCCCGCAGACACCAGCATAGGCTATCTTAAGTCTTACTTGCCCTGGTCCTGGAGCCCGTGGTTTGGATTCACCAACGCTGAACCTCTTGCCACCCTGGTAAAAAGCTCCTTTCATATCTGCCTCCCTGACGTTAGCCTTCCTCTCTAGATACCAGCCGGAATAAGAGGTTTCGTTTCGGCACAAGTTTAGCATATTTCACAACCTGAAGCACTATATCCCAAGCAAGGTCAACAAATTATTTTGCATGAAAGCCTCATCTTCATTCTACGCATCACTATTGAAGTTGTTCCTGAGCAACAATAGCACTTGGGTTAATTTTGTAAAAAAATTAGTTAAAAAATATTTTACCGGATGGTCAAATTCAAAAGCCTTGGTCTATCCTTGATGGTTATCAAAAAAAGCAGAAAAATGCATTTTGTTAGCGTCAATGAAATAAAATTTTTGCTGCCAACCCCTCTACTGCCGATTTTTGGAATGCCAGTTAATTTGACAACTGGAACATGCTGTGGGATACTTATGACGCTCCAGGTGACTGAAGCAGTAGTGATGAATCACTGAGAGGTAATTTAGTAGGAGTAATCCCAAAGGTTGCAGCAAAGTGAGGATTCGTGAAAGTGAAAGTTACCTGGGGCATTTTTTTAACCGGTTTTAGCCATGCCTCAGGCTTTATTCTTCTTTACGCCTGATTTTTTCTGCGGCTTCTTTATAATGGTGGGGATGCCAATGAAAGGCAGGTTCCGGTATTCCTCACGGTAGTCTAGCCCATAACCGACCACAAACTCGTCGGGCACTTCAAAACCGATGTAGTCAAGAGGCACATCTAATATGCGGCGCACCCGCCTATCAAGTAGCGTGCACACGGCCAGGCTGGCTGGACCTTTGGCTCTCAGATGATTGAGGAGGTAATTGAGTGTTATGCCGGTGTCAACGATATCTTCCACCATAAGAACGTGTCGGCCAGCGACATTGAGGTCCATATCCTTGGTAATCTTGACTACCGATTCATTTTCACCGCCGTAATATGATATAGCCATAAAGTCCAGGTCGATGGGGATTGTTATCCGCCGAATTAAATCAGCCATGAAGCAGAGAAATCCCCGCTGCACGCCCACCATAATAGGACGGCGGTCAGTATAGTCTTTGGATATTTGCTTCGCCAGCGCTCGCACTCTTTCGTCAATTTCTGTGGCTGAGTAGAGCACGCGACTGATGCCATGGGCCCGCATATCTGCCAGGGGGCCACAGCCATACTTAGCCAGCAAGTGGTCGTAGTCTTTCTTGTAAAGAAGTGTTACTTTGACTTCAGGGTAAAGCTCTCTAAGATGCCGTAACTTGCGATTCTTTTCGGTGACCAGGCTTTGCTTGAGAGTGGTCAGCTCAATATAGAGGTCGAGCCCCGGCAGATAGAAGTCAGGAGTGAACATTTCAGTAATCCTGTCATCCTGCCATTGCAAAGGAAAGGAACGGGGCTCATAGGTCCACTCTATATTGTAGAAATCCAGTATTCGGGTAAACTCCTCCTCACTGGGGTGCGCAAAGGTCACCGACCGTGCTTTGCGAAGCGGTGTTGTTTCAACCGAAGCCGCACTTTTTGCCGGTGCCGCTTCTTTTCCCCATTCTGGTGATGGGTTGAGGCTGAGAGCTAGTGCGGCCAGATTTGCCATGGCAGTTGCGAAGTTGATATCCTGATGGCTGAACTCGTTGTACTCTCTGGTGTAAACCCTGAGACTTCCCACCGCTTGCCCCCCAAGTATTACCGGTATGCCCATTATAGAGATAATGCCCGCTTTGGCGGCTAGGTCGGGAAATTGTATGCGGCTGTCCTTGGAGACTTCGGGGATGATGACGGGTTGTCCGGTAAGGACTTCAGACAGACTCTTGTCGGCATCCAAGACGCCTTTACGCAGATAGAACTGGGGCAGCCCTCTTGAGGAGCTGTGAATTAACTTCTTTCTACTGGAATCAAGGAATATCAGTGCGACGCCGGCCTTGAGAGTTCTGGCTGTGCCTCTGATGATGACAGCCAGTTTCTCCTTTAAAGTTGCCGTGGAATTGACTGCTACCATTGCCCGGCGCACCGCTTTGTAATAGAGCCGTTCTTTCTTTAAAGCCAATCCAGTTCTCCTGATGCCATTGTAGTTGGGTTGATTTTTGCCGTCAACATTACTTTTGGTGATGTTCCCCTTGACACACGTAACATTTTGTGCTATAGTAAGAGTATCAGACTAGAAAAGAGGTAACTCACATGAATAAGTATAGCACAAAAGACTTTGATAGAGATTTCCCAAATGATGATGCTTGCCTTGAATGGTTGAAAAACAATCGCTGGCCGGATGGAATCTACTGTGATAAGTGTGGCAAGATTACAAATCACTATCGCCTAAAGAAACGCCCTGTCTATTCGTGTGAGTTCTGTGGTAGTCATGTCAATCCTATGGCTGGGACTATCTTTGAACGCACCAAGTTTGACCACCTGCGTCTTTGGTTCAAGGCTGTGGCGTATATGTCCGTGACAAGATGCGGTATTTCTTCACGTCAATTAAGCAGAGACTTAGGTGTCACTGTTAAAACTGGTTATCGTATGTTCCGCCAGATAAGGACAATTCTAATTGAAAATAATGATAGTATGCTCAATGGCGAAGTTGAAGTGGATGAAACATATGTGGGCGGTAAAAGACGAGGCAAAAGAGGACGTGGCGCAGGCGGAAAAATAGTTGTGCTAGGCATGTCTGAGCGCAAAGGACGTATTAAAGCTGAAATTATACCGAATGTAAAAGCCAAGACACTCGTTCCAATAATAGAAGCGACCATCAGCAAAGATGCTTTGGTTTATACCGATGATTTACCAAGTTATGCGAGTTTATCTAAGCGTGGTTACGCACATGAGATTGTAGCCCATTCACAAAAAGTATATGTTACTGGTAAAGGGATACACACAAATCGAATTGAAGGGTTTTGGAGTCAGCTAAAAAGGTCAATCGATGGAACTTACCATAGTGTAACAGCTGAACATCTTGGGGAATACGTTGACGAATACAGTTTTAGATACAATCACAGGAAAGATGACACGCCCATGTTTAAGACGATGCTGGCTCAGATGGTGAAGCACTCTTCTTAGGGAACTTCTTTTTGGTTCCTGCAACTTTATGCAAAGTGTCAAAGACTTCTTTCTTCGTTGCGCCTGGCTGGTAGTCCTCTAACTTGTGTGGTTTGGGGGTTTTATCCACTTGACAAACTCCTAAGAGTGGATGTAAAATTATAGACGTAGGCAGTGGGTTGTTGGCAACCACGAACCAAATATATATGAAGTGCTGAGAACACTTCACTGGTTCGAATGCGACACTGCCTACGCTATATTCTTTTTGGCCTCGTAGCTCAATTGGATAGAGCAATGCCCTCGCTAAGCATTAGGTTGCGGATTCGAGTTCCGCCGAGGCCAATCCACTCGAACCTATTATCAGGTTACAATGGTACACAAGGGTGTAGTCAATAGGAAATAAACTCAAGTTGTAAAATGAGGTCATTCCTATAAGTAACCTCGAATTATAGGAATGACTAGGAGCGAAAGATGAACAAAGAATGGATGAAAGAGACAAATGAGCTACTAGAAGATTGGGAAGCTCAAAAACAAGTTCTCCGTGATAAATACGACCAACTAGCAATTGAACTAATGGACTTAGACCAACGTATTCAAGCTGGGCATGAATTGATTAGTGCTTATATGAAAAAGCACGCTAATGAATCCGCTACGCCTAACAATATCAACCTAGAGAGTCTTACAAATAAAAGCTATCCCCAAATGCTAATAGAAATAGCAAGGCAAAGCAATGGGATTCTGAATGTAGCTGATACGACTGACATTTTGCTTAAAGCTAATATCGGCACCGAAAAACAAATACGACACAATATTGATACGGCACTCTCCCGTTCACGTAAGCACTTCACTAGAATAGGCAGAGGTCAGTATAGATTTACTAATCAAGTTCAGAGCAAAAAGACAAAAGAGAGTAAAAGGACAAAAGAGCGTAGCGGATTGCGTCAGGCTATAATAGACCTAAAAGAAAAGAATCCACAAATGACTGCTAAAGAAACTCTAAATCACTTGATTGCAAGCGGTTTTGACTTCAAAGGCAGAAAACCAACAAGTGCCGTGAACCTTACATGGGGGTATCTCGGTTACGCAAAAGAGGGAAAGCAACAACCTTTGTCTCTAACTAGTCAGAGGTAATATGAGTGGAGTAACCTTAAAGGAATACGCTAAATTCGTAGCCTATGCCATTATTGGCCTTGCTATCATTGCGATAATTTGTATCGTAATCTTCTATATATTTCCTGCTCCCAGTGGCAGTAAAGGGTTTGATGCTGCATTAGCGATTGCTGGAACTGTAGTGTTTTGGGTTGTCCTTGCTGGCATAGTTTGGGGGCTTTCTTGGCTGATAAAGAAACTGCTGGGTAAGCGCAAGTCAAATTGATTTACCTGCTTCTAAGGGAACATCACCATACTTTTTATGGTGGCGTTCTGTTCCGAGTTATGGTAAATTTAGATATGTTCTCTCCAGAACATGGCAGATGGACTGAAGTGTGAACTGCGCATTATCCCCAGACTTGCTATCAGTTTGAATCTTAACCGGAAACCATTATGTCTTAGAGTTTGGGAGCAAAGATAACAAAGGAGCTGTTACTGCATGAAGCAAAATCAGTGTCAGGTATTAATCGTGGGTGCCGGTATTACCGGGCTAACTATCGCCCGGGAGCTGGTTAGCCGGGGAATAGAAAATATATTGATTCTGGAGAAGGAGAAGTCTTTAGGCTTACATGCCAGCGGTCGGAACAGCGGTGTCCTCCATGCCGGCATGTACTACACTCCCGATACATTAAAGGCAAAGTACTGTGTGGACGGGAACCGGCTGATGAAGGAGTTCTGCCGGGAAAAGGGGCTGACATTGAATGAGACCGGTAAGGTCATTCTAGCCACAAGCCCTGCCGAACTTACCGCACTTTACGAGTTGAAGCGCCGGGCGGACTTGTGTGGCGCTCGTGCTTTCTTGATTGATGGCAAGAGGCTCCACGAAATCGAACCGTATGCTGCACCTTGTAATGAAGCTCTCTTCTCACCGGATACTGCGGTTATCAGACCGATAGAAGTGCTTGAAGCTTTAGAAGCAGAATTAACTCAATCAGCCAAGGTCAGCATTTACTATGACACGGTCTTTAAGGGTCTTTTTAGCGGCGGTCAAGCACAAACTTCCCGGGGAGTAATAGGCTTTGAGAAGTTCATCAATGCTGCCGGCGCCTTTGCCGACCATATTGCCCACCAATTTGGTCAGGCAAGGGAATACAAAATACTTCCTTTTAAGGGAACGTACAAGAAGCTGACGCAGTACAGGAATTTTCTCGTTCGGGGGAACATCTATCCGGTTCCAGATTTAAGAACCCCTTTCCTGGGAGTCCATTTCACCAGGAGTGCCGACGACGAAATCCTGCTCGGGCCGACAGCCATGCCTGCCTTCGGCCGGGAAAACTACGGGATATTTGAAGGGCTGGGTTGGGAGGCATTGAGCATTCTTTTCCGAGACGCAATTTTGCTATTTAAGAACCGCAGCTTCCGCCAGGTCGCTATGACTGAACCAAGAAAGTACCTGAAACGGTTCGTTTTTAATGAAGCCAGAAAACTGGTGCCAGAGCTGAGACTAAGCGACCTTACCGAGGCTGAGCATGTGGGAGTTCGCCCTCAGCTTATTCACTGGCCAACCAAGACGCTGGTTATGGATTTTATTATTATCCGCGACAGTAGTTCTCTTCATATTTTGAACCCGGTATCGCCAACATTTACCACCTCCCTGGCATTCGCCAAGGACATGGCTGATACTTTTTTGGACTAACCTGTGGCTGCTAATAATTGATGTTCGGATATGCCGAGTGTTACAATTTGGGTAAATTTGTGACTTTGAAATTAAAAATATAAGGATAATGGACTGTGGAGGCATTTGAACAGGAGGTACAAGATATGTAGCAGAGTTAAGGTTGGGTTTGCTGCCAGAGGCAGGAAAATATACCAGGGTGTATGTGGTCGCTGACAGCGTTTTATATATGAAATACTAAGGAGGTAATTATGCGGACTGAAGAGTTAGTGAAGTATGATAATGAACATATATTGCATGGCTTGGCGGTAGTCGGCAAGAATCAGGGTTTCATCATTGAGGGTGCGGAGGGTGTTTGGCTAACTGACACCGATGGTAGAAAATTGATGGACCTCAGTGCTCAGGCAATCAATGTTAATTTGGGGCATAACCGTCCTGACATTCTGGAAGTCGCCAAAGCGCAGATGGACAAACTGACCTTTTCCTTTATCTTGCGTGGCTTTGCCAATCTTCCTAGCATCGAGCTTGCCCAGAAGCTGGCTACGATAATGCCTAAGGGATTAGACCATTTTCTGTGGACTCACACTGGAGCTGATACCGTGGATTCCGCGTTTAGAGTCGCTAATATGTACTGGAAGGCGAAGGGGGCGAGGAAGTATAAAATCATCAGCTTAAGCCAGTCCTACCATGGTACCTCCCGCGGTGTGGCTGGAGCCACCAACTTGGGTAAGGGAGTCATTGAGGAAGTGCCGCCAGTGCCGGGTCATATTCACATACCCAACTATTATTGCTACCGATGTCCGTTTGGCAAGGAATATCCCAGTTGTGGCATCCAGTGTGCCAAATTTTTGGAATACACCATTGAGAACGAAGGCAAGGACAGCGTGGCTGCTTTTATCGCTGAACCGGAACAGGGAGCTACTGGTTTTATCGCCCCACCCCCTGAGTATTGGCCTATGGTCAGGGAAATATGCAGTAAGTACGATGTGCTGCTTATTGCCGATGAAGTGATGACCGGATTTGCCCGAACCGGCAAAATGTTTGCTATAGAGCACTGGAACGTTGTGCCCGACATGATGTGTATGTCTAAAGGCATCGTCGCTGGCTATCTGCCTTTCGGGGCACTGGCAATGTCCGGTGAAATTTTCAATGCCCTGTCAGGTCAATTCTTCCCTCCCGGCTCTACCGAGTCGGGTAATCCCATATGCTGCGCCGTAGGTAATAAGTGCGTAGACATCTACGTTAAGGAACGGATTCCGGAGCACGTAGCCCATGTCGGCAAGCTGGCGAGGGAACGGATGGAGAAGGAGTTTCTCTCTCTGCCTTATGTGGGGGCGGTTGATGGCTTAGGTTTGATGCTGGCGATGGAAATTGTGACCGACAAGGAAACTAAAGGTATGCCTAATCCTAAGCTTGCTCAGATAATACAAACACGTGGAGTAGAGAAGGGGGCATTATTGCGAATTGTTGCCAATAGACCGGGTTACAGTCCCCCGTGTACGATTACCGGGGAAGAATCGGAACGCGGGCTGGATATATTGTATTCGGTACTATCTGAACTCAAACCACAAGATTTAGCCTAGAGTGAGGAACCTTGTAGTAGCATAACCGATGTACCTTAATAAAACTCTTGGCTTCGGTGATGAAACGAAGCGGTGCATTGTTGCTTGTTTAACTGATTGATCGAGAAAATCATCTTGACAGAGGTGGGAAAGCTTAATTATACTATTTCAAATATATATCTGGATGTTCTCCAGAGATAAATCCGAGGGAATATCCGCCCGAATTTGGGAAAACTTAATAAAGATGTGAGAGGAGGTGATAGTTTTCAGAAGAAAAATTTCCGCTAGGTTACTTCTTAATTTTTAGGAGGAGGAAATGAAGAAAAGACTAATATTAGCTCTAGTAATGGTGGTGGCATTGGTCAGTAGCTTGATTGCTATTGGCTGTGCAGCACCCGCTCCAGCGCCGGCCCCTGCACCCGCTCCAGCGCCAGCACCAGCCCCAGCCCCGGCACCAGCCCCAGCCCCAGCCCCTGCTCCCGCACCGGCCCCAGCGCCAGCCCCAGCGCAACCCGCAGCCGCAATTCACTGGACGGCACAAAGTTCTTTCCCAGCTTCGGACCCCGAGCAAATACTGGCAGCGGAAATCGCTGACAGGATTAACAAGGCTTGTGGCGGGCGGTTAGTCATTGATGAGATGCACGTTGGCGGCGCCGTTGTTCCTGCAACAGAGGAGTTTGACGGAGTGCGTACCGGTGCGCTAGATTTTGGTTATGCGACTGATATGTTTAACAAGCACCTTAATCCTGCCGCTCCTCTTTTTGGTCAGGTGTCTGGCGGACTGACAGCTGTGCAGCGGATATTCTGGATGCAAGTTGGAGGAGGTCAGGAGCTGGCTGAAGAGATGTATAGTCCTCATGGTATAACCTATCTCGCTTACATAGGACTGCCGGCAGAGGACTTTGTCTACATCAATACCAAGCTAGAGACCTTGGACGACGTCAAAAAGATGAAGATGCGCACCGCCGGTGATGGTGGGGAAATCATGCAGATGATAGGTGCGTCCACGGTTTTCCTGCCCGGTGGCGAGCTCTACGAGTCCATGCAACGTGGCGTCATTAACTCTTTTGAATACGGGGCGCCCAAGGAAGCCTGGGAGAACAGCTTCCACGAAGTATTTAAGTATGCCTACATATCGCCGTGCCGTGCCCCCTGCGATGCAAACTGTATGGCAGTAAACACCGAAAGCTGGAACGCACTTTCCGAGGATCTCCAGGCAATCATAAGAGAGATAAGCGAGGCAGCGCTGGACGACTATCTCGGTCCGTGCATAGTTGGTGATGCCCTGGCCATGGAGAAGATAATAGACTATGGCAGTGAATATCTGCTTCTTCCCAAGGTGATAGAGGACGCTTACCTGGCAGCGGCCGAAGAGTTCTACGATAAGAATGTGCAGACAGAAGGCGAGTTCTATGGCAGGGTAATAGAGTCCCAGCGTGAGTTTAAGAAGTACTGCGAGATGAAGGGCATAAGATAGAAGGCGAGCAAGGGGACCTGCTTAGAGTGGGCTAAAAGCCAGAGTTACTTAATGTGGCATACTTGCCACTAGTAGAGATTGGGTTCACCCCCCGCTTCGAGAGCATTTTCGGAGCGGGGGGAAGCCATAAGTACAAAAGAATTGCTTGGTGGAAGGAAGGCAGTTTGATAAGATTTGTTTGCGCATTGGGTTATCCTGGCTTCCGGAGAGTTAAGCAGACATAGAAGGTGATGGTAACGAGCAATGAGAAAAACAGTGCGTATCCTTGACTCCATCAGCGAGTGGCAGGGGAGAGTAGCCTGCTGGTTTTGCATCTTCCTGGTGCTGCTGCTTGCTTTTGAGGTATTCATGAGGTATGGTTTAAGCCGCCCCACTACCTTCTCGTACGAAATTTCAATGATGCTCGGTGTTACCATTTGTACTCTGGGCCTGGCGTATACCCATCTGCGTAGAGGACACGTGAGAGTAGACGTTTTCTGGAGGCTGTTATCGCGCCGAGGAAAGGCAATTGCTGACATTGTTGGTTTCCTGATATTTTTCCTGCCGGTGGTTGGTGTCGTAGTATGGATTTCAGGCGAGTGGGCAAAGTGGTCTTTTGAAACCCATGAGATAATGACCAAAAGTTATCTATATCCTCCCGCCTGGCCGATAAGGGCGGTAATGGTTATCGGTTTCTTTATGTTTGTCCCTCAAGGGGTTGCCCATTTTCTTCGTGATATGCACTTTGTCAGAAGAAATGAGGAACTATGATTCACTTTAGCCCGGAGATGATTGCTATAGTCATGCTGGGCGGTCTCGTTATAGCGGTACTTTCCGGTTATCCACTAGCCCTCCCTATTGGTGCTGTAGCTATAGTCGTCGGTTTTTTGGCATTCGGGACTAAGGCCTTTCCCATCATTTACCAGCAAGTTTTTTCTATATTGCACAACTATGTCCTCTTAGCTCTGCCTCTTTTTGTTTTTATGGGTGTTGTGCTGGAATACTCAGGCATCGCCGACAGAATGTATGACGCCTTGTACTTGCTACTCAGCGGGTTACGTGGTGGATTGGCGATAATTACTGTGCTGCTGGGTACCGTTCTGGCGGCCTGTGTTGGCGTCATTACTGCTTCGGTTACCATGCTCACCAGTCTTTCCCTTGCCTCCATGGTAAAGAAAGGTTATAACCATAGCATAGCTACCGGTTCAATTTGCGCCGGTGGTACTCTGGGCATTCTCATTCCGCCCAGCGTTATGCTGGTCATCTATGGCCCCATGGCCAGAATTTCGGTAGGTAAGCTGTTTATGGCAGCTATGTTCCCCGGACTTATCCTGTCTGGCTTATATATTGCCTACATTTCGGTTCGCTGTTACCTTCAGCCCCATCTGGCACCGGCGATACCTAAAGAAGAAAGGGCAGTCCCCATTAGGCACAAAATAAGACTGCTCTTCACTGCGGCGATTCCGCCCATGTTCATTATTCTGGCAGTGCTGGGTACTATCTTTTTGGGGATAGCTCCTCCCACCGAAGCTGCTGCCGTAGGTGCCCTCGCCTCCCTAATTTTGACTGCCGTCTATCGTAAGCTTACCTGGAAAACCTTTTACAATATATTGCTCCGGTCGCTGAACATCAGCGCTATGGTAATGCTCATCGGCGCAATGTCGGTTGCGTTTACTGCCATATTCCTCAAGGGCCGGGGCGGAGAGGTGGTACAGCAGGCTGTCTTGGCTACTCCCGGTGGACGTTGGGGCGCCTTTACCGCCATCATGTTCATATACTTCATCCTGGGGTTTTTCATCGAGTGGATAGGTATTTTCTTCATCATGGTTCCAATATTAGCGCCCCTGGCTCCTATTCTTGGTTTTGACCCTCTATGGTTTGGGATGATGATATGCATTAATCTCCAGATGTCCTTCCTGACACCTCCCTACGCTTTTGCTATTTTTGTTCTGCGGGGTGTGGCGCCACCAGAATTAGGGGTAACTACGGCTGACATAATCCGGGGGGTAATTCCTTATATTATCCTGATAATAGTTTGCCTGGTGCTATGTATAGCTTTCCCTGATATAATCCTCTGGTTGCCCGGCAAAATGATAAGATAATGATTAGAACAGCTTAATTATGCTGTAGTTTGGGCACTACGTCTCAGGGTTGTCCGCCTGTTCCAAATTTCGAAGCCAGCCAACCTCATCCTTTCTGACATCTAGAATGACAAAGGTCTCGCTTTTTCTTATTCCAGGTATATTGGCCAGGTAGTCCTTGACGAATTTGGTCAACTCACCTGATGAGTGGAACCACGCTCCAATAAAGAGGTCATGGTTACCGGTACAAAGGGATACGTAGCGTACGTTGGGGCAAAGAGCTAGCGATTCCGATACTTTATCTATGCTGCCCAGGTCAACTTCTAAAGCGAGAATAGCGATGATGCTGTATCCCAGCTTGGTCGGGTCAGGTATGACAGTAAAAGTGATGACGCCGTGCTCTTGCAGGTGTTGAATTCTGCGTCTGATCGTGGTTTCACTAACGCCTAGCTTGCGAGATAGCTCCATGCTGCTCTGTCGTGCGTTCTTAGCTAGCTCGGCTATCAAACGACGGTCTAAGTCATCCATTGCAGCAACTAGTATGGCACGAGGTACTTTGCCTGTCAAATTTATCCGTTACGTTACTAAACGTCTGCCATTGATGGAAAAAGACAGCGGCAGCAGCCATCAAAATTATTTAAAAAGGTGACCATCTGTTGTTTTTACACGCCTTTCGGTCATCAATGTTTAAACTAGTGCATAAAACGGCAAGATGCGCCTTAAAGATACGTTATTGTGGTAAATCACGCCTATTTTCGCTAAATTTTCACCCTTGACACGGTAGAAATTTGACCAATAATTAAAGTATAGAACCTTTAGCCAGCAAACTTATGCATACAAGTAGGGGTTCTTGGGTACGTTCGGCCAAGCAGCTAGGAAGTAGCTTAACTTGGCAAAAGTCTTGTGGACTGGCTGATAAAAAGAGGGAGGATGGCGACAATGGTAGTGGCGCAACGACTTAGCTCAGCTTATATTGTCATTGATGCCGAAAGGTGCAAGGGATGCCAACTCTGCATATCCGTCTGCCCCAAAGAGATTATTGGCCTGACGTCTCATATCAATGCGAAGGGATATTTCACGGCACAAGTTATCCCAGAAAAAGCTCACGAATGCACTGGCTGTGCCGCCTGCGCTATGATGTGCCCTGACGCGGCTATTTCCGTGTATCGTCACAGCCGGGTGGCGAGCGAGGCGGTTGCCTAACCATTAACTTTTAATAGGGCGCTCTGATGACAAAGAAAACCTTGATGGCAGGTAATATCGCCATCGCTGAAGGTGCTGTTTTAGCTGGCTGCCAGGCTTACTTTGGTTACCCTATCACGCCCCAAAACGAACTCCTAGAATACATGTCAAAGCATATGCCCGATGCCGGGCGGGTGTTTGTGCAGACCGAGAGCGAGCTTTCGGCAATAAACATGGTCTATGGCGCTGCGGCTGCCGGCTGCCGGGCAATGACTTCCACTTCAAGCCCCGGTTTCAGTCTGGAACAGGAAGGTATCTCGTATATGGCAGGGGCTGAGTTGCCGGGGGTAATTGTGAATGTAATGCGGGGCGGTCCCGGGCTGGGTAACATCGGGGGTGCTCAGGGAGACTATTTCCAGTCCACCAAGGGGGGTGGTCATGGTGATTACCGGGTTATCAACCTGGCTCCGGCCTCCGCGCAGGAAATGATGGACTTCACCATGCTGGCTTTTGAACTGGCCGACAAATACCGTAACCCGGTGGTGGTACTGGCGGACGGTTTCCTGGGTCAGGCCATAGAGCCGGTGGTGATGCGCCAGCCGGTCGCGAAATTACCCGAAAAGCCCTGGGCTATCACCGGAGCTTCAGGTCGCCCCAAGAATGTGATTAACTCCTTTGAAATGGACCCGGCTAATTTCCGGCCCCGGGTGGAACTTCTGCTGCGGAAATTGGAGGAGATAAGCCGGAGTGAAGTTCGCTACGAAGGCGTTAACCTGGATGACGCCTCGCTGGTAATAGTTGCCTACGGTAGCGCCAGTCGCTCAGCGCTGACGGCGATGAGAATAGCGCGCCGGGAGGGATTACCAGTCGGGCTGTTTCGGCCTATCACCCTGTTTCCATTCCCTTATGAAGCCCTTACCAGTTTAGCCGGGAGAGTTAGCGATTTTCTGGTGGCAGAATTGAGCTTCGGTCAGCTGATTGAAGACGTTAAACTAGCCGCAGGTGTAGACAGGCGTGTAGAACTGGTCAATCAATATGGTGGGGTGCCGCTTTCGGCTGAGGAAATACTGGAAACTATAGAGAAAATGATAAGGCAACCTGTTGGCGGGTGATATGACCAAGTTGGACATCTCAGGATTGGATACCACGCTTTATCAGAAGCCGGAATCTCTGGAGGATTACCCTTTCCACTTCTGCCCCGGTTGCGGGCACGGTATTGTATTTCGTCTTATCGCTGAGGTAATTGATGAGCTGAAAATAAGGGAAAGAGCGGTATGCGTGGCTTCTATCGGCTGTACGGTAACTTCTTATCACTATTTCAACTTTGACGGCTTGGAGTCGGCGCATGGACGTGCCCCAGCCGTGGCGACTGCCATTAAGCGGTGTCACCCTCATCTCGTTCCATTCACCTATCAAGGGGACGGCGACTTGGCGGCTATCGGTACTGCCGAAATCGTGCACGCCTGTGCCCGTGGTGAAAATATCACTACTATCTTTGCGAACAACGCCATCTACGGCATGACCGGTGGGCAGATGGCACCCACCACCCTGATTGGCATGCACTCTACCTCAACCCCCGGCGGACGCAAGACCTCTATGGCCGGGTATCCTATTCGGGTCTGTGAGATGCTGTCAGCTTTAGATGGGCCAGCCTATGTTGCCCGGGTATCAATATACAATCCGGCGGCAGTCAGGAAAGCGAAGCAAGCGATAAAACTTGCCTTCCGAACCCAGCTCGCTGGTTTGGGAATGTCACTGGTGGAAGTACTATCTCCCTGCCCGTCGAACTGGCGGGTGGAGCCGGTGAAGGCGATGGAGTGGCTGGTTGAAAATATGCTCCCCCAGTACCCTTTGGGCGAGTACAAGGTTATTGAGGCGGTTGCTGCCCTGAAAAAGGAGGCCAGCCGTGCATGAAGAAATAGCCATCGGTGGTTTCGGTGGACAGGGGGTGTTGTTTATCGGGCGACTTCTCACTGAGGCCGCTTTCCTAGAGGGACGTGAAGTCGTCTATATGCCATCGTATGGTGCCGAGAAAAGAGGAGGCACAGTCTGGTGCAATGTCACCGTCTCTGACGAGAAGATAGGGGCACTATTCGTTGCCAGACCGACTGTTGCTATAGCTATGAACGCTGCTTCTTTAACTAAATTCGAACCCGCCATGAAGCCAAGAAGCCTGCTGGTGGTCAATCAGTCGCTGATTCCATCAAAGGTAAGTCGCGACGATGTTCGGGTGGTCTATGTACCGGCCAATGATTTGGCGGCGGAGCTGGGGGATAATTCGGTAGCCAATCTGGTCGCTCTGGGTGTTCTCGTGGCTAACCGCCCGGTGGTATCGCTGTCCAGTGTTATAGCAGTGATGGACAGCATGCTATCTCAAAATCAAGAGCGGTTGGCAATGAACAAGCAGGCCCTTAATCAGGGCTATGCTCGGGGGCAAAGGGATTACGTATTTCATTCGTCAGGTTGAAGGGGGAGAATTCATGTTTAGCGATAAGACAACAAAAGAAGCGCGCCAGGAGATGGAAAGGTGGGAAGAGGAAGTCGGGAAATCTGCTAACGACTTTTCCGTGAAAAGACGATTCTCCACCGTCTCCGATTTAGCTATTGACCCGATATATACCCCGGAGAATATTAAAGATTTAGACTTTGCTGATAGCATTGGTTATCCTGGCGGCTACCCGTTTACTAGGGGCTGCCAGGCTACTGGCTATCGGGGAAAGGTATGGACGTACCGCATGTTCTCCGGTTTGGGTACCGCTGAGGATACCAACCGAAGATGGCACCAGCTTTTAAAGGACGGAGAGACCGGTTTAAGCACTGCTTTTGATTTTCCCACGCTGATGGGCTATGACACTGATTCACCAAGAGCCACTGCCGAGGTTGGTAAGTGCGGGGTAGCCATTGACACTTTGGCTGACTTTGAAATTCTGACCAAAGACATTCCACTGGATAAAGTAACCACTTCCATGACCATTAACCCTCCAGCCAGCGTTCTCTGGGCGATGTACCTGGTGGCGGCGGAAAAGCAGGGAGTGGGCTGGGACAAAATGGGGGGGACAATTCAAAATGATATGCTCAAGGAATTTATTGCCCAGAAGACCTTCATGTGTCCACCGGAACCATCCATAAGGCTCATAAGCGATACTATTGAGTTTGGCACCAGGCGTGTTCCCCGGTGGAACACAATAAGTATCAGTGGCTATCACATCCGGGAAGCTGGTGCTACTGCGGTTCAGGAACTGGCTTTTACCCTGGCTGATGGGATTGCCTACGTGCGGGATGCCATAGAGAGAAAGAAACTGGATGTTGACGCCTTTGCGCCGAGGCTTTCCTTTTTCTTTGATTCCCATATGGACTTCTTTGAAGAAATCGCTAAATTTAGAGCCGCCCGAAGGATGTGGGCAAAAATCATGAGGGACAGGTTCAAGGCGAAGAGCCCGCGCTCCTGGTGGATGAGGTTTCATACCCAAACAGCAGGCTGTTCTCTGACTCACCAGCAGCCGCATAACAATATTATCAGGACGACTACCGAGGCTCTGGCAGCAGTTCTGGGAGGGACCCAGTCTTTGCACACCAATTCATTTGATGAGGAGTTTGCTCTGCCCACTGAATTTGCGGCGACGATTGCCCTGCGCACCCAACAGGTTCTGGCTGAGGAGACCGGGGTGATTAATACTATAGACCCTCTGGCCGGTTCTTACTTTGTGGAGGCATTAACTAACCAGATAGAGGACGAAGCCTGGGCATATATTAACAAAATTGATAGAATGGGGGGGATGCTGGTGGCTATTGACCGGGGATTCCCGCAAAGAGAGATTGCCACTGCTGCCTATAATTTTAAACGACAGGTAGATAATCTGGAAAAGGCGGTGGTCGGAGTGAATAAATATGTGGCGAAGGAAGAAGCCCCGATTGAAATTTTAAAGATTGATGAAAGGGTAGAAGCAGAACAGGTTAAAAGACTGCAAGAAGTTAAAAGAATCAGGGATAATCGGGAAGTTGCCCGGACCCTGCGAGACCTGCGGGCTGCCTGCCAGAGCGATAAAAATGTTATGCCCGATGTCATTGAGGCGGTTAGAGCCTATGCCACTGAGCAAGAAATCTGTGATGTGTATCGTGAGGTCTTTGGTGAGTACCGAGACCCGGGCTTCTACTGAAGTTAGCGTTGGTCCTAATTCATGGTGAATAAATGAGTCCAGAGAAGAGATTAAGAGTCCTAATTGCCAAGCCAGGTTTAGATGGTCATGACCGGGGCGCCAGAATTATCGCCCGGGGATACCGGGATGCTGGCTTTGAGGTTATCTATACCGGCGTGCATCAGACGCCGGAGCAGATAGTCAGTGCTGCCATACAGGAAGATGTTGACCTGGTCGGTCTAAGCTGCCTTTCCGGTGCTCACCTGCATCTTTTCAGCGAAGTAGTCAAGCAGCTAAAAGAAAGGGGTGCCGATGGCATCACCGTTATCGGGGGTGGTATTATCCCCAGAGATGATATTCCCAAGCTTAAGGAAGCCGGCATCAAAAAAGTGTTTCTACCGGGGACACCCCTTGCCGAAATAATCAACTGGACGAAGAAGCATGTAAAGCCGGTAGACAGCGCTGCTTAACTCACGTATGAGAAATGAGGCGTTATCCAAAGTTAAGGTTGGCGGCTGTGGCTTCCCCTGCGGCATGAAGGCTTATTTCAAGAGTAAATTTACTGGACTTACCGGCGACAATTATGGTGCAATAAATGAGGTGGCTGAAGTTGCGGTGCTCATTATGATTTGCCTGCTGGTTCAGGCAGGCTAGCCTAGTCAGGAGATAACTTTGTCCAGATTACTTCTGGTAAGACACGGTAATACAAAGTCAAACAGTGCCGAAAGGTTCTGGGGGCAGACTGATGTTGAGCTGAGCGCTTTGGGAACAAAGCAGGCAGAGCGACTGCGTGACCGGTTGACTAATGAGAAGATTGACGCGGTTTACACCAGTGACCTGCGACGGGCTTCGGCAACTGCCGAGATTATTGCTTCCCGGCATAATCTGAGTGTCGTAATCTGCTCAGAACTGCACGAAATCAGCTTCGGGGATGTTGAGGGGTTAACTTTTAAGGAAATCGGGCAGCTTTACCCGGAGTTGGTCAAATCATGGTTTAACCGGAGGCTTGATTTCAGGTATCCCGGCGGCGAGAGCATGGCTGAGCTCAATAATCGGGTGGTTAAATTTCTCGACCGGCTGGAGAAACATACCCCGGAGGAAACAATACTGGTCGTTGCCCATAGTGGAGTATTGAGACTGTTGATGTGTAATTTACTGGGAATGGAGCTAAAGCACTGGAGAAAGCTACGCACTGATTTAGCTTCGCTTAGCATTGTGGAGACCTATCCTCAAGGTGCCATACTGAACTTATTGAACGATGTCTCTCATCTAAAATAACCGGAGGTTAATCTGAATCGCGTTTTCGCTTCGTGGAGTGGGGGTAAGGAAAGCTGTCTCGCCTGTTACCGGGCGGTTGCTGGCTTGCCATTGCGGATAAAGCCAGCCAATGATTGCTAGGCTTTTTTACGTTCGGTAATATTACGGAACATAGAAAGCTGGCAGACGGTGCCATCGTTATCAACGTAAGGTGCGGCAACTACTTCGTAAATTCTGCCGTCGGGAAATTTGCATTCCCATTTGTCAATTTTTCTCTTATTGATAACCTCTGGTATTCGGCAGTCCTGTTGACACGGGGCATCAAGATTACGCAGATGTCTGTAGCAGGGTAAGCCGGTACCATCGCCGAATTCCTTTACCATGTTTGAGTTCGTAAACCGTATCACATAGTCGGGCCCGGTGATAAGGACACCATCAGCCATCCCATCTACGATGCTTAACAGCTCGTCTCTTTCGCTTCTTATCGTGGCCTCAAGTTGTCGGCACCGTTCCGCCTTGTTGCGTATGACTGCGGTAAGTGAGCCGATGACACCGGCAATTATAGTGAACAGCACCATCCTGAGTATCGGGTCGGAGAAGGGAGATACAAAGAAGGCGCGGGGCAGAAAGATAACGAAAGTCACCAGCGTGACAATCACTGCCCCCCTGACCCTGGCCACGTAACCGGCATAAATTATTGGTGCCAGGAACAGGAGGCGATGTATATCATGTATCCCGTAGAAAAATTCCTTGCGTAGGGTTTCCCATGCCGCCCAGTCCATCAGCTCGCCAAAATAGTAGAATAGGGTGCAGAGAATAAGAAGCAAGGGGAGGATGAATAACCTGAAGGTAGTCTTTTTCGTTTTATCCCTTCTTACCTTATCAGGGCTATAGTAAATTTGTCTATTTCCGGTAACCATCTTACCCTAAACACCCACCGCCTAAAGTGTCTGATTGGCCAGTTGAAGGTGATACTTGGTGTATTTTTCCAGGTTCTGAACCTGCCTCAGGTTGAGTTTTTCGCAAGCCCAGTCCCAGTGAGTAGATATCCAATCACCGACTTGGCAATTGCTGGCAAACCCGGAGCCACCAATCTGGCGCAATACCTTTTTGCGCTTCGGTTCACCAAGCTTTAGTTTGCCACCTTCCATTACCAGTGGCTGGTGCTGCACAACAAAGTGACCCGGTTCTATTTCCTTGATTTGCCCCCAGCCAATACGGCAACTCTCCATGGTAGCCAGGCTGTGCTCTAATGCTCCGGTGCGGCTATGGACATCAAAGACATGGAAATTATGGAAAGGTCGGGCACCATGCTGTGGCTTACCGAGCAGGTACCCCAGCGTCTTCGGGTCTAGTCGTTTGGCGAATCGCTCGTGCAGAGAATTATAAAACTGGGTGAGCTCAACCTGGTCGAGTAGCTCATTACCGAGCCAGTATGCTTCCACGACACGGGCATCAAAGGGGTCCGGGATATGATTGGCCCTGGCAATTAACTTGAGATAGGGGTAAGCTGCCTCAAACTTTTTCAGGATAACAACCAGCCCTAAATCGGTGTGATTTGCCGCACAGTACTCAAAGAGAGTCCGGTTATCATCACCCCCGCAATAGCCCAGTTTATTGGGCATGAAAGCGTATCGGGCGAACTTGATAGTTCCGTCTATAACCATATCACCTCTCTACGATAACCGCGGGTAGAGTTTCCTTTCTCGCTCTAACCTTTGGCGCAATATACCACAGTGCCCAAGAAGCAGCGACGATAACGAGCATGCCGACTATTTGTTCTGGTGAATATGTCCTGGCATCAAAGATGGCGTAAAGCAGGCTGGTGATAACTGACCCCAGCACCAATATGCTGGCCACTACCGAAGCCGGGGCATGTTTCAGCCCGGCGTAGTAGCACGAAACGTAGCCGAAGAGAAGCAGTGAGGTTAGGGCTACCCAGCCAATTTGTAGTCCGCTGAGACCAGCCATCATGCTTATTTTTCCGCTGAAAGCTAGGTAACTCAACATCACGATGGCCCCGAAGAACATCCGCCCGAAGGCAGCCACATTTGAACTTATCTGCCGCATGACCTTTTTGGCAATGACGGCTTCAACAGCCCAGAGGACGGTTGCCGCCAGTATCATCAATTCGCCTCCGCCGATGGGCCACGACTTTGGCCACCCCAGTAGCAGGAGATTGCCCCCGATGAGAGCTACCAACGCTGCTATATGAAATCTACCCAGTCGCTCACCCAGAAGGAAAACCGCTAGGATAGCCACCCAGATGAAGAGAGTCTTGTGGAGAAAGGCGGCGCTTACTGCTGTGCCTAGACTCAGTCCGTAGAAAAAGAGTAAGAACGGAATGCTACCGCCTATGCCGCCAATAACCCCCAGTGTCAACCACTGTTTACGTGAGAGTCCCTTCAGTTCGGGCAGTGCTCTGGGAAGTATTGCCAAGGCAAAAAGCAGCAGTGCCACCGCCAGGTTCTTAGCCGTGGTGAAGATGAACGGGTCTTTCATCTGCATTACCGCAAACTTGTTAAGGTAAATGGCAAAGCCGCTGATAATAGCTGCTACTAGGGCGAAGTAGACTCCTTTGCGATATTTTCCCCAACATAAAATCCCTTTGCTTTCATTCATTGCTATCTCCTCTTTCCTTGCCGCTTACTCCGACAGGAGAACTGTCTTCCGCTTCAGCTATCTCCTGGTATAGCTTCATTATTTCCTTAGCCTCGTCCTCTTCAATCTTGGTCACCACAAAGCCCAGATTGACCAGCACCCAGTCGCCAGCTTTCACCTCGGGGCAAAGCTCCAGGCTGACTTTTTGTCTGGCACCAGCTACCTCAATCTCGGCACCGGTGTTTTCCCCCACTTCAAGCACCTTATGTGGTATCGCTAAACACATATCTCACTCTCGTAACCGGGATAAAATTGTCTATTACCTTTTAGCTCCTGCATCACCATCTCGGTGGCTATTGGGATTACCTGCTCTACCTCAGGTGTGCACCGCTCACGGTAAGTGGTTATGTCTTTTACCTCAATGGCAAAGATTATAATGTCCTGGGGCAAGGCCAGACCGAGCTTCTTACCAAGCTCCAGGGCGGTGGCAAAGTTTACATCATGGGGTGTACTGAGATGCTGGCTAGCATCAAGTGCCTCGGGCTCCAGCCGGTAAATCTGACCAACTTTTCCGTCTCTGGTCTGAATAGCATCAATGATGATGACTTTGTCAAAGTTCACTAGCACGTCAAGTAAATCCAACCCGGCCATACTGGTTTCCATTACCGTTACCTCTGGCTGGTTGAGCTTAACTTTAAGTTCTTCAGTGACACGAAGACCTACTCCGTCATCACTGAGAATCGGATTACCTAGCCCCAAAACAAGTGTTTTCATTATCAAAGTCCTCTTATGGAACGAAAACCGCTTTTAAGTCAAGTAACTCCGGGGGCAGGCATTGACTCAGCTTCTTGACTGCCTTCCCCTTATTATCATAAATGACTACTTCCAGAGGCATCTGCCCGGGTAAAGAATGGGTAGCGCAGGCCATACACGGGTCGTAGGCACGAAATGCCATCTCAACCATGTTTAATAGCCCCTCTGATACCACCTCTCCCTTCTTGATCAACCCCTGGGCTGCCTTTTTAATTGACATATTCATCGCCGGGTTATTCATCACCGTGGCGACAATCAGGTTCAGCTTCTGGACAACGCCCTTCTCATCGGTCTGGTAGTGATGAATCAGAGTACCGCGAGGTGCCTCAATCACGCCAATTCCTTCATCGGGAGTGGCGGTTGGAATAGTTCTGACTTCAGGGCTGGCGACCTCGGTATCCTGGCAGAGTTCCAAGAGGTGTTCGGCAGCATATAGTATTTCAATTAACCTTGCCCAGTGGAATGCCAGTGTAGCATGTACCGGCTTACCTCCCAAAGTCTCAAACATCCTTTCGTATTCAGCTTGAGCCAGGGGTGTAGCCATACCATCAGCCACATTGAGCCGAGCTAGAGAATTCACGCGGTAAACCCCGCTTTCTTTACCATCAACCATCCCCTTCCAGCCAACTTTCTTCAGGAAGGGAAATTTTAAATAGGACCAGGGTTCAGTATGCTCTGCGATATAGTCCAGGTACTCAGACGGCTTGAATCTGGAAGTCTCTTTTCCCTCAGGGTCAACCACACGGATATCGCCCTCGTAGAAGTTCACCTTGTTATTGCTGTCAACCATGCCCATGTAGTAACTATTCATTTTGTTAATGTCACCGGTAATCAGCTCAACATATTCCTTTTTGGCCAGGACTAAATCGTCAAATAGCTTCAGACCAAATTTACCGAATTCGACCAGTGATTTGGCTTTCTCTTCAAAGTCTTTCCGCTCCTCCTCGGTGATTGGCTTGCTCATCCCTCCCGGCAATCCGCAGACAGGATGGGTTGCCTTACCACCGATAACGGCCTGAATATCCTGGGCATAAGCCCGATGCTTGATTACCTCGCTACCGACTTCAAGGCCGACCTTGGCTATCAATCCCAGGATGTTTCGTTTCGCCGGGTCGCTGGTGGGACCCAGAACAAAGTCCGGGGCAGCCAAAGCGTAGAAGTGAGCAACATGAGAGTGAATCATATGGGCGCAATAGAATAGTTCCCGCAGCTTTTTAGCGGCGGGTGGAGGGTCTACATGGTAAACGGCATCGGTTGCCTTGGTTGATGCCATATGATGCGCTCCGGGGCAGACGCCACAGATGCGCGGTACAATGCGGGGTAGCTCCTCAACCGGTCTTCCCTCGCAGAACTTTTCGAAACCACGAAGCTCCGGTATCTGGAGATAGGTATTTTCAACATCACCCTCTTCGTTGAGGAAAATCTCTATTTTGCCGTGCCCTTCAAGTCGGGTTATCGGGTCAATAGTAATCCTTTTCATCCTCTATGCTCTCCCTTCAGCCTGCTGGAGCCGTTTCCTCTTCAGCATTGAGTCTGCCAATCCAAATCGGTAGAAGGTTCCCGCCGGGTCAAGCACCTCTGCCACCATCTTGGCAATTTCATCCTCATTATCGCCCTGATAAATGGAGGCAATAGCGCTAACCAGCTTGGCACCCTGGTCAATAACTCCGGGCGGTGGACCAAAGCAGCCGCGACAGGGCATGTTGGCTTGAATGCACCTTAACCCGCAGCCTCCCCTCGTTGCCGGGCCACAGCAGATTATCCCCTGCTCCAGGAGGCACTTCTTAGGGTCAGGGATTATTTCGTGAGGGCGGTAAAGCTTGGTTATCTTCTTTTCCTCTTTTATCCGGTCACACTCGTCACAGAGTGTCTTATCGGAAGCAATCACCGAGCCCACCGGCGGCAACTTCCCGGTAGCGAAGAGGTCTATGACTTTTAAAATCAGGTCAACCGGTGGTGGGCAACCGGGGACAAAGTATTCTACATTAACTACCTGAGCCAGGGTTAATACGTCATTGTAGAATTCAGGTAGCTCCAGGTCACCCTCATTGACCTTGGTTAAAGTTTGCGGAAAAGTGCCGTTAACATTATCGTTTGATGGTGCCTCTACATAAACCCGCTGGAATATTCCGGCGCGGTTGGTGAAATTGGCCAGCGCCGGTATACCGCCGAAGCAGGCGCAAGCACCAAAAGCCACCATTACCTTTGACTTGGCGCGGAGCAGTTTGGCAATCTTTTCTTGCTCTGAATTCCTGACCGCACCATTGAAGAGGCAGAGGTCAATAGACTCGTCTTTCATTGCTTCAACGTGGTGATATTTGAAGTCCAAGGCAATTGGCCAGAAGACGATGTCGACAATATTGGCGACATCAAGTATTTTCTCATTAACATCAAGAACGGCAACGTCACAGCCACCACAGCTCGCTGCCCAGTATAAAGCCACTTTTGGTTTAGCCATTTTCACCTCCACCATTACGATGGAAAGGTCCCAGTCGCCTTATCTGCTCTGTCATATCATCAACGATGGCGGCAAAGCGGTCTCCTTCTGACGCCGAGACCCATTCTAAGCGTATCCGTTCATCTTCAATGCCCAATTGTGTGAGCATCTTTTTCAGTAGGGGAATGCGCCGGGCGGCTTTCATATTACCTTCCTGGTAATGACATTCGCCGGGATGGCAGCCGCAGACCAGCACCCCGTCAGCACCAGCCTCAAAGGCTTTCAGTATAAAAGTCGGATCCACTCTTCCGCTGCACATGACCCGCACCACTCTCACGTTTGGAGAATACTTTTTCCGTGAAGTACCGGCAAGGTCAGCGCCGGCATAAGAACACCAGTTGCACAGAATCCCTACAATCTTTGGCTCAAAGCTCATACCAGTACCCCCTCAATTTCTGCAATAATCTGGCCATCGGTAAAGTGCTTGCCGGTAATAGCACCACTTGGACAAGCCGCTACACAGACACCGCAACCTTTGCAAACTGCTTCATTAATGCGGGCGACTTTTTTCTCTTCATCAAAGGAAATCGCATTGAAAGGACAGAGGTCAATGCATATCTTGCAGCCGGCACAGTGTTCTTCATCAACCACTGCCGTAGCCGCTTCAATCTCAACTTTACCCTTGCTAATCAACGCCAGCGCCCGGGCAGCCGCCGCTGATGCCTGAGCCACCGTATCAGGAATATCTTTCGGACTCTGACAGCAGCCAACGATAAAGATACCGTCAGTCATGGTGGCTACCGGGTCAAGCTTGGGATGTCTCTCCAGATAGAAGCCGTCTGCCTTGCGACTCAGGGAGAAAATTCTGGCTACCTGATCGGCATCGGCTCGGGGCTCCAGGGCACAGCTCAGGATGACCATGTCAAACGGGATACGCCGCTTGCGTCGCACCAGGGTATCTTCACAAATCACAATCAGCTTTCCTTCCTCCTCAGGCGACTCGGTGAGGTCTGTAATTTCACCGGCGCGCCCGCGCACGAAGTTGACCCCCTCTTCCTGAAGGCGCTCATAGAACTCCTCATAGCCGGAGCCAGCGCAGCGCATATCAATGTAGAACTGGTAGACAGCCGCCTCCGGGACTTTCTCTCTCAGCAGGTGGGAGTATTTTAGAGAGTACATACAGCAGACCCGTGAGCAGTACTTATGGTAATTTTCATCACGGCTGCCAACGCAGTGCAAAATCGCTATACTCTCCGGTTTTCGTCCGTCAGTCAGCAGAATCTCACCGTTGGTGGGTCCTGAGGCATTGGACATCCTCTCAAACTGTAAGCCGGTAAGGACATTATCGTAGCGCCCGTAACCATACTGGTAAATGACCGAGGGGTCAAACTGCTGGAAGCCGGTAGCGACAATGATGTTACCCACTTCAACCTCGACGACTTCATCTTTTTGGTTAAAGTCTATCGCTTCCGCCTCACAACCCGGTAAGCCCTTCTTCTCAATTCCGGTCTGGCACAGGCGGCAGATGTCCTTGCCCTCGGCAAGTCCCTTTAGATGCCGGCAGTTCTCCGGGTCAATGACTGCCTTATTCGGCACGGCGTAGGGGAAGGGGATATAAATGGCTTTTCTTTTACCCAGCCCGCAATCAAATTCGCTCAACACGTTGGTTGGGCAGAGCTCCTGGCATCGTCCACAGCCGGTACACCTGTCAGTATCAATGTATCTCGCTTTTTTTCTGATTTTAGCCTTGAAGTTGCCAACATAGCCGGAGACTTCTTCTACCTCGCTGTAGGTCATCAGCGTGATAAAGGGATGTTGTCCAACAGTGGTCATCTTTGGCGTCAGGATACAGGCAGCGCAGTCCAGAGTGGGGAAGGTCTTATCAAACATAGCCATGTGCCCACCAATACTGGGCTCTTTCTCTACCAGATAGACCTGGTGCCCGGAATCGGCGACTTCCAGTGCCGCCTGTATACCGGCAATACCTCCACCGACGACCAGGACATTCGGGTTGACCGGAACCTCTTTGGCCTCCAGAGGTTCATGGTGATAGACGCGTCTTACGGCAGCACTGACCAGGGCTTTAGCCTTTTCGGTGGCCATTTCCCTGTCTTCATGCACCCAGGAGCAGTGTTCCCGGATATTAGCCATCTCAAAGAGATACTGGTTTAGCCCGGCATCCTGGCAGGCACGCCGGAAGGTTGGCTCATGCATCCGCGGTGAGCAGGAGGCTACCACTACCCGGTTGAGTTTGTACTGCTTAATATCTTCCTTGATAAGATTTTGCCCAGGGTCAGAGCACATATATTTGTAATCGCGGGCGACAACCACCGAGTCCAGGCCACGGGCAAACTCAATGACTTTCTCACAATCAACCGTTCCGGCAATGTTGCTCCCGCAGTGACAGACATAAACACCAATTCTCCGTTCCATTCTCAGCTCCTTAGCGATACTTTGCCAAAACTCTTTCCGCAGGAACGACGCAGGTTCTTAAACCTAATTCTTCCTCGCTCAGGCCAAAAGCCACCCCCATCAGTTGGGTGAAAAACAAAACAGGGAGGTCAAATTTGGTTTTAAATTTCTTGTTCACTTCGCTCTGATAGGCATCCAGGTTCGTCTGGCATAGTGGACAAGGGGTAATCAGGCACTCAGCACCATTCGTCCGGGCGGAATTAAGAATCTTGCCGATCAGGTCCAACGCCAGTGCTTCTTCAGATATAATCAGTGACCCGCCACAACAACGGGTTTTCATGGGGAAATTAACCGGTTCCCCTCCCAGAGCAGTTATCAATTTATCCATAGATTGCGGAGATTCCGGGTGGTCAAAGCCAAATCTGGGGCGGACTACCTGACAACCATAATACGGGGCTACCTTCAGTCCGCTAAGACTTTTTTTCACCTTGGCGGCAATTGCCTCGTACCCAATGTCATTGACAAAAACATCAAGCAGGTGGCGGACTTTAACCGTTCCGTTATACTTCAGGCCGCCGGCAGCCAGAGCCTCGTCCACTTTAGTTTTGAGTTCCGGGTACTGCTTCAGGTTGGCATTGGTACGGCTCAGAATGACGTAGCAAGAGCTACACGGTGTTACCAGGTCAAAGCCGCTCTTTTCCGCAAGCGCTAGATTACGCGCCGAAAGGCAGGAAGAGGCCAGTTCCTCAACCGAGCTATAAGGCGTCGAGCCACAGCAATTCCAGTCATCCAGCTCAGCCAGCTCAACATCCAAGACCTTACTGACTGCCTGTGTCGACCAGCCGTATGCCTTGGCTCCTCCCTCGGAGGATGAGCAGCCGGGGAAATAAGCGTAATATTTCAACTGGCACCTCCCAGAGATTCAGCTTTATCAAGAATAGCTCTAAGCTGCTTGGTTCCGTTTGCAGTCAGCCTTCTCGCCTTAATTGATAGGCGCCCGCGCCTCAGCAGGTTCAGCGCTACTGGAATCATCTTGAGGGCACGGAGTGGGTTGGTCAGCATGTAGAACCAAGCCATGAAACCGAATTCAGGAAGACTGCCCAAGCTGTAAACAAAGTCGTTGAAACTGCGGTACATGGCAGGGGTGAGTGTTCTTCCATGACTCAAGCCTTCGCGAACCGCCAGGCTCTCCAGGGCATGCATCAGGTCAGTTAGCTTGATTCCTCTCGGGCAACGCACGGTACAGAGGTAACAGGAGAGGCAATGCCACATGGCATTACTGGAAAGAACCTCCTCGCGCATCCCGGCCCGTGCCATGGCGATTAACTGGGATGGTGTGTGGTCCATTTTATCGGCATGAGGACAGGAGGCGGTGCAGGTGCCGCACTGAATGCAGAGGCGAATTCCTTCGCCACCGGGGATAGCACTAATCTCATCAACGAAAGTATCAGGTCTTTTTCTTGCTTCCATCCAGCCTCCTCTTATCACGCATAATCGGTCGCCAGTTTGCCTGAGCGACCTTTGTGAGATACGGTTTTACTCTGGATCAAGTTATAAGCGTGCGAGCAGTCTATTTTTGCAGCTACCATCAAGCATCCTATCGTGTTACAGGCTCTTCGGCTACTCGTGCTGGCCTTCTTCGAGAAGCAGTAACTCTCCGGCGTAGTCTGTCGCGAGCCACTTGGTACAGACCGCTAACTACTGCTGCCCAAACTAGTACTGGTATCATGAGCACAATAGGTAATGCCAGTGCTACTGCCAGCGCTACCGGCCAGCCAAAATGGCCAAGGAAGAACCAAATAAGAAAAGCGTAAGCACCTACTGGCAAAATAACCAGTAGACCGATACGCATTACCCTGAGAAGGGGTTCGGAAACTTTGAGTCTCTTTTCCTTAATGGCGGCATAAAGACCGCCGGCATTCAGGTACCAAATAAAGGCCGCTGGGAAGAGGACAATGGGTATCACTAATACTAAAGCCAGTATGACTTGCCATTCCATCTTAATCTCTCCTTTTTCAGCGTTATTGTCTCTGTCTTCCAGCCATCACGGCTACTTGGCTTTGACTGCTGCCCCGATAGCCTTCTGGCGAGCAGCACGCCTCGCCTTTGCTTCCTTGATTGCTGCGTAGATACCACCAATATTCAGGTACCAGACGAATGCTGCTGGGAAGAGGATGATGGGTACGGCGATTATTAACGCGACGACAAATTCCCACTGCATTGCTAACACCTCCTTCCGCACCTTGCTACGCTGGAGGCAAGAGACAGGTTTAATGGAGCTAAGCCGAAGAGACTCCCTTTATCATTGCCTTTTTTACCTCTCTCTTACCTCCAATCTCAGCTTACCACCATGCTGATAAACCTAGCTTCCGCCGTGATACCTATTTCTGATTAGCCAAAATACCTAAAAGACAAACCTTAATATTTTGCTTTATACTTATTTCTATAGTTTTGCATTAGGTAATTATGCTTATTACCTCCTGCCTTAGTAAGCTTGATTAAACTTGGAAAAATAAGCTATAATTAAATTGGTTCAGCTATTTTCCACAGTAAGGTATTGTTTTTATAGTAGGTTGCACGAATTTAGTATTACCCAGAGTATTTTAGCTATTGCCTTGGGAAAGGCTAATTCGGCTGAAGCCAGGCGGATTTCCCGAATTAATATTGTTATTGGTGAGCTATCCGGTATCGTTGATGATTGCGTTCAGTTCTACTTTGACTTCATCAACAAAGGTACTATTGCTGAGCAAGCCAAACTTTCTTTCCATCATCCACCAACTCGGCTGCGCTGCCGCGATTGCGGCACTGTTTTTACACCCCATAAACTGGATTGGACTTGCCCCAGTTGTCACGAGTCAAAAGTGGAGATAGTATCCGGGCGAGAGTGTTATGTTGAAAGTATAGAGGTGGAATAAGTGGGCGTAAAAGTACTGACCATTTCAGAAGATATCCTTGGTGCTAATAAAGAGATAGCGAAGCGAAATCAAAGCTGCTTTGATAAGCACGGAATTCTAAGCATAAACGTGATGTCATCGCCGGGGGCAGGTAAGACTAGCCTTATACGACAGACCATAAGTCGTCTGGCTGGGAAAGCTAGAATTGCCGTCATTGAGGGTGATGTTGCTTCCAGTATAGATGCCGAGGAGATACATAAGTACGGGGTTGCCGTGGTGCAAATAAATACCGCTGGTGGTTGTCACCTTGACGCCAATATGGTTAGTAAAGCTTTGGACAACCTGTCTCTTGACAAGATTGACTTATTGCTTATTGAAAATGTCGGTAATCTTATCTGCCCGGCCGAGTTTGCCCTTGGTGAACACAGGCGGGTGGTGCTGTTCAGCCTACCCGAGGGTGATGACAAGCCCTATAAATACCCCTTGATGTTTATGCAGGCGGATGTGCTGCTGTTAAATAAGGTTGACCTGCTGCCATACTTGGAGTTCAATATGAAGGCATTCCACAAAGCGGTTACCGGTTTGAACTCTGATGTTGCCATATTCCAGGTCTCATGCAAGACTGGTCAGGGGCTGGAAGACTGGTTTTCTTGGCTGCAAGAACAGCTAAAAGAGACAAAAAGTCGCCATAACGCCTGAGTAATGGCATAGCCTCTCTTAAGCTCCATCAAAGCCCTGCGAAAGATATAACTTTATTCTAGATAGTTCTTAGCTTACGTTTGTTCGCTACCATCCAGTATTATATATGCCAGTACATTATATGATATCAGCGGCTTTGAGGCGTTGAAGCAGATTCGCCTTAGCACTGTAATATGTTCAAAGTAGACGTTAAAATATGGTACTGGCTTAATCTTGGTGCGGTTGACGAGCACAAAAACAGAATGCTATCCTTGACTTGAGACTATAAACTTGGTGTTTTGTATGAAGAGTGAAGGCATCGTCATAATTGGTATGGCTGGTGTTGGCAAGTCTACTATCGGTAATTCACTAGCCAAAGCTTTGGGGTTTGGTTTCATTGATGTGGACGATTATATTTTCCAAAAAGATGGCCAGAAGATACAGGAAATCATTGATGATAAAGGTGATGAATTTCTTCTGCAACTGGAAAAACGAAGAATGTATGAGGTAGGGCTGACCCGTATGGTGGTAGCTCCGGGAGGAAGCATTATCTATCATCCCGACCTGATGGAATATCTACGAGAGAACTCAACGCTGGTTTACCTGGCTGATTCTGTGGAAAACATAGAAAAGAAGCTAACCGGTGCCTGGGACAGGGGCATTGTGGGTTTGAAAACTAAATCATTAAGGCAAATATACGAGGAACGAGAGCCTCTTTACATAAAGTATGCCCATTTCACCATAAACTGTCAGCATAAATCACAGCGCCGGATAGTCAACAAGGTATTGCGGCGTTTTTCGGAAATAAGGAAAGAAAACTAATTTTTCTTTCCTTTCAAGTTCATGGCAGCCGCATTTACCCCGGCTCCTGCCTCCAGTGAGTAACCCTCATCAGCCAGCAGCTTTTCCAGAGCCGACAAGACAAGCAATACATTCTCTTCAGTTGAGGAGTGTCCCATCAGCCCGATGCGCCAGACCTGCCCCTTCAGTGCTCCAAGACCACCACCTATCTCAATGCCAAACTCGTTGAGCAGTCTCTGTCTTACTCGCAGGTCATCAACACCGGCAGGGATACGTACTGCGGTCAGGGTGCTCAGTCGGTAGCCCGGCTGGGCGTGCAGCGTCAGTCCCATAGCCTCCAGTCCGGCTTGAAGGGCTGAGCCGTGCCTGAGATGACGTTGGATTCGGGCTTCCAGACCCTCCTCAGCGATAAGTACCAGGGCTTCGTGCAAAGCGTAGAACATGCACGCCGGCGCAGTATGATGATAGGCTCGGCTGCCGCTGCCAGAAGCCCAATATTTAGAGAGTAACAAGAGGTCAAGGTAAAAACTGGTTACTTTGCATTGGCGTGTCTTTATCGTGTCAAGAGCGCTTTGGTTGACCGTAAAGGGGGAAAGACCAGGGGGACAGCCGATACACTTCTGAGAGCAACTATAGCAGATGTCAATGCCCCAATCGTCAACTGCTAGTTCCCGTCCTCCTAGTGAGGTAACCGTATCAACTAGAAATAGCGCTCCATATTGTTTAGCTAACCGGGAAATCTCAGTTAAGGGCTGAAGAATGCCTGTTGAAGTCTCAGCATGAACCAGGGCTAAGAGTTTCACCCTCTGTTTGGATTTTAATGCCGCTTCGACAGCCTCGGGTTCGATAATTCGGCCCCACTCGGCATCTACACGGACAACCTCGGCGCCGAATCTCAGGGCGTTTTCTACCATACGCTCCCCGAAGAAGCCATTCACTCCAATGACGGCTACATCACCCGGCTCCAAAAAATTGCAGAAGGCGGCCTCCATTCCTGCCGAGCCGGTACCAGAAATAGGAAAAGTAAGCTCATTCTTGGTTTGGAAAAGGAAACGCAGGAGATTCATGATATCGTCCATCACGTTGAAGAAGTAGGGGTCCATGTGCCCCAGTATTGATTCGGACATGGCCTTCGCAACGCGCGGATGGATATTGCTTGGGCCGGGACCAAGGAGAATCCGGTGTGGGGGTTTCCGCTTCAGATATGAAATACTGGCCATAAAAAATCACCTCTTCTACTTTGCTCAGTAAATATTCCTCAAGATTTTATCAGACTGGTGATGAGTTCATCAACCAAAGGCTTGGCTTGCTCCTCAGGCAGGCAATATTGCATCTTGGTAAACCTCTTTCTAAAGTCAGAGACTTTCTGGGAAACATCCTTGCTATCGCGTATTACCACCGCCATGTACTCCGCCAGCTCGGCGAAGTCGGCTTCCTTCATGCCGAATCTGGTCATCTCCTGGACGCCCGTCCTTAGACCGCTGCTGGCAGTGAAACCCTCGTCATCAGGTAAGGCCTGGTAGTTTACGATGATGTTATTCCTCTCCAGCCTGTCGGCAACCTCTACACCTTTAGCGTAGCCTACTCGCAAGACAACCTGATGCGTCTCAGTGTAGTTGACTTCAGGGCCTCCCTCTACCTGCAACCCCTGTTGTTTCAGCGCTGAAGCAAAGGCTTTGGCATTGGCAATTACCTGCTTCTGGTAATCGCGGCCGTAAACATTCATCTCGTAGGTGGCCATTAACAGCCCGAGCAAGGTACCAAGGTGATGGTTACTCACGCTTCCGGGGAAAGCTCGCCTTGATATGCTGTCCCACAGGTCAAAGTAGTCTGATTCCTCACTCATGTTGCTGGCGATTATCCCTCGCTGCGTGCCAAAGAAAGTCTTGTGTGTCGAAGCAGTGACGATGTCGGCTCCTTCTGACAATGGCTCTTGGAAATAAGGACCGAGCAGACCCAAGACATGAGCCGCGTCATACATAATTATTGGCTTAGGTTTTATGCTGGCTATCATTTTAGCGACTTCTTTAACTGGTTCACGGTGCAGTATCATGCTCTTGCCAAGGATAATCAGTTCTGGCTTGTGCTCTTCAATAAGCTCCGCCGTTTCATTAAGGTCTATCCGGTAAGGGTTCTCCGGCAAAACGGGAAAGTTCACCACTGCCCATCTTTCGGTGACCGGGTCAATGGCGACGTAGTTTCTTAGCGCTCCCATCATCTGGGCGCTCAGGTGACCGCCTTTACCAAGGTGATGGTTCATCACACTTCTAAATCGCCTCGGTTCGGTTCGCCTATCTACCCGGTTTAAATAGTCCACCAGCCCGCTGAACACGGTGGTGTTCGCCATCTGACCGCTAATCAATCTAGTTTCCACCTCCGAGCAACCGAGAAATTCCTTCAGTCTTTCAATTAGCTCCAGCTCTATCTCGGTGATGAATCTGGTTCCCTGATAGTAATAAGCCTCAATATTGCCCAGAGCCTCAACTCTTCTATGCTCGGCATATCGTCCTGACGGGTCGGCTATGGTCAGCAGTCTCACCAGCGGTGATTCTGTCTGCTCGGACGGTATCAGGTTGATGGCGTTTTTTTGCCGCCACAGGGTGTTGTCAGCGGTTTTTTTGACCAGGATTCTGGCCAGGTTTTCCATAGATTCTTCAGGCATTACCGGAGCAGGTTTTATTAAGTCTTCAATGAAAATGGGCCGGGCATAAGGTGCCGCTTCGCCACCAATGTGCCTCCGGACAATCACTGCTTCGGCAGTTTTGTCTCTAATCGTGACTTTAGTTTTTTGGCCTTCCTTCAAATCAGCATCAACGTAGGCCAAACAAATCGTTCTCCTGTTGGATTCGGCACCAGGCTTGGCTTTGACATCAGTACCTTCGGCCTCCCAGTAAGGAACCATGGTGCCGCTAGTAACGTTTCCCACAAGGTTGCCATTAATGTAAACCGGGTAACCCGGCCTGGCGACAGCGCCGCCGGATAGTGCCATCAGGGCTATGGTTTTGGGCATCAGTAACCTATCTTTTGGCGTGTCAAGCTTTTCTTCTTCCCTCAGTTTAATTTCCTGAAACTGTTTCGTCAGTGCTTCTCTACCGATGAATTTGCCCTTGTTGCTGCTCAGGCTCACCGCAATTCTGGCGGCAGGGAGAGCAAGCACCGGAATCTCCTTTCCCTCCCCGTCAGTCCCCAGTTCGTGTCCATATAAGGGGAGGCCAGCTTCCAGCCGCAGTGTGTCTCTGGCTCCCAATCCCACCGGGACAATGCCTTCTTCCTTGCCGATTTCCAGCAGTTTGTTCCACAGACGCGCGGCTATATCCGCCGGGGGAAACAGTTCGAAACATATCGGCTCGCCGGTATATCCGGTTCGGGCTATTGATACCTCGGTGCCAAATATCTCAGCCATTACCAGCCGGTTTCTTATCGGCTCGGGGAGTTTGCTTATATCACCCATGATTTTTAGGAGCACTGCCTTTGCCCTTGGTCCCTGTAATGAGAGCATGGCAATTTTGGCCGTATGGTCTTCAAGGATTAATTTAGGGAATTCCGGTAAGAACTTCTGGAACCATGCCCAGTCTTTTTCCGTGTTGGCGGCATTGACCACGAGGATATATTCCTCATCACTTATTCGGTAGAGGTAAGCGTCGTCAATTGCCCCACCGCTTTCGTTCGGTATTATGGTGTACTGGGATTGTCCTGGCTCTAAAGCCGCTGCATTGTTGGTCAAGGCGTGCTGCATGAAGGGTAATGCATCTTGGCCGCTTATTCTGAACCTGCCCATGTGGGAAATATCAAATAGCCCACCGAATTTTCTGGTGGCCAGATGTTCGGCGAGTATCCCCGCAGGGTAGTTGAGGGGCATCTCCCACCCCCCAAATTCGACCATTTTTGCCCCCAGCTTCAGGTGCTCTTCATAGAGCGGAGTACGTTTCATTCTTACCATCCTTTTCCAGACTAATCAGTATTGAAATCAAAGGTATTCTAATTTAGTATTTTGATGCTGCCAAACACACTTAGCCCTCCAGTTTATAGCCAATGCCCCTGATGGTAATCAGCCGCCTGGGTTTTCCCGGGTCAACTTCTATTTTCTTTCTCAGCCATCGGACATGGACATCTACGGTGCGGGTATTTCCCGGGTAGTCATAGTCCCACACCTTGTCTAGGAGCTGCTCCCGGCTAAAGACCAGCCCTCTATTTTTAGCAAGGAAGGCCAACAAGTCAAATTCCTTTGGCGTCAGGTCCAGAACGGAATCCATGAGAATCGCTTGACGCCGGGCGATATCTATCTTAAGGTCATTGACACTGAATAGTGTCTCCTCCCTTGGCGACTTAGTCTCTGCCATACCTGCGTGCCTTCCTGCCGTGATACCAATTGTAATATTAGCATACCACAGTAAAGGTATGTGCTCAAAAAAGTTGGCACACAGTAATGTAACGCTTGACAAGGGGGAGGGAGTGCGCTAGCTTAATTTAAGTCCGTGAAAAAAGGCGAGTCTTCTAAAGAGATTGTGAAATTCTATGTACCGTCTAATTGACACCCACGCTCATCTCGAGCAGATAAAAAACCTGGAGCAAGCTCTTGCCGCCGCTAGGTCAGCCGGTATTGTCGCTATAATTGGCGTTGGCTCTGACTACGAATCCAATCAAAAAGTATTGTCGCTGTCTCAAGCCTATAAGAACTATGTCTACCCGTCATTGGGCTGGCATCCCTGGCATCTAGAGGTCTCGGAAATAGACCGCAATCTGCAGTTTATTGAAGCTAATATTGATAAAGCCGTTGCTATCGGTGAGGTAGGATTAGATTACCATAAAAAGGTAAGGGAAAGGGCAGAAAAAAATTTGCAGAAGCGGGTGCTTAAAGAAATCTTAGAAATAGCCAAAAGACATCAAAAACCGGTGATAATTCATTCCCGGTATGCTTGGAAAGATGCTTTCACTTTGGTTGATGAAGCACAACTTGAGAAAGCAGTCTTTCACTGGTACACGGGAACCTCAAGCGTGTTAAGAGACATAATTAGCCGGGACTATTTTCTTTCGGCAACCCCGGCGGTGGAATATCATGGAGAACATAGAAGAGCAGTGAAGGAAGTTTCATTAAACAGGTTGCTTCTGGAAACGGATTCGCCAGTGGTATATCGGCGGGGAAGCGAAGCCGAATATGAGGCCAAGCCAGTGGATATCCTAAGAGCTTTAAGAAGTACTGCTGACTTGAAGGGCATGAGCGATGCGGAAATTGCGGAAATAACGACCGCTAATGCCCTTGAGTTCTTTGGCCTGTAAGAATTTAGTTTGAGCTTATGACTACCGGGTAATGTTTTTACCCCAGTCCGTCAAGGTGAGTGGAATCATTGAGCTTAACCAGACGCATCTTGCCATCAGTAACCTGTACTACACTAAGTGAAGTATTGTCAATATCAAACCGACGGTAAATGCTATTTGTTGCTCCGAGAGCATGCACGACTAATACTTTGACTACGATTTCGTGTGCTACGATTACCACCTGTTTGTCTTGGTTATCCTCAACTATTTTTTCAAAGGCACAGACGGCTCGTTCGGTTACCTGCCGGAAACTTTCACCGTTAGGCATGGTGACATCTGAGGGGTCAGTCCTTGACTGCTTCCAGAGGTCTGGCCACCCTTGTCTGATTTCATCAACGTGGAGTCCCTCCCAATCACCCTGCTGAATCTCAATCAGCTCTTCCATGGTCTTCACTTCAAGCTTATGAGGTTCAGCGATGATAGCGGCAGTGTTATATGTTCTCTTCAGTGGGCTGGTATATACCGAAGCAATGGGCCAATCAGCCAGCCTTTCAGATAATCGACGTGCCTGGGCACAGCCTGTCTCATTGATATCTTCACTGGACCAGCCCATGAAGTAATCGTTAACGTTTGACTCAGTTTGGCCATGGCGCACCAGAAGGACAGTAGTGGTCATTTATACCTCCATCAGAAATCTATAACTTGCTTTGAAGCTCTATCTTTGTCTGGGCTGGGCTAACTTAGAACAATCGCCAGTCCCTCAAACCCTGCTGGACAACTGCCAGATATTCTTTTGAGGGCATTGTTTCTTCTAATTGGCCAGCCTTGATATAGGTTATAGCTTCAATTGGTTCATCATCTTCATTAAATGCGATAATTTTAAATCTACTGTAGTCGCTCTCATATTTATCTAGTCGTCGCAAACACTGTTCCGAAACTTCGTAAATTGCTCCACGAACTCTATCGCCACGAAATGTCTTAATACTGGCCGTTCCACCCCGCCACTGCCTGGACCACCCAGCAAACACCAGCTTGTAGTTGGGCAGAGTAGCGGTGAATACAGGTTTGCTGCCTGGGCAACGTTCTGCCATCTGGTTTTTATTCAAATTGGAGCCGTAAGCAAAATAATACATTGCTTCACATCAAAGTGACGGTGAAGTTGAGTTTGGTGCCTTTTTTAACTCTCTATTCAGTCAGAAGAGATTGGCTTTCTTCACTTATTCGATTTTTTCCATCTCCTCGCCGCAGCAGACAAGGGTGCCACCCCCCACCTCAGTGACTACCACCTCATTACCGCAGATATTGCACCGGTATTTTTCACCAACTGCTTCCACCGCCATGTCTTGGGCCTCCTTTCCTCCTTAACTAGGAGGTAGCTTTCGCCGATTCTCAACAACCAGGTTCACCAGGGTGACCACAGCAGCTCTGTCTCTTTATTATTTTAATAAGATTGTTACGGAAGACAAGATATAGTTTTCGGTGCAGAGGCATCGGTACTGACATATTGGTAAAGAAATCTCGCAAGGTTGGCATCTAGCATTACCTCATTCTAATATTATATTATTATATATTAAAATTTTATCATCAGTATAGCCAGCAAAGAACAGAAGAGTATTGTGTCAAAAAGTCTTTGGTGAGTGTGCATTTGACATATCGTGTGAAACTATAATATAAATAAGTATATGTTTAGCTCAGTGAGTAAGTAAGACTGCTGATACTGCGTCGCTGTGTGAAATGGTTATATTAGCGAAAAGCGCAGGGAAGGTGGTGACATACGATGGAAAATGTTGTGGCAATTATTTTGGCCGGAGGCCAGGGGGAGCGGCTGGGCATCTTAGCTGTAGAGCGAACCAAGCCAGCAATTCCTTTTGCCGGTAAGTACCGTATCATCGATTTTACCTTGAGTAACTGCGTCAATTCCGGAATTTACAATGTAGCTGTCCTGACTCAATACCAGCCCCGCTCTCTATCTGACCACATTGGCATTGGTATGCCATGGGGCTTGTCTGGTCCCGATAGCAAGATCCAGCTATTGCATCCTTATCTGGCACGCGAAGAAGGTCGTGACTGGTATACGGGAACTGCCGATGCTGTCTATCAAAATCTCCAGTATGTTGAGGAGCAGGGCGCTGAGATGGTGTTAATCCTTAGCGGCGACCATGTCTACAAAATGGACTATAATGATATGCTCAAATCTCATGTAAATAACCAGGCAGATGTTACCTTGGCAGTTACTCGCCTGCCCAGAGAGGAATTACAAGAGTTCGGCACGGTGAGTGTGGACGAAGAAGGTCGGGTGAACGGCTTTCAGGAAAAAGTGAAAGAGCCGAAGAGTGACCTTGTCTCCATGGGTGTTTACCTTTTCCAAAAGGATGTTCTTCACAAGTGTTTAGAAGAAGATGCCCAGCGCAGGTCCTCTAGGCATGATTTTGGTCGGAATATATTTCCCCAATTGCTGAGTAATGGCCGGATTTTCACTTATAACTTTGAGGGTTATTGGCGAGATGTGGGTAGTGTGCGAAACTATTGGCAGGCTAATATGAAGTTGCTTGATGTGCCTCCCTACCTCATGTTCAGTGGGGATTGGCCTATTCGTACCAAAGAAGAAGAGAAGAGACCGCCGGTCATTATTGCCCAGCGAGGCGATGTTATTAACAGCATGGTATCCCACGGTTGTTTAATTGAGGGGCGTGTCGAGCATTCGGTTCTCTCGTCAGGGGTAAGGGTGGCGGAGAACGCAGTCATCAAGCACTCGGTTGTTATGTCTGACACTGTTGTTGGTCGGGATAGTTTTATTGACTACTCCATCATAGACAAGGAGGTAGTAGTCGAAGCTGACTGTCGTATTGGTTTTGGCGATGACTTTCAGGTTAACCGCGAGGAGCCTAGAACGCTGAACACCGGCATAACCGTGGTCGGTAAGGGCGCCAAGATACCTGCAGGGATTACCATAGGCCGTAATTGTGCCATTGCCTGTAACGTCATAGAAAAAGATTTCCACGGCTCTATAGTTCCAAGTGGCGAAACAATTAAGGCGAAACGACATCGCCCTGCCCGGAAGGAATAGCCGTTTGTCAGTCGATTAACTCGCTGATTCTGAGTAAGCTTGAGGATAAAGATAAAATGTCAGAACTAAGACAAGACCCAACTACCAAAGCGTGGGTGATATTAGCCCCGGAGAGGGCTAAACGTCCTCAGCAAAAGCCGAAAACAAGGCGTGCTGATGAGCTACCCAGCTGGGATGCGTCCTGTCCCTTTTGTCCGGGCAATGAACCCCAAACACCTGAAGAGGTTTTCCGGCTCCCTGTCTCGGGGCAGGATTCGGATTGGGAAGTAAGGGTAGTGCCCAATCGGTTTGCGGCATTGGAGCCCGGTGGAGATGGCACTATGCTGGAGGAGGCGCGCCTATTCCGCAAAAGGGCTGGTATCGGGGCGCATGAAGTAATCATTGAGACTCCGTCCCATAATACAACCATGGCGTTGATGGATTATGACCAGGTGGAAAAAGTGCTCATCGCCTACCTGGAAAGATATAACACCTTAAAGGAAAATCACCAATTCAAGTTCATTACTATTTTTAAGAATCATGGTTGGGCATCAGGAACCTCGCTGATACACCCTCACTCTCAATTAGTGGCAACGCCTATCGTGACTCCTTACTTCCACCGGGATTTTGATATCGCCCACAACTACTATGTTGATATTGGCAGGTGTCTTTATTGCGACCTGCTTGATGAGGAGTTGGGGAGGGGGGAGAGGATAGTTGCCCATACCGAGCAGTTCGTTGTTCTTCATCCTTATGCCTCACGCGTACCATATGAGACTTGGATTATTCCCAAAAAGCACTGTGCTTCCTTTGGACTATTCCCGGAGACGTACCTCGCCGAACTAGCTAGGGTGCTCAAAGACACACTCTTCTGCCTCTATGAGAAGCTTGATAATCCAGCCTATAACTATGTAGTTAACAGTACGATTACCGAAGATGAAGAGGACCCGTATTACCACTGGCATATCAGGATAATACCAAGACTGAGTACAATCGCCGGATTTGAAATGGGTTCCGGCATCTATATCAGTACGGCACTGCCAGAAGATACGGCGAAGATTATGAGAGAGTCTATTGGCTCGTTCTTTAAAGAAGGGAAAGTTTCTCTTCAGCCAGCAAGCTAACTCTTACCGCGAAAGTGCCACCGTTCTTCAGAATAGCCGATTATCTTTAAATCGGCGTCATTTGGAAGGTATGATTTTATCCAGCCATCCAAGGAAAGCCTCCACCTCGCTCACTCCTTTGAGGAGTAAATTGGCTCTTTCCGCAACCTCTGGCGGGGTTTCTTCTCCTACTACACCTAAGGCCAAGCCTTGAAATTCAGCACCCTGCGATAAAGTGCGTATGGTATCAAAGGCACCAATATCAGCCACGTCGTCTCCCATATAGACTGCGGCTTTAAGCTGATAGCCCTCAATAAGCTCCCTCACCACTGACCCTTTGCTAATCTTCAAGGGGGGTCGGAGTTCAATGACTGCTCTGGCGTAGTCAATATTAAACGGTTGGGCGGCAGGAGAATGGTTTATTTCCTTCAGGATGGTTTCCCTTGCCTCTTCCCGGTCAGGTAATGTCCGGTAGTGGAAAACGAGCCCGGCACCTTTATCTTCAAACCTGACACCCAGGGGAAGCAGAATTGGCCCCAGTTCTTTAATGACCGCTTGAATTTTGGCCACATATTCCTGTGCCTCTGGCCTGACTTTGACTTCCCCCTTAACCCACTGCTCCAGTCCGTGATTGCCATTATAGACCACGCCATCCACCTCTACCAGCTGTCTTAAAACATTGATTAACCTCCCCGAAATGGCTGCCACCAGAGGCAGACGCTTGACTAAAGACCTGAGGTGCTTTTTGCATCCCGGGGTGACCTTCACTGCCTCAGCGGTGGGGGCAATTTCAGCTATGGTACCATCAACATCAAAAATGAGGCCGAAGGGTTGGGTAAGCGCCACCTTTTCTACTTGGTTCAGATTGGAAAATAGATAATCCATTCTATTCTTACCTCGCCTTTAACATAGGATACCTTGGTCAGAGGAAGGTGTCAATCAACTAAAGGCGCTTCGGGCTTTTTCCAGGTAAGAGTAAGGATTTTCTTGCTAAAGTGGCACCTGTCTGTTATAATCCAGCAGCGAAAGAACCCTTTATGGAGGTTATCCATGGAAAATTCCCCCCAGAACAAAAAAGTCCGCTCTGTTTCTAGCCTAATCTCAAAGAGTAACACCATGTATATCCTGATTCTTGCTTTCTGGCTTGTTTCCTCAGTTCTGCTGGCGATACATGCCGCCGCCACCTATGGACTACCGCAATCTGTCCTCCATTGGGTTTTGTTAGTGCTGACGGCAATCTGCCTGCTTATTTTCTGGTTCTACGCCCTCTACCATTACGGGCTGGTTTTATTCCGGCGGTTGGGCAGGGTAAAGGCTGGAGCGGTAAAAGGGGGGGAAGGTGGCGCAAGTCTTCCCCGTATCGCCCTTATTTATACCACAGTTGACGATTTCAAGTATGAGGCTGCCTTAAGTTGCGTCAATCAGGACTATCCCAACTTTCTTTTTTTCCTGATTGATGTCAGCCAGGGGCAACAGGGAAGAGAACGGGTAGAGGAGTTTCACAAGAAATTCCCCGAAAAGACCACTATCTTCCGGCGGGAAAAACTGGAGGGATTTAAGGCACGCAGCCTCAATCTGGCTCTGGCTGGTCCAGCCAAGGGATATGAGTTCTTTGCCCTGTGTGACGCTGATGGCATCCTTGACAGGGAATTTCTGAAGAAGGCTGCTTATTACATCCAGCAGGATGAGCGAATTGGATTTGTCCAGGCCAATCACAACAGTGGTTCCAGCACCAGAAATGCCTTTACCGAACATTTTCTCGCCGAAACTCAGATTCGCTGGGAGCATAACAATGTCCCCCGCAATCACTACGGGTTCCCGCTTATGCTGGGGCACGGGGTACTTGTCCGCACCGAAGCCTACACTAAAGCTGGTGGTTTCCCCGAGGTTGTTGCCGAGGATGTCGCTTTTACCATCGCAATGCGTCATGCCGGATACACCGGATTTTTCGCCGAAGACATTGTCTGCAGCGAGGGTGTTCCGGAGAATCTGGGGCAACTGCGAAAACGCACTTACCGTATGACCATGGCCGATACCGAGACCTTCGCACAGCATACTGTGCCCTTTATTAAGTCCGCCTCAGCTTCTTTTGCTGAGAAATGGGATATTATCGCTCATACCCTGAGGAGGACGGCCACTTCCTTATTCCTGCCCTATCTCTTACTTCTGCTGGCTATTTCTTTGGTTTCCAGTAATGCGATGACTGCCACTGCCTGGGGACTGGTAGTCTTCGGCTGGCTGGCAACAGTAAGTTCCTTAGTCCGGGTAAAAGTCAGCCGATACCGCACCCCTATCAAAATGTACCGGCACCTGAGTCAGGTAACCTGTGCCTACGTTACCTTCTATCTGCACACCTTTATCGCTATTTTGGCTTTCATTGTGGCGCGGCGGGCACACTTTATTGTTACCGGGGCAAAAGCCAAGGAGAAGGAGAAACAGGGGCTGGGGTTCAGGCAGAGAATTGCCCGCTTGAATCCAAACAGCAAAGTAATGCTGTGGTGCTCAATTATTCTGGCCCTGTTTTTCCTGGGAGTAGCTATCTATACCCGCAATCTGGTACTCATCGGGCTTGCTTTGGCCATTTTTTCACCGCTTATCCAGGGTGTCTTTGGCTGGAAGCAGAAGGCAGC
>CAZWYS010000005.1:0-40493 GCA_964638295.1 uncultured Dehalococcoidaceae bacterium
CCGGCGTAGTCAAACTCCGCCGCCTGCCCGATGATGATTGGCCCCGACCCGATGATTAAGACTTTAGATGGTTTCAAAACGCGCTCCTTAATCTTTAGTAAAAGCCTTATTAAACCTTTCTACTTTACCATCCCAGTTTACTTTAAACTTGAATGATTTAGGGGTTATATTACTGGCATAAACTGTTACTTTGCCGTGATAGGTTTCATTCGGTTGAAGTACTAGTTGTCTTAGAGATGCGCTCTCAATTTGGTTGCCGTAAGGTGTTGGGGAATGGTCAGTGTCGGGCAAGGTGGAGAACGAGTATGGAAGGTTCAAGACGTCTACAGTTTCTTCATCATCAATATTAAGGTTAATTGGTGCAAAGACCTTCTCCGCATTACCAAAAAAGTTGCCATCCCTATATAACGCAGGATCCCGGCGAGACCAATGAAGAGCCACTTTACTGGTAATATTACTCTCGCCGTGAGCAGTAATTTCTAATTTTGCCTCACAATCCATCGCAGGTTTCTTACCTTTGTTGCGTACTATTAGACGAAAGCATTTAATTCTATAAGTATAGCCTATGGCGGACATTCCCTCATTGTTATTATCTGGAATATATGGTTTCTGCCCTTCCCTTTCTTCAAAATCAATATCCAGTCTTGGGCGTTTATACCATTCAATAAGTTCTTTACCAATTAGTGCTATGGCTGCACCTCCAATTGCAGCGAGAAGAGGAATAATCCAAACTTCCATTTCTACCTCACCCCCTTAATCCCCCTCTCCTTCAAAGGAGAGGGGGAGGTCAGGTGAGAGGGGCTTCGCCCCTCTTGGACTCCCCGCTTTTACTTTGCCCCTTCTCCCCACACCACTATTTCTAACTGTCATTGCGAGCCGTAGGCAAAGCAATCTTCCCCCCTTAAAAATCTCCATATTATTTTGCTGCCTTCACCATATCCAGAAATCTCTCAAAGAGGTACACGTTGTCCAGGGGTCCCGGTGAGGCTTCCGAGTGGTACTGGATGGTAAAGATGGGTAGCTCCCTGTGTCTCAAGCCCTCCACCGTGCCGTCATTCAAATTTACATGGCTCACCTCCAGCCCGTCCTTCAGCGTATCGGGGTCGGTGGCGTAGCCGTGGTTCTGGGCGGTGATGTGGATTCGCCCGTCGGAGAGGTCGCGCACCGGGTGGTTCGCCCCTCTGTGCCCGAACTTCAACTTGAACGTCCTGGCGCCGAAGGCACGGGCGATGAGCTGGTTGCCCAGGCAGATGCCCATAATCGGCTTCTTATCAGCCAGTTTCCTCACCGTGTCCACCACGTAGTCCAGATTTTCCGGGTCGCCCGGTCCCGGGGAAAGGACGATGCCGTCGGGCTTTAAGTTCAATATTTCCTCGGCGGGCATGGTGGCGGGGACTGCCGTCACCTGGCAGCCGTGGTTGCACATCATGCGCAGGATGGTGAATTTCAGCCCGCAGTCAAGGACGGCTATCTTGCTTACCGGCTGCGATTGCTCTCTGGCGTTCTCCCGCCCGAACAGGCAGCTATCGCCTTTTTTGAAGCAGGCTTCCTTTAAATCACAGCCATCGCACGGCGGCCCCCAGGTGTATGGTTTCCCAGTGGTAACCTGCCGCACAAAATCAATCGAGCTGTAGTCCGGCGCTTTCTTCAGTTCTGCCAGGGCTTCATCTGCCGTTTTCTCGCTGGTTATCATGCCCATCATCACCCCGGCGGAGCGGAGCTTGCGGGTAATCGCCCTCGTATCCACGCCGTAAATACCGGGGATGCCGCTTTCCGCCAGATACTCGTGGATGGTCCGGGTGTTGAGGTAGTGGTTGGGTTGCTCGCATGCCTCCCTGACGACGAAGCCCCTGACCTGTATCTTGTTCGACTCAAAGTCGTACTCATTGGTGCCGTAGTTGCCGATGAGCGGGTAGGTGGGCACCACGATTTGCCCGGCGTAGGAGGGGTCGGTCAGCATTTCCTGGTAGCCCATCATGCTGGTATTAAACACCACCTCTCCCCAGGTCTCAACTTCAGCCCCGAAAGAATGGCCTTCATAGACCGAGCCGTCAGCTAAAACTAAATTTGTCTTTCTGGTCATGATTCACCTTTTAAAATATGTTCCCCTGCTTCCAGTTTGATAGCCTCGTCTTTGTATACCGGCTTCCCGCCGTAAATGGTCGCCATCACCTTGCCTTTCAGCGCTGCTCCCGCCAGAGGCGTGTTCTTTCCTTTGGAGACAAACGTCTCAGGGTCTACCACCCACTCCTTACCGGGGTCAAAAATGGTGATATCCGCCGGGGCGCCAATCTTCAGCGTCCCCAGCTTATCGTCTTTCAAAATTCTGGCTGGCTCACTGGTGAGCTTGGCGATGAGGGTATTCAGGGGCAGTTGTCCGTTGCGCACCAGGCGCATCAGGCTCCCCAGGACGGTTTCAAAGACGCTGATACCGGAGGCAGCCAGGGCAAAATCGCATTTCTTGTCCGACTCGGCATGGGGGGCGTGGTCGGTGGCGATAATATCAATCACGTTCTCCTTAAGTCCCTTAATCAGGGCTTGATTGTCCCGTTTCGTTCTCAGTGGCGGGCTTACTTTGGCGTTGGTGCCGTGGTCAATAACCGCTTCCTCGGTGAGAATCAGGTGGTGTGGTGTCACCTCGGCGGTAACCTTGACGCCTTTCTCTTTCGCCCGCCGAATCAGCTCAACTGAGCCTTCAGCGCTGACGTGGGCAATGTGCAGGTGCCCTCCGGTCATCTTGGCAAGAATCAGGTCGCGCGCGACGGTAATCTCCTCGGCAGCCGCCGGTATGCCCGTAAGCCCGAGTTTGGTTGCCACGGCGCCCTCATTCATCTGACCGCCCTCAATTAAGGAAAGGTCTTCGCAGTGGTCAATAACCGGCAGGCCAGTGCCGCGACTGTGTTCCAGTGCCTGGCGCATCAGGCGAGCATTTCTCACCGGACTTCCATCGTCGCTGTAGCCAATCACCCCCGCCGAGGCCAGGTCGCCCATCTCAGCCAGCCCCTCACCCCTCCTCCCCTTTGAGACGCAACCTATCGGCAGTACCCTGACGACGCCTTCTTCGGCTGCCACTGCTTTGATATGCTCTATCGTTGCCCGGTTATCCAGTGGCGGGCTGGTATTGGGCATGGCGCAGATGGTGGTAAAGCCGCCTTTAGCCGCCGCCTGTGTCCCCGTAGCAATGGTCTCTTTCTCTTCAAAACCGGGCTGCCGCAGGTGGCAGTGCAGGTCAACAAACCCGGGGCATACAACCAGCCCTTCAGCATGAATGACGCCGTAATCACCTTCGGGAGGAGTCCTGCCCCGCCACGAGATTTTGCCTTCGCTGATGAGCAGGTTACCAACTTCGTCTATCCCCTGGCCGGGGTCAATGATTCGTCCGTCTTTTATCAGCAATGACTTCATTTTGGTTCACTCGTTTTCGCTTTACTTCTCTTGCGGCGTACCTTAGCGTAACGACTGGGCTTGAAACCTTGCCCCCCGGCTTCATCAGTCGAGTTGAAAACAATCAGGTTTTCCGTTCTAATCTTTCTCGCCCAGTGGCTTTCGGCGCTATGGTATTTCTTGCTCGCCGTTCTCCCCTCGTGCCAGTCGGCACTGGCTACATATTTGGGCTCAAAACCGTGTTCGCAGTAGGTGCACCTCAGTGTTAACGGCTTCCGGTTGACTATCTTGAATTCAGGCTTGAGGTACTTGGTTTCCGTTTCCTGTACCGAGACGCAGCGTGGATTTGGACATCTGATGCCGGAATCCCGCTGGTACCGCGGATAGTCTATGCTTGGTAAAGCCTCCTTTTGAGCAAGAGTGATTTCTTTGGCGCCTAGCAAGAGAGAGATTAGCGCCATCCTGACCGGTACTCCCCGCGCTGCCTGTTCAAAGTACCGGCTCCTCGGGTCGGCATCAAGTTCGTAGGCCAGTTCATCCACTCTGGGTAGCGGGTGCATCACCAGAGTTTTCCGGAACTCCTTGCTCTTGAGCAGTTTCTTATCCACTACTGGATACTTTTCTTTTAGTTCCTGCTTCTTCTCGGCAGCGGTAAATCTTTCCTTTTGTGGTCGGGTAACATAGAGGGCATCAACTCCTGCCTTTAGCTCGACTTGGATATCAATGTCAGGCATCATGGCCAGCTGGTGCGGGCTGCTTGGCGTCAGATATATGGCGTCTAAGGGGAAAAGACCCTCTTTTGCTGTCGGGGCAAGAGCCTCATACCTTTCCAGCCCTCCTCCGTATTCGGTGGTCAATTTTTTCAGGACATGCTCCGGCACTTCCAGGCTGGGAGTGGGGTAAAACAGAATATTGGCCCCGAACTTGGCTAGAGCGAAGATAAGGGAATGTATGGTTCGTCCGTATTTCAAATCACCCCAGAGAGCAATCTTTAGCCCCTTTAGGGTTTTCTTTTCCTTCTTGATGGTATAAAGGTCACAGAGTGTCTGCGTGGGATGCTGGTGGCCGCCGTCACCGGCGTTTATCACTGGCACGCCGGCGTAGTCGGCAACCACTTTGGCGGCTCCTTCCCAGGGGTGCCTGATAACGATGATATCAACGTAGCTCCCCACCACTCTGGCCATATCAGCAATGCTTTCGCCCTTGGCCAGTGAAGTTGCCCCGACATCGGCGGCGGTAATGACACTGCCCCCGAGCCGGTGCATGGCGGTCTCAAACGAGAGCCGGGTTCTGGTGCTCGGTTCGAAAAACAGGCTGGCCATAATCTTGCCCTGGCACAAACCAAACTGTTTATCCATTACGTCGGACATCTCATCAGACAGGGAAAACAGCGCCTCCATTTCCCCATTGGATAGGTCATCTATGGTGACCAGACTTCTATTTGCCAGCGCCATGGTAATTCCTTTTGCCGGAGTTTGCCTTGCTGAGTTCACTTCCGACGGGATGCTCGGTAGCCGGACTGGCAATGGTGACTTCATCTACGCCGTCGGTTTCCACCAGATGTACCTGTATCTCCTCATGTCTTGAACTTGGCATGTTCTTGCCCACGTAGTCAGGTCGTATTGGCATCTCCCGGTGACCCCGGTCAATAAGTACCGCCAGCTGAATTGATTGGGGTCGTCCTAAATCAATAAGAGCGTCCATTGCCGCCCGGGTACTGCGCCCGGTATACAGAACATCATCAACCAGCACGATTGATTTGCCGTCAATGCTGGTCGGGATGTCAGTGTGTTGGACAACGGGCTGCGAATCTAACCAGGAAAGGTCATCTCGGTAGAGACTGAAGTCTAAAGCCCCCACCGGTATTTGTGCCTTTTCAAAGTTCTCTATATTGGCGGCCAATCTCTTGGCTAGAGGCACGCCTCTAGTGCGCATACCGATTAAAATCAGGTAATCTGTAGTCTTGTTTTGCTCAATGATTTCGTGCGCAATGCGAGCCAGAGTCCGCCTGATATCACCGGGGGTCATTATGATTTTTTCCGGCATAAAAATAACCTCTTACCGTGGCTGGTAAGAGGTCGTCTTATTTTAGCTCTCTTAATTTCCCTTACCAGCCTCACTGGACTAGCTTAAAGGTTTAAATTTTTCTCTTCCTTTTGCTTATTTAACGTCAGTATAGCACATTAAAAAAGTTATTTCAATATGATTGAGCGGTCATTTGCCATTTTATTTTTAAAGACTTATGTTGCGCTTGCGACTGAAGTTGCCCCTAAATTATTACGGGTATATGCCTCGTATCATCATGGCGCTTACCACCCGGTCGATAGCCAGCATATAGGCAGCAGTCCTCATGTCTGTTTTCTCACGCTGCTTAATTTCCAGTACTTCGTGGAAGGCGTTATCCATTATTTCTTCCAGTCGTTGGTTTACCTCGTTTTCGTTCCAGAAGAACGATTGCAGACCCTGGACCCACTCAAAGTAGGAGACTACCACCCCGCCGGCATTAGCTAATATGTCAGGGACGATAAATATTCCTTTATCAGAGAGGATATTATCGGCCTCGGTAGTAGTTGGTCCGTTAGCGCCTTCAATAATCATTTTCGCTTTAACGGCGGCCGCATTATCTTTACATATCTGGCCCTCAAGAGCGGCTGGCACCAGTATGTCACAATCTATGGCCAGAAGCTCGGCATTTGTTATCCTCTCAGCATCCTTGTAGTCGACTACCGAGCCTGTCTCCTTGCAGTTGGAGTAAACGCTTTCCACATCCAGACCGTTTGAGTTGTAAATACCTCCCTTTACATCACTAATGGCTATAACTTTGCAGCCCTCTCTGGCCATAAGCCTTGCTACAACAGAGCCTACTTTACCGAAACCCTGAACCGCTACCGTAGCGCCCTCAAAGTTGATTCCCGCCTGCTTGCTGGCTAGTCGGGCACAAATCATGCAGCCCCGCCCCGTTGCCTCAGACCTGCCTTTGCTACCCCCAACCTCAAGCGGTTTACCGGTCACTACGCCGAGAACCGAATAGCCCTTGTTCATGCTGTAGGTATCCATAATCCAGGCCATCACTTGCGCATTTGTGCCCACATCAGGAGCCGGGATATCACTTTCAGGTCCTATTAAAAGTGATATTTCACTGGCATAGCGCCGGGTTAGTCTCTCCAGTTCATTTTGGGACATCGTTTCCGGCTTGCAAGCAACGGCTCCCTTGGCACCCCCGTACGGGATATTGACGACGGCCGCCTTTAAGGTCATCAATGCAGCCAGGGCTCTGGCGTCATCAAGAGTAACGTCTGGATGATAGCGAATCCCGCCCTTGGCTGGTCCTCGGATATTGCTGTGCTGTATCCGGTATCCGGTAAACATTTTCAGACTGCTATCATCCATTCTTACCGGGAAGTTGATAATTAACTCACGCTGGCAGACTTTCAGTCGGTCTTTAATACCTTCGGATATGTTTAATCGGCGGCATATGACGGCAATTCTGTTTTGCACTTCTACAAAAGGATTGGACACTTCACATTCTGAAATTGCCGTCTCTTCCCCTTGAGACATTGTTTTAATTTTGTCCTCCAATAAGATATTTCCAGTGGTCGGGCTTACAGTATCCGGACCCCGAAATAAAATTATACAAAAATTTGTTGCCTCAAGTCTAGTTCCAGATTTGGGTACCGAGTTAGAGGTTGGCTGCGTAAAGACGATTAAAAAATGGCTATTTCAGGAAGCATCACCTTTACTTTGAAGCTAAATTGTGCTATACTATAAATAATTCCTATGAAGAAATCATCTTTCTGTGATTGGCAAGCTCTTCTGTTTTTAAACTCAGAGTCTTGCCTTTTTCTTTTCCCCGCCCAATATTATCACCCTCTTGCCCTGCGGCACTTTTTCCCTCAAGGAGTTAGGGAGCAACTATGGTGAAAGATATGCCGGCATCAACCGAACCGCAGAATAACCAGAATAATGAGTACACTGCGGAAGACATTCATGTCCTGGGTGGACGGGAAGCAGTGCGCCGGCGGCCGGGCATGTATATCGGGGGCACTGACCAGCGCGGGCTGCATCACCTGGTTTATGAAATTACCTACAATAGTATTGACGAAGCCATGGCTGGCTGCTGCACCACAATTGCGGTTACGCTTAAAGAGGACGGTGCCGTCAGCGTTGACGATAACGGACGGGGCATCCCGGTAGAGATTCACCCCGCCACCGGTGTCTCTGCCCTGGAGACGGTTATGACCACGTTACACGCTGGGGCGAAATTTGGTGGCCAGACCTATCAGGTATCGGGAGGGTTGCACGGGGTGGGGGCATCTGTGGTAAATGCGCTCTCCTCTTTTGTCCGTTGTAATGTCAGACGTGATGGCAAAGTCTACCAGCAGGAATATAAGCAGGGCATACCGCAAGGACCGGTCGGCGAGGTTGGTGAAGCCAGTGATACCGGCACTAACATCGCCTTCTATGCGGATGAAGAGATATTCGGCAAAGTAAAATATGATTTTGATGTACTCAGTGAGCGCATACGGGAAATGGCCTATTTGAATAAGGGGCTGGAGATAACCATCAAGGATGAAAGGCCTGGAGACGAAAATAAGAATCAGGAACTGACCTTTTACTTTGAGGGGGGCATTACCGGCTTTGTTCGCCATCTTAACCGCAACCGTGCCGTTCGCCACCCCAAGCCTGTTTATATCACCAAATCGGTAAACAGCACCATCGTCGAGGTGGCGCTTCAGTATAATGAAGGCTTTACCGAATCAGTCTTTAGCTTTGCCAACTGTGTTAATACCGTGGATGGGGGACAGCACCTTACCGGCTTTCGCTCGGCGCTAACCCGTGTGCTTAATGACTATGCCCATAGAAATAAGTTTCTCAAAGATGAGGAGCCCAATCTAACCGGTGAAGATGTCCGGGAAGGACTTACTGCCATTATCAGTGTTAAGCTCGCTGAGCCACAGTTTGAAGGACAGACTAAAGGCAAGCTGGGTAATATTGAGGTCAAAAGTCAGGTAGAGAGCATCGTTGGTGAGGGCTTATCCGTTTACCTTGAAGAGCACCCTGACGAAGCCAAGAGAATCATCGAAAAGTGCGTCACGGTATCCAAGGCCAGGGAAGCCGCCCGCAAAGCTCGCGATTTAATTATCAGAAAGAGCAGTCTGGATACCGGCACATTGCCCGGGAAATTGGCGGACTGCTCCGAGAAAGAGCCCGCCCACTGTGAGCTATATCTGGTGGAAGGGGATTCCGCTGGTGGCTCAGCCAAGCAGGGGCGCAACCGTCGCTTTCAAGCCATACTGCCGCTAAGAGGCAAAATCCTTAATGTAGAGAAGGCTCCGGCCGATAAGATGCTGGCCAGTGAGGAAATTCGTATCATCATTACCGCCCTGGGTGCTGGTATTGATGATGACTTTGACCCGTTAAAACTCCGTTATCATCGGGTTATCCTGATGACCGATGCTGATGTTGACGGCTCTCACATTCGCACTCTGCTGCTTACCTTCTTCTTCCGCCATATGCCGGAGTTGATTGACCAGGGCTATTTATATATTGCCCAGCCACCCCTTTATCGCGTCAAGGCGACCAATCATCAGCAATGGGTCTACTCGGAGCAGGAAAAAGAAGAAACACTGCATCAGCTAAAAGGGGCCAGGAAGGTAGAGGTCCAGCGCTATAAGGGCCTGGGCGAGATGACTCCGGAGCAGTTGTGGGAGACCACCATGAATCCAGATTCCCGCACCTTGCTGGGAGTAGGCATAGATGACGCTGCCAAAGCCGACCGCATCTTTCACATCCTGATGGGTGGCGAGGTTCCTCCCCGCAAAGCCTTTATTCAGGCGCATGCTAGAAATGTCAGAAACCTGGATATTTGATGAAGTAACTGACTACTTTCTCACCTGAATTATGGAGAAAAATTCCGCCCTGCTGGCTGCTTTGCGACTGAAAATGCCCCTGATGGCTGAGGTGATAACATTACTGCCCGGTTTCTTTATGCCGCGCATAATCATGCAAAGGTGCTCCGCCTGCACAACTACTGCCACCCCCTCCGGTTTGATGCCCTCCACAATTGTCTCCGCAATCTCGGTAGTCATCCTCTCCTGAAGCTGGGGGCGCCTGGCAATGATTTCCACCACCCTGGCCAGTTTGCTGATACCGATAATGCGCCCTTCTTCATTTGGAATGTAGCCGATATGGACCACACCGTAGAAGGGCAAAAGATGGTGCTCGCACATGGAATAAAAGGGGATATCCCTTAAAACTACCATTTCCCGGTGGCCCAGCTCAAAACCTACCTTCAGTTCCTTTTTAGGGTCCTTACCCAGTCCCTCAAAAAGCTCGGCATACATTTCAGCTACACGTTCAGGGGTGCCCACCAGACCCTCCCGCTCAGGGTCTTCCCCGATAGCCTTAATGATAGCCGTTACTGCGGTCTTAATCTTAGCCTCGTCAAACATTGTTGCCTCCTTTATCCCGGTAACTGATAAATTCATCAAGCTATAATATTACACCATTTTTCAGGGTCTAATCACTATTCCTCAACCGGTACCGGTGTTTTGGACAATACTTCCTCCAGTATACCCTCGGCTGACTGCCCGCGTAATTTGGTCTCAACTTTGGTGATAAGGCGATGAACCAGGACGGGAATCGCCAGATACTTCACGTCGTCTGGTATGACGTAGTTTCGTCCTTGAATCGCCGCCAGCGACTGGCACGCCAGGTAAAGACTCAGGGAAGCCCGGGGGCTGGCCCCTAGCTTGATGCCCTGATGGCTCCGGGTCGCCTGGGTGATGGTTACGATGTAATTGCGTACCGATTCCTCCACGTGAACCTGACGGCATAGCCTCTGTAGCTCCAGTAGCTCTGAAGCTTCAACTACCGGGGTTAGATTATCTAAGGGGTTTTCCTGCTGAAAACGACGCAAAATAGCTCCCTCCTCATCCTCGGACGGATAGCCAAGACTAACTTTCAGCAGGAAACGGTCGAGCTGGGCCTCAGGCAGGGGAAAGGTGCCTTCCAGTTCTACAGGGTTCTGCGTAGCGATGATCAGGAAGGGACGTGGCAGGGGCATCGTCGTAACATCTACGGTAACCTGGCGTTCCTGCATACTTTCCAGTAAGCACGACTGTGTTCGCGGGGTGGCGCGGTTTATCTCATCAGCCAGCACGATGTTGGCCATAATCGGCCCGGGACGGAATTCAAACTCTGAGGTCTTCTGGTTAAAATAGTAGATGCCGGTAACATCCGACGGTAGCAGGTCAGGCGTAAATTGGATTCTCTTGAAGCTGCAGCCCAGCGAGCCGGCAGTTGCTTTGGCGAGCATCGTTTTTCCGATGCCGGGTACATCCTCAATAAACAGGTGTCCCTCTGAGAGCAGGGCTACCATGACCAGCTTCATGGTCTCTCTCTTGCCCACGATGACTTTGCCGATATTATTTATGAGCTTCTCGGCTGCCTGCTCAACTCGGGATACGTCTGGTGTTTCTGTTACTTTAGCCATACTTCATCTCCTGCTCTATATCTAATTATCAACCCCGCTATCTGGTTGTCTCAGGCGGTTCTGTTTTATTTGGTGCCAGCTCTGCTTTAGCCGGTGCATTTCCTCATCCGTGGGTGAGGATATACCGTACCGGGAACTGACATAGTTTTGCGTTACCAGGCGGAGGGCATCCCCGGATTCCGGTATTAATCCCTCCAGTGTGTGCAGATACTCATTAGGCGTTTGAAACACAGGTCGCGGCCAGCCTCGTTTGGCTGTCCAGCGGAGGAGCTGGCGGTAAATCTGGCGAATTGAGGTTACTTCAGGCGGCGGCGGTTTCCTTTGCCACCGCAGGAGCCGTCTCAATCCGAGCAGCCAGAAAACAATACGCTTTAGCAGACCCAGGAGGTCGGCTATGAAGGCACCCTTTAGCGGCTCAACTTCTGCTCCGGCCGTATTGGCCAGCTTGCTGCGGAGCCAGCCGAATATCCCCGACGAAATCTGCCACAAAGCAAAGATTATAAAACCGCACATCAGGATTGTCCAACCAAAACGGATACCGCTACGCACTGCTTCCGGCATAACAAAAAACTTGTGCCATTCCGGCTCTTCTACCGGCGTAGGCGCGGGCAGGAGCATCTCTGGAGGTATTTCTGGTGGGCTCGGCTCCGGTAAGAGGCTTATCAGAAAAGCAATCGCCTGTGTAATCAGACCCCACACCCACTTGAGAGCCAGCAGAATTAACTGTAATAAATCCTGGGTTATTACCGAACCGACGAGCAGACCCAGAATAAGAATCAGGCTGATGCTGACCAGCAACAGCCCGGACCATTGACCTTGATATAGCCCGGTCAGCCAGCTTGCTCCTTCCCGGGCGTGAGCTACTGACATTCCGAGCAGGGCCGAGAAGAAAAAAGCCAGGGTTACCGGTATTAAATTGGCAGGCTTAACCTCGAATACGGAGATTACAAAAAGGAGGATAATCAGCATGAACATTCCGAACTGGAATTCGCTGACCGAATTGGTGAAGCCAATCTGGATATGAGCCAGACGTCGGCCGAGCCACCAGAGAACAGCGCTGCCGACGAGAATGAGGAGTTCCGGCGCAAAAGCGTAGAATATGTTGGCTATTGCCTGTGGTATGGCCAGAAGCCAGGCTGGGTTGGTTAATGCCAGGCTGCTGAAGAGCTGGGCTTTCACCATTATTAGCGTTCCAATGCCCCACGCCAGAACATTGGCCGTATCACGGAAGACTCTGTGCCACCCCAGCCCCTGCAGTAGCTTATTCAAGCCAAAAGCCACCGGATAGAGAGGCAGGAGCCCGAGAATTGACAGGCGTCCGTCAGCCGTCTTGTTATTTAGCAGCACCAGCAACGCATACAGCCAGCAGCCTTCCATCCCCATGATGGTGACATAGATAATGCTCTGGCGCCAGTTTAACTTCATCCGCCCCCCCTGGACGCAAATTCGGTCAGGTCTCCCGAAGCACTGATGTTATACCAGCCAGCGCTGCTGTCAGCCCCATTCTTTTCCTGTTCGCCAATCTGAAGGACCAGCAATTTGTGTCCGGCTTCCCTTAGGCTGGCAAGTAACTCAAGTAAGGATTCTGAAGGCTTGGCAATTATCAGGATAAGAGTCGTTCCCCAGGGTAGAGACCCCCCCTTCTCTTGGAAAAATTCCTCAAAAGAGCCACTGGGGACTGAAGTGACTTTCGCTAAAGCCTCCAGTATATAGACTAGCTGGTTCAAGCCGCTGCCGGGTTGAATTCTTATCGGCTGACCGGTATCGGCAAGACGTGAATTGACGAAGAGTCCTACCTGGTTGCGTTGCTGCACAATACAGTTGGCCACTGAAGCCGCCGTGCTGATGCCCAGCTCAAAGTCGTCCTCGCTCACCCCATCACTCTGAAAGCTGTCGGCTGCCAGAAATAGAGTCACTTTCAGGGTGGTTGTTGGCTCAAAAACTTTCACCTGCAGCTGCTGGTGGCGGGCGCTTGCCTTCCAGTGGATGTACCTGAGGCTATCGTGGGGACTGTAGTCGCGCACGCCGATGGTGCGGGTCTGGTCCTCAAAAATGCGTTGCTCCGCCTTGGTTTCCCCCAGCGGGTACCGCGATGGTAGACCTAATTGGGAAATCGGGTAGAGCTTGGGGTAAACAGTAATCTGGTCGCTGAGTCGCTCGGTGGCGGAGCGGGGATACAGTCCAAAGATATCGCCGGATAGTACTTTGATTGGTTCCAGCGTGTAGTACCCTCTCTTCCGACAATGCAAATGGCTCCGCCAGTTTATCCCGGTGTACCATAACAATGCCCCCGCATGGCTCAGGAGACGAAATCCCGGCTTGCTCTCTGGAAGCGAAGGAGCGTCGGCTGGCAGCAGTTGTTCCGGTATCTCATTATCGACCTGCACCCATGGCAGTGGCAGCAGCTTGCGGTTTGTCAGCCTCACTCTCAATTCTATCTCTTCCCCGGGGAAAGCGCGTCGTTCATTGAAAAAGCGCTGGCAGCCAACGCCGACCAGTGAGAGCCGGCTCCACAATTTAGCTAGGCCAGCGGCGGAGAGGGCTAAACCGAGCAGAATGACTATCACCACCTGACCATTCCAGGCAGCGAGCAGGAGTACTCCCAGCAAGGCTGCTAGGCCAAACCAGCTTAGCAGAAAGCCTGCCGACCCGGCGGAATGACTTTTACCATCTGGTGTCGTGGCGTGGGCTTGGTATGTTTGACTCATTTCTTATCTTGGGCTCTGGGTTGCTCGCCCTGCGGTTAGCCCCAGCCCAGGGCCTGTTCCACCGCCGTGATATCCGCCGGAAGCTGAAGGAAAGGAGGTGCGTCTTTCAAGGCGGTATCAGTGTCCTTCAAACCAGTGCCGGTTATCACGCAGGCGACTATTTTTTGCGAGAGGTCCATGCCCCGGCGAGAGAGCTTGATGAGCCCGGCTACGGAAGCTGCCGAAGCTGGCTCGCCAAAGACACCCGCCTTGGTGGACAGGAGCTTTTGGGCGGACATTATTTCCTCGTCACTGACCATGTCAATGATGCCGCCAGATTCGTCACGGGCAGCCACCGCCTTTTGCCAGCTGGCGGGGTTGCCGATGCGTATTGCGGTGGCAACTGTTTCTGGCGTTTCCACCGCCTGCCCGCGAACGATGGGAGCCGCCCCTTCCGCTTGAAAGCCCATCATCTCGGGTCTCTTCTTTGCCCTGCCTGTTTGGTGGTACTCCTTAAAGCCTTTCCAGTAGGCGGTGATGTTACCGGCATTGCCTACCGGGATAAAAAGATAGTCTGGAGCCTCACCCAGAATGTCAATAATCTCAAAGGCAGCCGTTTTTTGCCCCTCAATGCGATTGGGATTAAGGGAATTTACCAGGGTAACCGGGTGCTTTTCGGTTAAAGCGCGTACTATGTTTAATGCCTGGTCAAAGTTCCCGTCAATGGCGACTATTTTCGCTCCATGGACGATGGCTTGAGCCAGCTTGCCCAGAGCAATTTTGCCTTCGGGCACGACAATTATTGCCGTCAGCCCGCAATAGGCGGCGAAGGCAGCCGCGGAGGCGCTGGTATTGCCGGTAGAAGCACACATTATGGCCTTGCTGCCGGCTTCCAACGCCTTGGCTACGGCAACCACCATACCCCTGTCCTTAAACGAGCCGGTGGGATTGCACCCCTCCAGCTTGAAGTAGAGCTCCCCGCAGCCGATTTCTTTCGCCAGGCGGTCACATCTGACCAGTGGCGTATCCCCTTCCCCGATGGAGAATAGAGGAGTATTAGCGGTAATCGGCAGCCGGTCTTTGTATTTAAATAGCACCCCTGTTTTCAGCATCCTTCAAAACCTGTCTTAAATTATATTTTCAACCCGGATGAAATTACTTATCTCTTTAATGACTTCCAGCTGCGCAATTTTGCTCAGCGCCTGTTGCATTGCCTTTTCCGGGGCGGGATGGGTCATGAGAACGAGTTCGGCGGTCTGGGCTGCGCTGTCTGCCTCCTTCTGTATCGCCGAAGCAATGCTGATTCGGAGGTCCCCCAGTATCTTTGAAATCTGCGCCAGGACGCCGGGCTGGTCAGCGCAATTCAACCTGAGAAAGTACTGGGTTTCAATCTCATCCATGGATTTAATCCGCTTGCCTGAGTCTGGTTTCCACTTGAAGCTATTGCCAACGCCAAGGAGGATATCCCGCGCTGATGCCACGATATCAGCGATGACAGCACTGCTGGTGGCAAGGGGCCCGGCCCCCTGCCCGTAGAAAAGCACCTTGCCTATCAGGTCGCCTTCAACCAGTATGCCATTATAAACCCCGTCAACCTTGGCCAGGAGGGAGTCTTCCGGAATAAAAACCGGGTGGACCCGCACTTCAATTGAGTTATCAGCCTGCTTGGCTATAGCCAGGAGCTTGATGGCAAACCCCAGTTCTTTAGCATAGCGAAAATCACGACTGCCAATTCGGGAAATCCCCTCGCGGTGAATATCCTCAGGTCGGACTTCAGTCTGAAAGGCTAGCGAGGCAAGGATAGCCAGTTTATAGTTGGCATCTATTCCCTCAATATCATTCTCGGGATTGGCTTCAGCATAGCCCAATTCCTGAGCGCTTTTGAGCGCCACCGGGAAATCTATGCCTTCTCTCGCCATTCGGGTGAGGATATAGTTGGTCGTTCCGTTAATGATGGCGTAAATCCCCTGCACCTCATTGGCTACCAGTTCATACTTGAAAGGAGTAATCAGGGGAATGCCGCCGCCAACGCTGGCTTCATAGCGTAGCCCCACTTCATGCTGTTGCGCTGAAACTTGCAGTTCCGCGCCGTGTTTGGCGATTAATTCCTTGTTGGAGGTGACCACATACTTGCCGCTTGAGATGGCTCGCTTCAAATACTCCCGGGCAGGATTCTCTCCGCCTATCGCCTCAACCACAATATCTATTCCGGGGTCGCCAAAAAACTCGTCGTCATCAGTGGTAAAAAGTTCAGCGGGCATCTGGTGTGCCTGTGACCGGTCCAGGTCTTCTGGCAGTACCTTTACCTTTTTTAGCACCAGAGGACAGCCAGCTTGTTCCGCCAGAATAGCTGCTTTTTCCGTCAACACTTTAGCTACCTGTCCACCGACTATCCCCAACCCCATTAACCCGATGCCAATACTTTGTTTTTTCATTCTCTTTCTACCTTTGCTTGCGTTCTAGCCTTTGGTTACCTGCTCTATTGCCCATGCCTTTTTCTCATCATCCAGATAGCTATCATCCACCACATTTGCCGGGTCATCCCACATTGAGGCAATCCACTCATCAAAAGCCTCAGACTTCAGCAAGTCTCTGTCCCCTTCATCAATCTGCCTGTTTTCTTCTGTGGCAACCACCTTTACCAGCCAGTAAGCACCCTCGGTGCTAACCGTTTCATCACGGATTGGCTGACTGATTGTCTCCAGCTCCAGCTCAGGGTCAAGGGCAAACTCCTCAACGGCGGGAGTCATCATCCCCGGGCTCAGCAGGTATTTTCCTTCATTTTCCTCAACCCCTTCAAGCTGGGAAAACTCCTTGGCTAGGGCGGCAAATTCCTCACCTGTCTCCAGTCTCTCCCTTATCTCCTGTGCCTCCACTTCACTGCCAAGCAGCATTGCCTGAACGTAGACTTCTCCCTCTTCTTCCTCCTCTTCTTCGGTTCTATCTAAGATCTTGACCAGCCAGTAGCCAACTCCTTTGCTCATTTCTTCATCGTAAAGCGGCTGGCTTAACACGTCTGCCCCGGTGTTGAAAGCATACTCTACTATATGGGCCGGCAATACTTCTTTCAAAATTTCCTCGGGGTGCCAGCCATAGTCCCCCTGGTTAAGCTTGGAAAAATAATCCAGTGAGAACTCGGCGGTCAGTTCGGTAAAGTTATCGCTATTCTCCAACCGGTCCCTGACCTCACTTGCCTGCGGCTCACTTTCCAGCAGCATCGCCATAACATGTACCTGTTCGGCAGACGTCGGCACCTGATGGTCAAAGTGTTCATCGAGAAGCTTGCTTATCAGTAACTTGGCTCTCACTAAGTCCCTTTGGACATCCTTATCGGGTAAGCTATAAAGCTTAAGGTCCTCAGCAACGGCATCATCGCTGACACTGATGCCAAGTTTCAAGGCACCCTGTCTCATTAGCTCGTTCCGCTCAATGTTTTTCGCCACCTCATCAGCCAGATATGGTAGGGCTGAAGCCGGTCTGTTCCAGCTATAAACCTTGAACATATCTAAATAATACTTCATGGTAAATTCAGTCTCGTTTACTCTAATTACGGTTTGTTGCCGTGGTTGGTACTGGCTGATGTACCACCCCACCCCCATGATTACCAAAACGGCGGAAATGATGAAAATCCCCAAGCCGAGGATGATACGCTGTCGCTTCTTCTGTTGCTCCCACCGGGAAAGCTGGCGCTTGGTAAATACACGCTCAGGTTTCTCTAGCTTCTTTTTAGCCAAACTTAAATCCTTTCTGCGGTAAAATTGGCAGAGTGCCCTTATATTTATAACCCAAAAACACAATCTTTTCAAATGCAGCTTGTAAAAGTTGTTTTGCTCCCCTTCCCGTTCCACGGCAGCATTACATATATGCCAATTGACATATATTTGACAAAAAATATGACAAAAGGTAATATTTAGGCGGAGAACTGGTAATGGTGTTGCTCCAATTAAATCGTTCAAAGAAATTTATGGTACCTGATAGAACGCAGTGTAGGGGAAAGTGACTGCACGCGGCTGGTGACCGACGCTATTCCGGCGAAGAAGAAAACGATGGATAAGAAAGAGAGCATTCTTATCGTTGACGATAATGGGGGCACCTCTAAAACTTTGTCTCTCATCCTTAGGGAGAATGGCTATGAAGTAGTGGTGGCGGTGACCGGGCGAGAGGCACTGAAGAAGGCACGGCGGAGATTCTTCAATTTGACTCTATTAGACGTTAAGCTGCCCGATGTGGAAGGGATAAAACTACTGGCCCCTTTACAGAAAATGCACCCTGACATGGTGACGATTATGGTTACTGCTTATGCCTCTCTGGAAACGGCCGTGCAGGCTCTGAACGAAGGAGCGCGGGCTTACATCACCAGGCCCTTGAACATGGATGCGGTTTTGACTACCATCACGGAGGCATTGGAAAAACAGCATCTGATGATGGAGAACAGGAGACTTTATAAGGAAGCGCGGCAGGAGCTGGTTGGGCGAAAACGTGCCGAAGAAAAAACCAAGCGGTATTCGGAGAAGTTGCAGGAGTTGATAGAGGAAATCACCAAAGCTATTGCTTTGACCACCGAGCTGCGCGACCCGTATACGTCCGGCCATCAGCAGAGGGTGACCAAATTAGCCTGCGCCATAGCCAGGGAAATGGGCCTCAGTAAGGAGGTGCTTATGGAAATTCGTGTGGCGGGGTCTCTTCACGATATCGGCAAGATGTATGTACCAAGTGAAATCCTTACCAAGCCTGGTAAGCTGACTGAGATCGAATTTGATATGATTAAAACCCACCCCAAAGTCGGTTATAACATATTGAAGACCATAGAGTTTCCCTGGCCAGTTGCCCGAATCGTGCTGCAACATCACGAAAGGATGGATGGTTCTGGATACCCGTCAGGCCTAGCCGCCAAAGACATTCTCCTGGAAGCAAGAGTACTGGGTGTAGCTGATGTTGTTGAGGCTATGGCCTCTCATCGACCTTACCGACCGGCCCTCGGTATAGATAAAGCATTGGAAGAAATCTCCCGGAAAAGAGGGATCCTTTACGACTCTAAAGTAGTGGATGCTTGCTTGAAGCTTTTTGCCGAGAAAAGGTTCAAGTTTGAGTAAAATGCTCAGGAGCACATGACGTAATCAGTAGAGACCAGCTCGCCCTCGTATTCTTATCATTACCTGGCGTTGGCTTCACTTGTCGACTGTTTGCCGCATAACTTTTTCCCCACATACTAAATATCTCTAGGGATAGTCTGGATATTTTTACCTTGGTGGTAAACAGGTTAAATCATCCCCCTTACTCTGTGCTGACGGCTCAGATTTTAACGAAATTTCATACTATTTTAGTGTATATTTAATTCTGGTGGGCTAAAATGAAATTAGAAAAGTGGACAACTGGAGAAAATACATTACTAAGGTAGCATTGACAATTCCCGAATGGCGGACTACACTTTGGATACACTTGACATTTGCCATTTGGCAACTTAAGATTATTTTATGTATATCCATAATTAAAAATGGTGCAAGTTAACCTAGGAGGTTAATCTGGATGTTCAGATTACTTGGCCAGCGGCACGAGGTGGAAGAAAAAAAGCCAAAGCAGTTGTGGGGAAGGGAGTTTAATGTTGTCAAAAAAGGCCTGGATGAGGAGCAGGTCATTGACTTTGTTAATGAGTTAGTGAGGCAACAAGAAGCTTCCTATCCAGCTTCGGTTCGCTCAATTATTAAAACGGCGATAAAAGGTGCTGAGCAAATAGTTGACAGCGTTAAAATGAGGGCGCGGGCTGAGGCAGAAGAGGAAGCGGCCAGAATCATTACGCAAGCCAGGCGAGGAGTCCAGGCGGCAAAGGGTGGGGCTAAAACGGAAGTCGAGAAAGAAGCGGAAGATATTCTATCCGTAGCGGATGAGGCTGCTGAAGAAAGGATAGGGGAGGCCATCAAAGAGGAAGTAGAGGAGACAGTTCAGCCTCAGGAAGAGGTTTTTATCCCTGAGTCGGTAGCCGCGCTTGCTGAAGAGCCTTCGGAGCAAGGTACCGCCAAGGAAGAACTTGACCGGGAAGAAATTGCACCTGTCTTGCCCAAGCAGGATAGGCAGTCCCTTTATACCGGTGAGGTCGAGCTGGTAATAGGCGTACCAGTAGCCCCAAATATGGTAGCGGCATTGTACGACTACTTGCAAACGACGTCGGAGATAAAGTTTGTTCGTACCAGTGGCTCTTGGAACCGGGGCACGACGATAACAGTCGTGCTAGATAAGCCGATTCCCTTGATTGGCGTACTTCTATCCAAGCTACCTGAGGCAGAAATAACGCCAGCACAACCTGGGGTAGATGGCTTTGTCAAGGGGAGAAAGGGAGTAAGAAGCATAAATATTACTATGAAAGGAAAGTAACACCTCTCATTTCTTTTCGTAGCTAATAATTAGGATTTGCCAGAGCGAAACTCTATTATTGAGTTATTTTGTGGGGTAGGAAATGGAGTTACCAAGAGAAAAACAACACAGAGACCTTGGACCGATATTGGTTGAGGCCGGAGTTATTACTGATGAGCAGTTAGAGCGTGTCGTAGATTTGCAACACAAGACTAGCGACAGGACGGAGCAAATACTGTTGCAACAGCGGTTTATCACAGCTCAGCAACTAGCCTTCTTTTTAAGCCTGCAGCTGGGAATCCCCTTTGTCAATCTTAAGAAGGAGGGGGTTAAAGCCGAAGCAGTGAAATTAATCCCTGAGCCAATTGCCCGGAAATATGGCATCATCCCCATAGATACGACGGACGGTGCCATAGTGGTTGCCATGGAAGACCCCAAGGATATTGAAGCGCTTGAAGACCTGACTGCGGTGACTATGAAGCGAATCGAACCGGTGATAAGTACTTCGCAGGATATCCAGGAAATGATTGACCTCAACTACCGGGTAGGTGGGGAACTTGAGGAACAACTCAGTCAAATCCCCACTCGTTATCGTGGTAGCGCCGGGATAAGGGAAATACGGGTATCGGCGGAGGCAATCGCTCAAGCTCCGGTAGTCCGTGCTATCGACCTTCTCATCAAGCAAGCGGTTAGAGACCGGGCTTCTGATGTCCATGTTGAGCCTCAGGAGGACAAGTTACGTGTTCGCTATCGCATTGACGGTATTTTAAGTGATGTCATGTCATTACCTTTAAGTGTACACGCACCGTTACTTTCCCGATTGAAAATTATGGCCGGGTTGAATATTGCCGAGCGTCGCCGTCCCCAGGATGGGCAAATTACCTTTGACATGGGTGATAGGGAGGTGGACATCCGGGTGGCTACCTCAAATACTATTTATGGTGAAATGTCGGTGCTGCGTATTCTGGACAAGACCTTTGCTTTTATGCCCTTGCAGGAGATAGGTTTTATACCAGAAGTTTTGGAGAGATACCTGCAAATACTTAAAACTCCCTTCGGCATGGTATTAATCAGTGGTCCTACCGGTTCGGGCAAAACCACTACTCAGTATGCCTCCGTGAACCAGATGGATTCGAGTGGACGCAAAATCATTACCATTGAAGACCCGGTAGAGTATCACTTCACCAATATTAACCAGATGCAAGTCAATACGACGGCCGGGGTTAATTTTGCGACCGGCCTTAGAGCCTGTATGCGGCTTGACCCGGACGTCATTCTGGTCGGGGAGATACGTGATGCGGAAACGGCTCAGATAGGCACGCAGGCAGCCCTGACCGGCCATCTAGTCCTCTCATCGGTTCACGCCAATGACACGGTGAGTACTATTATCCGTATGATAGACCTGGGAATAGAGCCGTTCTTAATTTCCTCTGCGTTAATCGGTGTTGTCGCCCAGCGAATGGTACGTCGCATCTGTCCCTATTGTTCCCGGGCTATTGAGATCAGTGCTGAGGAACGAGAAGCCTACGAAGAGGAGATGCATGAAAAACGGTCCGAATTTCTGGTTGGGGCGGGCTGTAATTTCTGTGCTGGAACTGGCTATCTCGGAAGAACCGGAATCTTTGAGGTCCTGGTGGCCACTGAAGCGATAAGGAGAATGATTGTGAAAGGTGCCGGTACTGATGAAATTCGTACTCAGGCCCAAAAAGAAGGCATGGACTCACTGTGGCATGATGGGATGCTGAAAGTGAAGGCGGGCGTTACCACTCCTTACGAAGTATTCCGCAACGTCTTCTCCATCACCTAAGGAGGCACAATGGCAAGTACGGCCCAGGCTCCCCAAAAACAAAAAGAGCAGACTTACCGCTATATTGCCAGTACCAGGCAGGGGACATTAGTTAAAGGTAACATTAAGGCAATCAATGAGATTGCTGCCGAACGTCTTCTGGTGGCGAAAGGCTACATCCCAGAACATGTAGAGGTAGCTCCTTCTATGTTTAGCTTGGAAGAAGCTTTCCCTACCCTTTTCCGAGTCAAACCTAGAGACGTGATTGTCTTCTCGCGCCAACTGTCCACGCTGCTCCGGTCAGGTATTTCACTGCTGCCATCTCTGGAGATTCTGCAGGGACATGCAGCCAATAGCCGGGCTTTTAAGAATATTCTGGGAAGCATCCTTGATGATATACGCTCCGGGGGTTCATTTTCGCAGGCCATTACCAAGCATCCCAAGGCTTTTAACGAGATTTACTGCCGAACAATAAGTGTTGGGGAAGAGACCGGAAATATGGAGGTGGTTTTAGAACGGATGGCTGACTATCTGGAGAAGCAATCCCAGACGATGCAAAAAGTGAAGAAGGCATTAACCTATCCGGTGATGGTTATGAGTGTTGGTGTGATCGTGGTTTTTATACTGATAACTGTGGTCATGCCTCAATTGCTCGGTATGTTCTCGGCATTAGATGTCGAACTGCCCCTCCCCACCAGGATTCTAATCGGCATAACCGAATTTGTCACTAGTTACACGCTTTACATTGTCATCGCTGGGGCATCGATAGGTGCTTTGCTGATATGGGCGGTAAAGCAGCCTGTCGGTAAGCGCATAATTGACCGTGTCCGGCTCAGTATGCCGCTTATTGGCCCTCCGGCTCTGATGGGAGAATTAGGCCGTTTCGCCCGGACCCTTTCCGTAATGATAGGTGCTGGGTTAAAATTGCAGGAGACAATGGAGATGCTCCCCCACGCCACCACCAATATGGTATTTCGTGACGCCTTAAATAAGGTCAATCAGCAGCTCCTTCTTGGTGAAGGGTTATCTGACCCAATGAGCCGCATCAGCCTGTTTCCACCTCTCATGGTTCAGATGGTAGCGGTGGGTGAGGAAAGCAATAGCCTTGACTTCACCATGGGAGTCGTTGCCGATTTCTTTGAAACGTCTGCGGAAGAGAAAACGGCCGCCATGGTGGGGATGGTAGGACCCCTCAGCACTATTGGCATTGCCTTACTGGTCGGCTTCATCGCCCTGTCGGTACTTATGCCAATGTACACCATTACCGGCGCCTTTGGCTAATTGACAGGAGGTAATTCACCAGTTACACTGAAGCCATGAATAGGGATACTATTGGCTATGGTGGGTCGGTAGTGTCGTGAGATATACGGGTGAAGCGATATTCACCGTTGCGCCCTTATTTACACCGGCCCCGCAATTATGAAATGAGTAGCTGGGTGTGATGTTCAATCCAAGTCAGGCTAGACAGTAGCCTCCCTGCCACAGAAATGGGGAAACCGGAAAGGAGAGGAGAAATTGGACCAAGCTGAAGCTCCTGAGCAGTCCAGAGAGGAAATCAAGCTAAAGGCGGCCAGGAGAGCTCGAGAAAGAGCCAGGGTTGCCAGATGGGACCTCGACGTTGCCGTATTTTTATTTGTGGTTTTAATTATTGTTATTATCCTGTTGTTTCAGGATATCGGCATTGAAATTGTGGCACCGGTTGCCATCTCTGGCTTAGCTATGGTCTGGTTAGTAGGGTGGAGACGCGGGCGGCAACTGTATCAGAGTTTTTATGATGAAGAAATGGCCAGATTAACGCGAGAGTTATTCGATAAGGAGAGTAAAGAAAGAAGGGTAGAGAAGGCGATAGAGCAAACGATAGAAGAGAAGGTTCAGAAAGCGCTACGCGAAAGATGGCGATAGCGGGACAGTGCTTTCTTTACTTCACCTGCTCCCGGCTAGCTTGAGGATTGTAGACTGAGAAGTAAGGGGAAATGGAAAACTTATTAGCCAGAATCCGCCGAATGGGATTTCTCATTGTACTTGGCCTGTGCTTGATTATCTATGTTGGTCTGGGCATTATCTATGTGCAGCAGGGACCAAAGCAGGAAGATTTGGAAGACCAGATCAACAAAACGCTGCTGATTGTCAACAAGCCATTGCCCAGTATGAAGGAGTTACGGGCAAAACATGATGAAGTAAACTTGGCCCTGGCACCGCTGGAAGTACCGGACACCCTGAAGATGATTGTTAGTATCGCCAAAGAGAGCGGAATTGATGTTGACCCGGAGAGCGGTAAGTTTCGCATTCCCGCTCCAAGCAAGCCCCGAACTCAGAAAATGGGTGAGGGTACCTATCAGATTTTATCTTTCGACCGTATCAATGCGCAGGGTGACTATGACGATGTTATGGCCTTCATTGCCGACTTGGATTCAGGCAAAACACTGGAAACGATGGTACTCAAGAGAGTAGAAGTTAGCCAGATTGAAATCTTGTTCCGGGATGAAGAGGCGGAAAGAAGGGCTGAGTTCCGTGAGGTATTAACCGCCTTAGCTGAAATGATGGTGGATAATGGTATTACTGAAATACCTAACCCGATAAACTATGATGGTGGTATCGCCAGTAATGACATGATTGCCTTTCCCGATATCACCACCCCGGCTGCCCAAAAAGGCTATACCGGGACGGGAAGCCCGAACTACGGATACACACTCGCTCAGCACGACAAAATCTCTGCGGACGATACTGCCGAGTTCGAGACTATCAGTTATATTCCTGCACTCAATACTGTTTATTACTATACCTGTGAGGCAGATGGCACGGTGCGCCAGTTTGATGAAGCCGACCTCGACATCGCCAACGAGTATCGTGGCAGTGAGGAGATTGCAATTGAAACCATTGCCACCCTGACTATTGACTTCTATACCAAACCTGTTGCCGGGTAGCTAGCCCTGATAATGATTGGCCAGAGGAGAGAGTAAGCTTTGGCTGAAGAAAATGTAACTGAGACTAAAAGTGGTGTTTTAGCCCTTGATTTGGGCACTGCCATCCGCATGCTCATCAATTTCATAGAGAGGAAGCTGGGCAAGTGGATGGGCGGGAAGGTGGTCACTCTGGATATAGACAGCACCAGCATCAGACTCCTGGAGATAAAAGGTGGTGTGGTAAGACGATGGGCGGACACCTCTTTTGAACCGGTTGAGATTGAGGGGGAGGAAACTCCCATTCAACCCGACCTGGGTATGGTGGTTAAGCAGCTTATGGATTCAAGCGGCATAAAAGCAAACAAAGTTATTGCCAGCCTCAGTGGCCTTTATTCGGTAAGCCGCATTGTGTCGGAGTCTAACCTGCCTCCAGCATCAACGACTGAAGAAGCTATCCGGGAAATAGCGAGAGAGATAATACCTCTTTCTCTGGATAAGCAATATCTTTCTTCACAGACAATTAGTAGTAAGGAGGGCGAGCGGCTGTTCCTTGCCGTGAGTGTAGCTAGAGAGGTTATGGATAACGAAGTGCGATCCCTGAAGGCAGTGGGCATCCATCCCCAGGCTGTGGAGCTCAAGACGATGGCACTAACCCGGGTCGTAAATAAGGAGCAGGCTCTTATCCTCAATATTGAGCCGTCAAGCTTTGATATCGTTGTCGTGGTCAATGGTATGCCTGAAGTTATGCGCACCATCGCTTGGCGGCAGGATAATCTTACTGAGGAAGATGCGGTGGAACACCTGGCGACGAGTTTAGAGATGACTGTCGACTTTTATAATTCGCATCATCTTGAAAAACCCCTTGACCCGGATATGCCTCTCTTCATCACCGGGCAGCTGTTCAACAGCGCTGCCCCGGTAGAAAAGTTGAAAGTCAGGATAGAATATCCGTTTGAGTCACTGGCACCGCCGCTGGAATGCCCCCCGTTTTTACCTGTCTCCCAGTATGCGGTCAACATCGGACTTGCTTTGCGGAAAGCGATATCATTTGAAGATTACGAACGGGACGGCCGTTTACCTCTCTATGTCAATCTCCTTCCTGAAATCTATCAGCCCTGGCGACCGACAGCAAAGCTGCTATATTCCGGGGTTGTTATCTTGGCTGCCTTAGCCCTGCTCTTTCCTCTTTTTCAGGTAACCTCTGAGACAATGTCGAAAACGGCTAGCCTGCAATCAAAATTTGATATCCTTAATAATCAATTGACGCTGAAGCAAGTTGAAATCAAGAAGCGTGAGCCGCTGCAAAGGGCCATTGGTGAATATAAGACCATTTTCAAGATGGGAGGTAACTTTACCGAGGACCTGGTAGTTATTATGAAAGAAGCCGAGGCGCTCAGCATCACGGTGGACTCTGTCATACATGAAGGTAGCAGTATTGATGTTACCTGCCAGGCGGAAGATTACGTTACCTTTAGAAAGTATTTAACCGCCCTTGAGGAAAGCGGCCGCTTTGCTACTCCTATCCCTCCCCCTGAGGGCTACCCCTATACCACCGGCGGCCCTATTACGCTGGAACCTGCTGCCCCGGGACCTGAGACCAGTGAATAGGCTGTCCCACCGCCCGGTAGCAATTTTTTATTAACCCCACCCCTCTATTCCCTCACCTTAATCTCTGGCGGAAGACCTGCCCAAAAAGGAAGAGATGTCCTGCTTTGTATACTGAGGACATCTCTCCTTTTGACCTCCACCCCACTTATCCCTTTCTTATTGACCTCCACCCCGCTTATCCCTTTGTTAAGATGCTAACTGTAGTTATAAGCTATATTAGTACCCGGTGCTCGCCTGAAATACCGTTCCTGACGAATCACAGGTATATTCGCCCTTGGTGGTCTGCGTGGCGACGTAGTTGACCAGGGTGGTGTTGGCGCTGTCGCCTTCCATGTCATGCTGGAAGAGCACGTAGCCCGCCTTATCGCCGGCGCCAAAGGAATCACCATCTAGGTCGGTGACCTTACCGGTGTTGTTCCAGTCCGAGGTGGCATCGGGGTAGGCAGCCATGTCACTGGTAGCCACGGCTATCGGATTCGGCAGTGTGCTCAACTGGTTATCTACCATCATGGAGACCACGGCTGTCTGGACGTTGCTGAACTCGGTTTCCGCTGCCTCTGTTTCACCACGGCCGATGAACCGTCCCACGTTAGGGATGACCACCGCTGCCAGCACGCCGAGGATGGCGACCACGATTAGCAGCTCAATCAGGGTAAAACCTTTCTCTCCTCTACTTGGTAATCTCATTTCTTCACCTCCTCCTCACCTTATTTTCTGCTTAATGTGTCTTATAAATTACTAGTAACCGGTGCTCGTCTGGGTTATCGTTCCGTAGGCGTCACAGGTATATTCGCCCTTGGTGGTCGAGGTGGCGACGTAGTTGACCAGGGTGGTGTTGGCGCTGTCGCCTTCCATATCATGCTGGTAGAGCACGTAGCCTGCCTTATCGCCGGCGCCGAAGGAATCACCATCAATGTCGGTGACCTTACCGGTGTTGTTCCAGTCCGAGGTGGCGTCGGGGAAGGCACTCATGTCACTGGTAGCCACGGCTACCGCATTCGGCAGCGTTTGCAGCTCGTTGTCGGTCATCATGGCGATTACGGCTGTCTGGACGTTGCTGAACTCGGTTTCACCCGCCTCTTCTTCACCACGGCCGATGAACCGTCCCACGTTGGGGATGACCACTGCTGCCAGCACGCCGAGGATGGCGACCACGATTAGCAGCTCAATCAGGGTAAAACCTTTCTCTCCTCTACTTGGTAATCTCATTTGTTACCTCCTTCTTCCCATTATTGTTTCGCTGTTGCGAAAACTGGATTACCAGAAAACAATTTAATCATAGAGTATAGTAACCTTGCTTACAATCCTGCAAAAGGGTGATTTTCAATAGATTAAAGAGCTAGCACTTTCGGGTGACTCCATCGCGGTAGCACGAACCCTTAAGATTGCCCGGGGGCATGGGTGGGACTCATTTATGGCACTCCCTCTTCCCCTTTCAAGGAGAGGTATACGAGAGGAGAGTCAAAGAGAGGTGGAGCCTCTCTTCTAGAAACATACCCTCTTCTCCCTGGGGGGTTACCAAAAGCTTAAGTGGAGTGAGGTTAATCAACAATCTTATTGCTCGTTATAGGGAACGAGCCCCTTTTTCACTGCGTAAGCCGCTGCCTGACTCCGATTTGCCAGATGCAGCTTGTCCATAATGTTGCGCAGGTGCGTCTTTACCGTGTTCTCGGAAATGAACAGGGAATCAGCCATTTCCTTGTTGGTGGCTCCCTGGGCTACCAACCGCAGTACTTCGTCCTCTCGCGGGCTGAGGTTAGCCTCGGTTTCTTTGGCGGCCTGCGTCTCTGCCCGTGGCGCTCCCATGCCTCTGAATTCGGTAAGTAGCTTGGTGGCCATAAGGGGCGAGATAATCACTCCACCCTGGGCAATATTAAAGATAGCCTGAATCAGCTCCTCTGGCTCGGTGTTCTTGAGGATGTAACCCTTGGCCCCAAATTTCACGGCGGCAAAAAGGTCAGACTCGTTATCGGACACCGTCAGGACCAGGATATTAACCTGGGGCATCTTTGCCTGGAGCGCTTGAGTGGCTTCCAGTCCACTGCACCGTGGCATATTCAGGTCCATCAAAATTATGTCAGGAGTAACCTCTTCCGCCTTTTCTATTGCCTCCAGCCCGTCGATTGCCTCCCCCACCACCTCCAGGCTTTCCTGGTTGGCCAGTACTGTGGTGATACCACGGCGAAACAGGGCATGGTCGTCCACCACCAGGACTTTTATCGTGTCCACTTTACAACCTCACTTTCTCAATGGGAAGGCTGACCTTTATCTCTGTCCCTTTCCCCGGGGCGGTATCAATATTCAGGCTACCGCCAAGTCCCTCTGCCCTTTCTTGGACGATGCTCAAACCGTGGTAGCCGGGAGGAGATTCCTCCAGCTTTATAAGATTAAAGCCCTGCCCGTTGTCCCTTACGCTCATCTCCACCGAGTTACGGGTGTCCTTCAGGTTCACTTTTACCTCACTGGCCATAGCGTGTCTTCTGACGTTGGTCAGCGCCTCCTGGGCAATGCGCAGCAGCTGGAGTTCAGCCACCGGGGAAAGCTTGGCAAATGGCTTGGAGACAGTAAATTGAACTCGGATACCATTATTACTGCCAAATTCCTGGGCATAGGTTCCCAGCGCCGTTAATATGGGAACGCTTCTTATCTCGGTACTTAATTGGTCAATGGATTCCCTGATGTCCTCGTAAGTATCCTGCACTACTTCCCGAATCTCGTTAATATCAGTCAGCGCTTGCACCGTGTTCTGGGAAGCAAGTGAGTCGCTTACTGCTTTCGTTTTTAGGTTGAGGTAGCTCAACGACTGTGCCACGCCATCATGTATCTCCCGGGCAATTCTTCGGCGCTCCTCAATAATTGCCTCTCTTTCTATGCGTCGGCGAATATTAAGATTAATACGGTAGGGCACCATGGCACCGACAAAGCAGAAGAGGCTGTAAACTATCAGCAGGGTAAGATTATGTCCCTGCATTATGGAGGCAAACATCTCGGTGAACTGGCTTAATGCGATATGGGTAATGGAGAGGGCAAGGGTTGCGGTGGCGGCCAGGGAAAGAGCTACTTTTTCCTCAAACAGCAGGGCTGCGGTCATAATCGGAGTCAGGGAATAGAGCAGGAAGCTACTGTTCAGACCGTTGGTGTAGATAACCAGCAGGATGCAAAGCAAAAAATCGCCTATCAGGATTAGGTAGGTCATCGTGCTTCTCTCCCGCCAGTGAAGGGGAGAGAAAACTCTCAAAATGGTATAGACACCCAGGGTGCCCAGGATAATGTAGAGTTGAAGGGGAGGCATTTTGGGTGCACTGATGAATGGCGTCACCTGCGTGAACATCACCGCCAGGGCGTAAGCCAGGAAGCGGTAGAGGGCGAGAAACTGATAGGCTTCTTTTTCGTATCTGCTCTGCATTCTTCTTTTTCCGTTGTTGTTTACATAATACTTCGTTTGCTCAGAAATGTCAAGAAGTTCTGGTGGCAGGTGTCAATATGGCTTGGTCGCAGCGAAAGGCTGGAATATGATATATAAGGTTCCATTTGTCACCGGCAGTGATGTACGTTATATTGGCTGAAGTATCTCCTGAGTTTATTATCGGACTTGAAACAGGAGTAAACATAATCAGGGGATAGAGGGTAAGCATCTAACTGATAGAGATTAAGCCCTGCCTTATGGCAACAACTACCGCTTCAGTCCGGGCGTTGGCATTCAGTTTGCGCAGGATTGACGTAACGTGGTTCTTGATGGTTTGCTCGCTGATGTTGAGTTCGGCGGCAATCTGCTTGTTAAGATAACCCTGAGCGATATAATTGAGAATTTCGGTCTCTCTGGGAGTAAGTGGTGCGATTAAAGATTCAGCCTCGCTCCGCCAGGCAAGTTCCTGAAACTGCTGTAATACCTGTTCGGCTAACTTCGGTCGGGCAGTAAGGCTTTCATTTATCGGGTGCTCACCACGGGCGACTCGCCTGATGGTGTCCACCAGCTCCTCTGGGGTAATTTCCTTGCTAAAATAAGCTACTGCCTGGGCTTTAAGTGCCTGAAAGAGTTGAGCATCGTCTGGATTTGAACTAAGCACAACTACGCCTATAATAGGCAAACGCTGTTTTATCTTACGAGCTAGTTTCAACCCGTTATCCGGAGAGGCATCAATATCCACCAGGGCTACATCAGGCGGCAGAGTGTCAATAATTGAGAGCACTTCATCATTAACCTCAGCCATGGCGGTAACTTTTATGTCCTTTATTTCGGAAAGGGAATGCTCTATTCCCTGTCGAAATAGGTACTGCTGGCTGACTATAATCACATTTATCTTGTTCATATTCCTGCACCTTAATTAAATCAGACTTTGATAAGGCTTGTCTCCGGCAATGTCACCTCCCGATGCTTTCTCTGGTAGGTACGATATGGGTAGCTTCAACAGCCGACAGAAATACCTCAACCAGATGAGGGTCAAACTGCTTGCCAGCGCCTTGCTTTATTTCCTCTACTGCTTCCTTAATAGTTAGGGCATCAGAGTAACTTCTTACCGAGGTCATCGCGGCAAAGGCATCAGCTATCGCCAGGATACGAGCCTCAAAAGGTATCTCTTCGTCCTTCAGCCCATCGGGATAGCCACTCCCGTCATACCTCTCATGGTGATGTAAAATACTGGGCAGGCAGTGGTCTAGTTGGTGAACATGGCTGACAATATTTGCCCCCACTTGAGGATGAGCTTTGATAGCTTCCCACTCCTCGGCAGTCAGCTTGTCCTGCTTATTAAGTATCTTGTCGTTGATGCCAACCTTACCAATATCGTGCAGTAAGGCACAAGTCTCCAGTTTGCCTATTTCCATTGGCTCCAGCTTCAGAGCTTCCGCCAGGAGTACCGCGTACCCCTTTACTTTTTTACAGTGACTGTCAGTGGGGTGCTCCTTGGCGTCCACTGTTGCCGCCAGAGCATATATGGTGCTTATGGTCTCACTCGCCTCAATATCCATTGAACTAGTTATTGTATCATTTGTCGGCAGCAAAGTTCCAGAGGCGCAGTAAATTTTATTGCCGCCGCTTCGTTTGGCCTGATAAAGTGCCGCGTCAGCCGCAGCGATAACTTCAGCTGGGCCAATGCCATCAGCAGGCCAGCTGGCCAGGCCAAGACTGGCTGTAATTGAAATATCGTTAGTTCTCGTCTTGGAAGCAACTTGCTTGCGGGTTCGCTCTGCCACTAGGTTGGTAGCATCAATGGGGGTGTTGGGTAGCAGGATAGCGAATTCATCGCCACCATAGCGGAAAGCCTGGTCGGCGCTCCGTATCGTGCTTTTCAGAATATTGCCGATTCTGGCGAGGAGTTTATCGCCAGCCGGATGCCCGTAGCTATCATTAAATGCTTTGAAACCGTCAAGGTCAAGGATTATTATTGAGAAGGTACCGCCGTAGCGGGAGTGTCGGCTAATCTCAGCAACAATCAGTTCATCCAGAGAGCGGCGATTAAGTAATCCGGTAAGCTCATCAATGCGGGCTTTCTTTGAGGCTTCGGCATAAAGTCGGGAATTCTCAACCGACATGGCAATCTGGGAAGCTAACTGTTCCAGAAGCATCATATGCCTTTGACTGTAGGCATTTGGAATGCGGCTGCCCAGGATGATACTACCGATAGCTTCCCCTTTCACGATTAACGGTATATAGGCGATGGAGCGTATTCCTTGCTTGAGATGGTATTTCCCGGTAACAAACCGTCTTTCTTGTGATAGGTCAGCCTCAACTAAAGCTCTCATATGAGTAGCTATCCACTCTGTGGCAGTGCCTCTGATGGGGAACCGCTCCCCCGCTTTCCAGACCGAACCAATCTCAGAAGACAACGCCAGAAAATAAAGGCTCTTTCCCTCAATGAGAACAATCGCTGCCCAGCTAACATCAATTACTTTCCTCAATTCATCAATAAAGCTATCGTATATCCCCTGAATATCCAGACTGGAAGTTATGATGGCGCCGGAGCGGTTGATTATGGAGAGTTCTTCTTCGCGTTCTCTGAGTCGCTCCCGAAGGTATTCCTTCTCCATGCTTACGGCTACTTGTTTGGTAACATCCTCTAGCAGATGATAATCTTCAAGAGAGTACCTCCCGGATTGCTTTTTATCCAGCACCAGAATACCAGTTAACCGGTCGCGACTTATTAAGGGCATAAACAGCTCTATTTCATTTGCCCTGATTTCCCCCTTTTCCTGCTCCCATAGACCGCGAAATTCGGGCAGAATAGCCAGGCTCTCTCTGGTTAGTAGTTTCTGTTCCCGCTTCAGGTACTCCACAATTGGATTTTGTCCCGTCAATCTCAGGTTGGATATTGAACTCTCTTTCCCTTTAGGCTCAACAAACTGGATAGTAAAATCCTGGCTGCCGACCTCAAGGAACAAAAGGCACGCCCGTTTACAGCCCACCGCCTTGGTCACCAGCGCTAACAGCTCTCCCCCCTGTTCTTGAAGGCTAAAAACATTATGTATCTTGCTGGCAAAATCGGATAGTTTCTGGCGGTAGTCGTAGCTCTGTCCCTGAAAGGCTTTGCCCAGCGTGATAAAAAGATGGCTGCGTAGTCTGTAAATAAATACGGCGACTAGTATGGCGACAAAAGTAGCTAAAGACGAGGAGGTCAGGTCAATCTCAAAGCCGAAAACGCTATGTAAAACTACCAGTAAAAGTCCGTAGATGACAACGCCAATAAGCCCGAGGCTGACCCAACTCAAGCCACCCCGTAAAACAATCCTGATGTCCACTAACTGGTGCCGGATAACAGCGTAGCTGAGGATGGAGGCCATAATAATGCTGCCAAAGTGAGTTACCGCATACTCCCTCCCAAAGGGGAGGAGGGCGGCAAAAGTAAAAGTGATTAGAGCGGAAAGACCGAAGAGTAGAGAAACGATTTGGTTGCGGAGCACCGGGTTATCTAAAACCTTCAGCCTCCGCCAGAAAACGTAAACTGTCCTGGTCGCCATACTCATAAGGGGAAGTGCTAAAAAGACGATTCCTCTTCCGTAATCAAGATAAAGCCTGTCACCTTCAGCCTCAACCCCTTTAGGTGCAATCCCCAGTGCCACCAGGGTGACGACAAGTACCATCGAGATATACGCCAGAGGCAACCAGCGTCCCTCACCCGGGGCGTAGTAAGAAGAAGCAAAGCAGTGGAATTGCACGGCGGTTAAAGTATAGGTAATGAGAATAGCTTTAAGCAGAAAGTTATTATACTGTGGGAAAACGTTGCTGCGCAGAAAGACGTCCGTCAGACTCCAGCTCATGGCAGCAATTAGAAAAAGAATAAAGAGTTTCTGGCGCGTGTGCCAGGGACGGCTGCCAATGGTGGTAACCAATAGCGGAATATAAACGATTACCGCCACTAAAGGAAATAGTGCGTAAATGTTCATTACGAGGTAATTATTAACTCAAACAGGGAGGCTGTCAAGTGAAACTAAAGTCGGTTAACCAAAGTGAGGGAGACTAAAGTACTAGCGAACGGCCACCGCTTCCGCCCCGGCGGTAACTCTGATTACCTCTTCCGGCTTGGCCATCAGAAGGGAAAGCACTTTCTCCGAAGGATTAATATGAGGCGGCTTAAGATGGGCCAGGTCAGCCCCTTCGGTTCGTCTTTGTGCCGTGTAGTTAGCAAAAGCTCCCCGTGGCAGCAGATTTACTTCTACTTTGAAATCAATCATGGCAGCAAAGTCGTTGCGAATCAGCGACTCCGTATCTCTAACATTGCTATCTGATTTAATAATCTGCTCTCGGATGGCGGCGGCAATATCAGCTTCATTGCCACGGTAATCGTCATTAAGTTCTACGGAAAGGCTCAGTACCGGCTCCTTCTCTTTCTTGTAGGCGGTCCAATCCTCATAAGCCAGTCCGGTATTCTCTATTGCCTGCCAGATTGTCTTTTCGGTCAGCCGGACGAAAACGAAATCAAGCAGGTCATCAGCTCGCCGCTCAAAAACCATTTGCGGGATATTAATGCCCAGCTTCTCATTGCGCAGCGAAGTTATCCTTATCATATCACCCGGCCGATATCTGACCAATGCCCCACCATGAAAATTGGTGATAACTATCTCGTAGTTCTCATCAGGTTTCACTTCGTCGAGCAATATCGTCTTTGGCCGGTAACTTGGGTCCAAGCGCCACTTGAAATGCTCCTTTTCCGGAATAAACTCCAGGAAATTGAGACTGGGGATAAAGGTCATGCTTTCATAATCCCAGGTCTGGGTGGCGATGACGCCGCCTTCGGTACCGGCATAGGTATCCAGCGGGTATCTCCCCCAGAGCTCCTTTATTTTTCCCCGGTAGACCCCGCTATCAAGACCACCACTCATGATTCCCTTCACTGACCACAGGTCTTTAGGCAGCATTGGCCGTCGGGCCAGTTTGCTCTTGGATAGCCCCTTGAGCAAACGGAACAGTGCCTTCGGCTGGCGGAGCAGGGGGCGGATATCTACCTTATCGGTAGGGTGGCTGAACCTGTTCCCCACCACCACCAGCACCATGGAGAGACCAAAGAAGTAGTCCAGCCCTTGGGACAGGGCTAGCTGAAAACCAAGTTTAACCCTTTCTTCAAAAGACAGCTCTTCGGCTTCTTCCAGGGGAGGCAGGTAATTTGCAGGGGATTGCAGCTCTAACATGCTGGCCAGAGCCCCTGACATATATGGCCTGGGTGCCACCGTGTAAACAATCCTGGGACAGCCGCTGAGGTGAGAGACGTCCCCCCACTCTTTAGAGCTGGAGAGCATGCCTATCCCGTATGTTACCGTACTCAATTCCTGGGCAAAGGCTTGTGTTATTGGCACCCACTTACAGGGGTATTCACCTGATTTCCCTGAGGTGTGCACCCAGGAAGCCGGCTCTGCCGGCAGCGGGGCCTCTCTTCTTTCTATAAGCTCGGGACAATAATTAGTATAGGTAGTCAACGGCACCTGCTCCCGGAATTCTTCTACGGTCTCTGGCTTTGCTCCCCGCATAATCTTCCTGCCCAGGGTACACCGCTTTATAAGCCCTATTTGCTCTAGCAATAGCCGTTTCTGGATGGCCATGAATTGCTCTAAATCAAGGCGCAGGAAGCCACAACACATCTGCCATAACTCTTCATTTCTACCCTGCTCTAAAAGTTCGGCTGCTTTTGGCATCTCTCACTCCCAGACTGCATTGTCTGCCAAAGGGCAAACATCACCTGTAGAGAAAGACTATGATAGATAAATCAGTTTGGGAAGTGATTGTGTTCTAGAAGATAGTTCTATTTTGGGGGAGGCTAATACTAAAAAGAGGGGAAGACGAGAGGGTGTCAGAGAAATTTATTAAAGTTTTTCGGCTTTGTAACCGGAGTTACCCAGAGCTTGCAACTTCTGGCTGAACTCATCGAAGGTTTTGTCCTGTGGCTGCTTGCCTAACTCTAGCCCGTAGCTGAGGAAAAACTCCAGGAAATTACGTAGCAGTTCCTTCATTCCCAGTGTGAACTGGGAGAATTCTTCCTTATCTACGTAATGGTGGTTGTTTCCGGGTTCTTTCTCCAGCCGGCTATCAATTAGAAAGTTAATAAACTCCGAGCAGCTCATATCCCCGCGATTCTCGTCCATCTTTCTGACTACGTCGGCGTCAACAATTAACATTCTCTTTTCTGCCACGCTGCACTCCTTTCTCCTAATTTAAAAAGAAACCTGAAGACATTCTTGCCCTCAGGTTATTCAATTACTCCCTTATACCTCTAAAGGTTATCGCTATCATCCAGTCCTAGCATCTCCTTCAGGCTACTTATTAACTGGAGCAACCTTAAACCGCTATTGGTCACCTGATAAGTCACGGCTGGATTACCCATCTTCATCTTATCAATAAAACCGTGGGCCAACAAATAACCGAGGTATTTCTGTATCTGGCTGTAGCTCATATTGGCGCTGTACATAATCTCAGTCTTCCCAGCGCCGTTCTCACCTACCTCCAGCATGTCGGCGATTATCTCTACGTCAGAGCGCCGCTTATTTACCCTCACTCCTGACCTCCCCTACCTATTTGTTAGTACTATTGTACTGATTTTTTCGCCGTTTGTCAATACTAAGGGAAGTCTGCGTAAATAAAATGTTATTGCTGGAGAGCTAAAAAAATCCCAGATACCAGCTAAGAATATCATTACCCCACAGGAAGGTAACTATCGTCGCCAGCGACAAAAAAGTGCCAAAGGGGATGGGTTCTTTACGTTTCATTATTTTAAGCAAGAGTAGAACTGCGCCTGTCAGCCCACCGATAATGGCTCCAATGGTAATAGCGACCAGTACCAGCCTTGCGCCGGTAACCAGGCCGATTAGTATCGCCATTTTAACGTCTCCCTGGCCTATCCCTTCTTGCTTGTATATTAAAAGAGAGACCAGGTAAATTAATAGCAGCAAGACGAATCCTATAGCTCCGCCCAGGGCACCATTGACGATTCCCGGCCAGGGCCAGGGTAATGAAAAGTCAAAGATGCCCGGTGGGGGCAGGAAGACGTCAATAATCAGTGCCGCTACCACCGTCGGATAGACTATTTTGTTCAGGATGAGCTGGTGTTCCAGGTCAATGAGCCCCAGCACAATAAACAGGCTGCCGTAAAAAGCGGCAACGGCAAACTCGATGCTCAGGCCAAAGTACCAGCAGGTAAAGGCAAACAGGAACCCGCTGCCGACCTCCACCCAGAAGGGACGTTGGGGGATGATTGCCTGACAGTACCGGCAACGTCGGCGCAGCCATAAATAGCTGAACACCGGCACGAGGTCTTTTGGCGCCAGCCGGTGCTGGCAGCTATCGCAGTGAGAGGGTGGATGAAGTAATGACTTGCCCGCCGGCAAACGGTCGATGCAGACATTGAGAAAACTGCCGATAGCCGTGCCAAATAAGGCAAAAATAACTATTAAAGTAACTTCCATATCCGTCGTATTCTGAGCGTTTTGCACTGAGTAGTCAAGAGTGAGAACCGGTAGAGGTTAAGCCCCCCTATATAATTCTCCCTTCCCTTATTGAGGGGAAGGGAGGTAAGGTGGGAGGAGGTTTCTTGGTAATAAACGAAAGGAAAGCTTAATCATTGTTGCCAAATTAGCCATGGGCTGAGCTTTGGTACCCCACCTCCGACTTACCGGTCATTTTGGCCACTTCCTCCTGGTCGTTACAGAAAGCAAACAGGTTCTCGCTGCTGATTACTCCCTTGCGGTACAGGTCAACCAGGGCATGGTCAAGCAGCACCATTCCTAACCGGGCCTGGGTGACGATGGCATTGGGCAACTGATAAATTTTACCCTCTCGGATGGTGTTTCTTACCGCCGGACTGGCCAGCATAATCTCTACCGCGGCTACCCTTCCCGAGCCATCAGCTTTGGGCACCAGCGACTGACATAAAATACCGAGGAGCAGGGATGCCATGCGCGTCTGCGCCAGGTGGCGTTCATGAGTGGGGAAAAGGTCTATTATTCGCTCCACAGCCTGTGAGGCGCTGGTGGCGTGACCGGTGGTTAAAACCAGGTGCCCGGTTTCAGCCACGGTGAGCACTGCCGCCGCCGTCTCAAAATCTCTCATTTCGCCAACCAGGATAACATCCGGGTCCTGCCTCAATATGTGCTTTAATGCTTCGGCGAAAGAGAAGGTATCATTGCCAAGCTCCCGCTGGGTGATGGTGCACTTATTATCAGAGTAGACGTATTCTATCGGGTCTTCAATGGTGACCACTTGGAGGGCTTCAAGGCTGTTCAGGTAATTAATCATGGCCGCCAGGGTGGTGGATTTACCACTGCCGCTGGGTCCACTCACCACCACCAGCCCCCGGGGTTTGAGAACTAGCTCTTTACATACCCCGGGCAAGCCCAGTTCATCAAGATTGGGGATGGTCAGCGGTATCAATCGTATAGTAAGGCTAATCGTCCCGCGCTGTTTCGCCGCATTGCAGCGGAGCCGGCTGACATCGGGAAGAGTGTAGCCAAAATCCAGCTCCAGGCAGCGCTCAAAATCAGCCCTTTCCTTATCCGAAGTTAACTGGTGAAGCGCCTGATTTATATCCTCAGGCGTCAGCGTCGGCATATCGGCGACTGGCTGAAGCGAACCATTAATGCGAAATATCGGGGGGCGGTGAGCGACCAGGTGTAAATCGGAAGCGCCTTTTTCAGCCGCTAGATTAATCACCGAGAAAATATCCATTAGCTCACTCTTTCGCCGTGAGGAGTAAGGAGAAATCCATTCCGTCATCGGCAGTTCTCTGCAGGCTGGTAATGGTAATGCCGGAGAACCTGCCGCTGGCGTCTAACTCCTCAAGGTATGATATAATCTCCTCTTCACTTGGTACTCTGCCTTTCATGGTCAAGCTAGGATTAACGTGACTGATACTGGTCAGACTTATATTATCAGATAAACTGTTTACGGTCACTTCTAGATTATCATTAAACATTTTACTCTTTTTTTCAAGTTTAGCCACTGCCGCCGCAAAGTTACCGCCAGAGGTCTCTGTCGTCGTAATTGTTTCTTGCAGCTCGGCAATTTTCGCGGTCAGCTTTTGTTTCTGGGCTGACTTTTGTTGCAGGAGCTGGTCAGTAACATTCAGCTGGCTGTGGAAGGAGCTGATGTCAGCCGAAGCATTTTGAATGAGCGCTACCAGAAGGAAAAGTAAACTAACCGCAATGACGATGGCGGGCACGGAAAGAACCCTGGTTAGAGAAATCGGTTCAGGCCGGTAAGCAGCGGGCAGAATGTTTAAATTGGTTACCAGAGGTTCGCTCTCTTTTCCCGCTGAGAGCTTCTTCAGGGTCAGCCCCATATTGACCATGTAACGGTTTGCCTCCAGTCCTTTGGGGCAGGTTAACGGCGATGGTAGCGGCGAAACAGGGTGCTTGAACTCATCGGCTAGAAATTGACATAGCTCTGACTCATCGGTCAGCTCACCACAGACAAATATCGGCACTGATGTGTCAAGAGTCTTTTCTGGATTATTGGCATTGAAGAATTCAATGGTTCGGGCCAGGTCATTTTTTATCATGGTTAGCTTATCTTGCCAGGTCAGTGCTTCGTCGGGGAGAGGCAACGTGCGAATAGGCTGAGGGATGCCGTCACTCATGATGACGATGTCAAATTCAGTTGGCTGAACATCAACAATTATGGCGGTGGCTTCCTTTACCACTCTGGCTAAGAGCAGGGGTTTCAAGTCCATGAGGTCTGGTTTGAGCCCTGCCCGGTGCAGTGCCTTGAACAGGGCGTCAGTTGCTTTGCGGGGTGCCGCTATCAGGAAGACTTGCGTCTTTCCTTCGGCAGCCGCGATGGCCTGCCACGACAGGTAAAGTTGTTCCGGGGGTACTGGCAGTGCTCTTTTCGCTTCTCTCCGGACAGCTTCCTCCAGCATCTCTTTGGGTAACTGCGGTAAGATAATCGGACGAGTCAGGCAGTGTAGCCCGCTCACGCCAATGGCGACCTTTTTGGACTTTACTTTCCTGACTTTAAAAAGTTGCTTGATTTTGGCGGCAACTTCTGCCTCTTTAAGGATAACCGCATTCTTGACCAAGCCTGGCTCCAGTGGTAAGTCAGCCCATTTTTTTACCTGTTTATCATGGGTTACCACTAACCGGAGGCTGGCATCATCGATATATAAAGAAACAATTTTCTTAGCCATAGTTAGCCGCCCTGATAAGTATAAATAACCATCTGGAAATTCGCTGTCGGCTTCTTCTCACCGGTTCTGTCTGGGATATTGATATCTACTGACTTGACCGCACCGGCCGCAAAGTCATTGTTTAACATGGTGATAAAGCTAATCAGGTTGTCCATCTCTCCCTCAACTTGTGCGTTAAGGGATAGAGCTGAACAGGGGACCCCTTCCAGATTGCTCTCGGCCAGGCCTGACGATTTTATCTCGGTAACATTAACACTGTTAGTCTCCGCAATGTCAAACAGGGTATCGCTGATAGTAATGCTCTTGACTGGCTGGGAAAGTGTCGTTTTGGCAGCTTCAGATTGTGACGCGGTTTCACTCAGTTGCTGCTCCAGTTCCTTTTGACGGAAAGTTAACTTTTCAAATTGAAAACCCTTTAACTTTAACTGTGCCAGGGCAAGTTCGTCTTTCAGTTGGTCCAGCTGGTGAACCTGCTGAGAACGAACGGCACCCAGTCCAGCCAGTACAATGACAAAAAGACCGATAGTTATTATCAGCCAGCTTGTTTTAGTTAATTTCAAAGTGCCATAACCCCCATTTATCACCCACCGTATTTATAGGAAATAATTCCGCAACTATTGGGTGTTAACCCGCCGTATTCGCTGCGAAAAGATAGAATGATATAGATAAAGTTCCAGC
>CAZWYS010000006.1:0-38744 GCA_964638295.1 uncultured Dehalococcoidaceae bacterium
ACACCGCCTCCAGCTCACCACCCTGCTCCCCGACACTTATCAGCCGGCAGTAAATCGGCGAGAAAGCCCTCGGATGTTTGCCCAGAGCTTTGGAAAAGCGATGACCGCTACGAATGTCGGAAATCACTTCACCCAGAATGTTCTTCAGGGCGTGGTTGGCTGCCTGCTCCTGCAATAACTCCAGAGAGGCAACGATATCTATGCCAGAATCAAGCAGCATGGCCAGCTGACGGAAAAACAATATTATGTCATTTGATTTCACTTTAAAAAAGCTGCCCCTCAGTTTATCCAGGTTAACAAAGGGAACGTACGGTTTGAGGATAATTGCCCGGTAACCGGCATAGTTTAACAGGTCAGTTGCCGACTCTTCATTTGCCGCCGGCAGTTTGCCCTTAATCACCTCTCCCCTCTCATTGTAGGCCATATACTGGAAAACCATCTCACCCGTCCCTTTCTCAATTTTTACTACATGACCTAAGAAAGCAAATCACTAGTCCACTGAGTAGGCATTACGCAGGACTTCAGCTGGAGTAGTCATATTTTCCTTTACCTTTAACATCCCATCGCTAATCAAGGGTATCATCCCCTCGCTTAGGGCTTGAGTTCTGAGTTCCGCAGTCGTGGTTCCTTTGAGCAGCATCATTCTAATCTCATCACTGACTGTTAGTATTTCAAAAAGGCCGGTCCTGCCAAAGTAGCCGGTATAGGAACATGATGTGCAGCCGGTACCGCAGAGGAACTCTTTCCGCTTATCATCCGCCTCCCTCTGGTAACTGGCCTGTTCCAGCAAAGGCAAGGTAGTTAAATGAGCACAATCAGAGCAAACCCGCCGCACCATTCTTTGAGCAACCACGCCAATGAGCGCTGAGGCTACTAAGAAGGGCTCAATACCCAGGTCAATAAGTCGGAAGACCACGCCGACGGCATCATTGGCATGGATTGAGGAGAGCACCAGATGCCCGGTAAGGGCTGATTGGATAGCAATTCTGGCTGTTTCGGCATCACGTATCTCACCAACCAGTATCACGTCCGGGTCAAGTCGTAATATAGACCTGAGTCCACTGGCAAAGGTCAGGCCAGCCCTGGGATTAACCTGAATCTGATTAATATTCCTGAACCGGTACTCCACCGGGTCTTCAATAGTAATAATGTTCCGTCCCCGGCAGTCAAGACAGTTAACCGAGGCATAAAGGCTGGTGGTTTTGCCAGAACCGGTGGGGCCACTGATCAGAATCATGCCGTAGGGGACTTTAAGCATCTCTTCATACTTTGTCAGGCATTGGGGAAGAAACCCCAGCTCGGAAAGGTTCATAATCGCTCTTGATTTGTCCAAGAGCCTTAGCGCCGCCATTTCCCCGTAGACCGTTGATACCGTACCCACCCGGATATCTATTGAATTACCGCCCCCCGTCCTTACCGAGAATTGACCGTCCTGCGGACGATGATGGTCGGCAATGTTCATGTTGGCCAGGATTTTAATACGTGAAATGAGCGGGGTGGCCGTCGTCATGGGGAGGGAAAGCATATCGTGAAGGCTGCCATCAATGCGGCAGCGCACCATCAGTTTATCTTCCTGCGGTTGAAGATGTATGTCGGAGGCTCTAGCTTTTACCGCCTCATCTATAATCATGGTGAGGGCGCGGGCTACCGGCGCATCGGTTGTCGTATCCAGTTTGAGCTCTGGCTCAGTTACCTCCGTATCCAGTGAGAGGCTGGAAATCTGCTTTTCGATTCCCTCGTAGGACTGGTAGTTGAAGTCTATGGCTTCCTGAATTTCATTGACACTGGCTTTCTCAGTTATGATATGCATCTGGGTATGGGCGGTCAATGCTTCCAGAGCGATGACGTCAGACGGGTTTGCCATAGCCACGTGAAGGACATTACCGCTTACTTCCAGAGGTATAGCAACATATTTTCTGGCCATTGTCTCCGGAACCAAGTGCAAAATCTCAGGCTGAATAAAATTCTTTCGCAATCTTGACCGAGGTTCTTCTGTCTGGTGCTCTTCTAATGGCATATCAGGCATCTCCAATCCGACTCCCTTCAAGCAAATAAGTTTTTAAGCAATTAACCTTTCGACCTTTGCACGACTTCAAATTCAGTCGCCTCAAACAACACCTCACTGGTCGTTTATGCCTTTATTTTTCATCTTCCTTATTTTCTACCATCAGCAACGTTAGCATTATCTGGCTATTGCTGATTAGGCTTTAATAACCATATCAGTACGGGGCGATTCACTGGTATGATTGAGAAAGCTGGATATATCCTCTCTCTTGAATCTTATAACTTGCTTCGGGCCAAGCCGGTAAGACCTCAGCTGACCTTTCTTTTCCCACCGTCTGACCGTTCCAGGATGAACATTGAGAAGGTGAGCCACTTCATTAACCGTTAGCATCCGATCCAATAATTCGTCAACAGCTGACATAGATTTCACAACGTCCTTTCTTTAGCATTAATTTACTTACTATATTATTGGTAAGCTTTAGTGTACACTTGATATCTTACAAAAACATTAAAAACAGGCTTTATATGTTAAAAAAAAGCTACAGAAATATTACAATTTGATAAAAGTAACCAGTAGAAATGGGTAAGGCATAGTTTGAGCAGGGGTAACTACTCAAATGACAACGGATAACAAAAATCTAAATTGACTGGTCATTACTAACGCCGGATATCCTTGTGTATGACACGCATATAATGTTAGCATTATAGTGTTCAGTCAAGGCATTTTACCGGAAAAGACTTCCCCGGACAAGGCTTCAGGTATTCAACTATGGACGGTTTTTGAGAAATGGTTTTCAAGCTGAAACCACGCAAGATATTCTATGGATGGTGGATTACTGGCGCGTCTTTTCTTACTGCCCTATATGTGGGGGGGGCGGTCTTCTATGGTTTTACCGCCTTCTTTGAGCCTATAGCCGATGAGATGGGCTGGAGCTACACGCAAATCTCACTTGCCGCTTCCCTGCGTGGTTTGGAAATTGGGCTTCTGGCGCCACTCGTAGGAGTACTGGCTGACCGCTGGGGTCCAAAGAGGCTGATATTCAGCGGGGCAATTATTACCGCAGCCGGTTTACTTCTACTGGGGGCAGCGAAATCTCTGGCCATGTTTTACGGGGCTTTCGCTTTAATAGCCGTTGGTATTAGTGGCTGCACCCTGACGGTACTGATGACGGCTATTGCCAACTGGTTCAGGAGAAAGATAGGCTTAGCGAGTGGTATCGCAATCAGCGGTTTTGGCTCCAGTGGCCTGCTAATCCCGGCAATCGTCAGATGCATTGAACTGTACGGTTGGCGCATGTCAGCAAATATACTGGCACTGGGCGCGGTAGTCGTAATCCTGCCGCTATCGTTCTTATTCCGCCGCAAGCCAGAGCAATACGGCTATTACCCCGATGGCCAGAGGCAATCCTCCGCCACATACCCGGATGATTCAGGTCAATCGCAGGCTGCCGATATAGAAGTAAAAACAAAGCAAGCCCTGAAGAGCGGTGCGTTCTGGCGCCTCGCCATATCATTTTGGTATCACATGCTGGTAATGAGTGCCGTAGTCACGCACGTAATGCCCTATCTCAGCAGTGTCGGTATCAAAAGAGCCACAGCCAGTCTGGTAGCTACGGCTATACCGCTGATGAGTATTTTAGGTCGCCTTGGCCTTGGCTGGCTGGGAGATAAATCAAACCGGAAATTGATGGCGGCAGCAAGTTACATCATGATGGGGTGCGGGGTGCTCTGCTTTGGATATGCTTCCGCTACCAGTATGTGGCTACTCGTTCCTTTCCTTATCATTTTTGGCATTGGCTATGGGGGCAGCAATTCGCTCAGGCCATCTTTGAGCAGAGAATACTTTGGCCGGACCAGCTTCGGAACCATATTCGGTCTAATTGTCGGTATAGGCGGCATCGGGAGTATAATAGGTCCAACCATAGCCGGCTGGACTTATGATAATCTGGGCAGTTACCAAGTGACCTGGCTGGTATTTGCCGGCCTGGCTCTTGTTGCCATAATCTCCATCTTAACAATTACTCCGGTCAGCAATATATCCGAGAGGAGGAAGCAAAACTATGAAAACTTACCGAATTAGGCCTTTTCCGCTGATAACAATGGAACTGGACATGGGAATCCTCACCTACCGATACAAATACGGGACGAAGATTCAGGCACCCATCTATTGCTGGTACATAGAGGGAGCCGAGAGAAATATTCTGGTTGATACGGGTGCTGAAGTCGAGATGGCGAGAAGCTACCGAGGCTTTCCGGCGGAAAAGATAATGTCATTTGAAGAGGCTCTGGGCAGCGTGGGGTTAAAACCAGAAGATATTGACATCGTTATCCAGACCCATCTCCACTGGGACCACTGCGTTAATACCGCCAAATGCAAGAATGCGAAAGTACTGGTTACCGAGGAAGAATTAAGATTCGCTCTTTCACCTCACCCGTTAACCGGCCTCAGTTATCGAAAAGACCTTTTGCAGGACCTGAACTTCGTGTTGATAAATGGTCAGTACGAAGTGGAACCGGGAATCGAGCTCATTCCGGCACCGGGGCATTCGCCGGGGACGCAGGCAGTCGCCATCAATACCGACCAGGGTAAAGCGGTTATTACCGGTTTCTGCTGTGTGAAGGAGAACTTCGAGCCGCCGGAGGAAATCAAGAAAGTAATGCCAATAATTACCCCGGGCACCCACATAGACGCGGTGGCTGCCTTTGAAAGCACCCTCAAAATAAAAGGGCTGGCTGATATCCTCATCCCGATGCACGAGCCCTCTTTTATCGGGGTAAAGAGCATACCGTAAAGATAAATACCGGCAAAATAGATACGGGGGGTGAGCTGAGATGAGAGAAGGCACAATTCATAAACTTGAGCCGTGCCGTTATTATTATACTTTCGGGCCCAATGAGCCGGCCCTGACCGTCCAAAATGGCGACACGGTTATAGCGCTGACGCGGGATGCGGGCGGTTTCAATGAAAAGATGGAGCCGATGCCCGAGGAACAGAAACAGCGGAGCGATGTTACCCTTTTTTGTGAACGAAATCCCCTCGTCGGCCCGATTTATATAGAGGGAGCTGAGCCCGGCGACACGCTGGCAGTGCATATCAGAAAGATTAAGCTCAACCGCAATTACGCCTGGTCAAGGTATAGAACCCATTTTGCCTGCCTTACCGGAGAGGTGCCGGGCAAGCAACTGTTTCTCAACGACCCGATACCGGAGCGCAAGTTTGACTGGCAGCTAGACCTGGAGCGAAATACCGGAATTCTGGAGCTTGAAGAGAGCAAGCTGAAACGAATTGAAATCCCGCTGCATCCGTTTCTTGGCTCCATTGGCGTCGCCCCCAGGTTTGGTCGTATTGAGACCTCACTTGCCCCGGGCGAGCACGGCGGCAATATGGACTGCGTGGAGACGAAAGAGGGTACCACACTCTACCTGCCGGTCTGGGTGCGTGGCGCCTATCTGGCTTTCGGCGATGTCCATGCCGCTCAAGGCGATGGTGAAATTTGCGGCGTGGCGCTAGAAACAACCGCCGAAGTGACCTTCAAACTTGAAGTGATAAAAGGCAAAAGCATGGAATGGCCCCGCCTGGAAGATGATACGCACATCATGACCGCCGGCAGCGGGCGCCCGCTAATGGACAGCCTGCGCATCGCCCAAATTGAACTGCTCAGATGGCTGGTTGATGACTACGGATTTGAAAAGTGGGAAGCCTTTCAGGTCATCTCGCAGGTAATGACCATGCGAGTCGGCAACGTGGTTGACCCGAACTATACCGTTGTCGCCAAGTTTCCCAAGCAGTACCTGGCGGATTAGACAATTGAAACATCAGGCGCGATGAAACTCTACAGTTTGCAGGGTATCAGGGTCCACCACGTCCCAGCAGACCAACTTTGCCTTACCTTTAATCCTGGAGATAATCTCAGCATAGGTGCGGAAACGCCCCCGACGCAGCGAATTATTGTCAAAGAACCACAGTCCGGCACCTGGTACCGAGAAAGCACAGACGGTATGGCTGCGGCGCAGCGGCCAAAGCATGGCGGTCAGCAACACCGGTTTGGAAGCAGGCTGCCACTGCTGCAATAATGCCGCGGCCAGTATGGCAAAGCCATCGCAGTCATCTTTTTTCCTGGTCCAAACGGTTTGCGGATAGCTGATGGCATCGAAAAGATGGAAAGGCCCGTCCATAGTCCAGGTTACCTGTGCCAGGCAAGCCTCAATATCGGCGAGAGAACTTGCCACCGGCAAAGGCTGCTTCAGATACTTTGCCTCACATAACCGGCGCCGCAACCGGGACCATCGGTACCTGCCTTCACGCAGCCACAGGGCAGAAAGGAAATCGGCAAAGATTATCAACATCAAGACAATGGTCAAGACGGCGACGATGGCGATTATTGCCCAGGCATAGGGGGGAGTAACCGGGGCTGGAACTTCCGGTGCCGGTGGAATTACTATCTTTAATGGCGGTGGTAGTTGCAACGACGGGGGTGACGGTTTTATCTCCGGGAACGGTACTTCAACTGATGGCGGGGGTGGTACTTCGATTACCGCTGGCGGGGGACGCTCAATGATTACGGGGGGCGGTATCTCCAGAGTCTCAACGGTGAAGCGGTGGGTTTCAGAGTAGAGATGGTAAAGAGGCTGGGTCACCCGCACTCTCCAGTAATAAGCGGTCCCGGCCATGAAATCAAATCGGGCATCGCCGGTTCTATCCGGTCCAATCGGTACAATTACGGTTGACTGGTCGCTGCTGACAGTTATCGTAGTGACAGGTTTGGTGAATTCTTCGTCAAGGGCAATTTCGAGCTCATATTTTTCGGCGGCAGAAAACGGGCGCTCCCAGCGGAACTTCACCTCTTCCGCAATGCCAGTCACCAGGTTTACCGGGCTGGTGAATTCCGGCTCCGGTGTTTTCAATTTCAGCCCCGTCATAATATCGGTAAGGCAGTAAAGACGGTTGGTGCCGTTGGTCTTAATTGCCCACAGCCTGCCGTCAAAGCTTGCTCTCAGTGCCTGAGGGGTGGCATTGAAACAGACCCCGGTGTCAATAGCGTCAGGAGTGCTAGTCCTTGATTCCCAGCTTCTTGATACGTCAGTAGCAGTAGCTGGCGACAGGCACTGCCACAGCCTGCTCTCGCTGCGGTAAGGATTGAATTCCAGGGCATAGAGCGCGCTACCGTCCATAAGCAGGCCATAAACACCACCGGTTAAAGCGTTCCTGAAAATGTCCGTCCACTGGTTGCTGGTACCAATTATCCAGCGCTTGATGTCCTGCCCGATTTTATCGCTGGCAGCGTAGATAGTCCTATCACTGGCAAAGTTATTGCTGGCTACCACCTGGACTTTTTCGGCACCGCTATGGAGTTGCTGAGGAATCTTGCTCCACGACGAGTTACCGTTGGTGGAATAAGCCACGTAGCCACTGGCGCTGCCCACCAGCAGGTTATCCTCGCCCGCGCTGACTATCATGTGCCCGAAATCCTCGTCATCAAGCTCAGTTGACTCCGCCTCCCCCCAGCTAAGCCCAGTGTTATTTGACCTGGCTACCTCGCATTCCTGATTCAGAGCATAAGCAACACTACCGCTTTCCACTGCCAGGTCCTGAATATCCAGGTCGCAGGTGCGAGCCGACCACTCTGTCTCTCCCCCATCCGAGCTATAGTAGATAGTTCTGGCACCCCTCTCCGCTAAATAGACCACGTCAGCCTCTCCAGGAGCCAGACGGACAAGATAGCTGGTAGTGTCCTGCCGGCTGAGCACCCTTTGCCAAGAAGCACTCCGGCGCCACAGGCTGAGGTCCGAGCCGTCATCGGTCACCAAATAGACAGCGCTGCCATCAGCAGCCACGGCGACATCCACCAAACTGGTAAGGGCGGTATCAATGAGGCTGATATCATTGAAGGTTTTACCTTTGTTTCTGGAGATGGCAAAGGCGCTCTCGTTACCCGAGGTCCCGGCTACCACGTTGCTACCAGCCCAGGCAACCGCCACCCTGTTCTCACCACCCGGTCTCTTTAGAGGGGAGACAGCATCCACCCTGGGCGTGGTCCTGAGCGGGTTAGCACTGTGATAGACAGCAGTGTCATCGCCGGCACCGGCGACAAGATGGCTGCCATCAAAGGCAACACTGTGGATGTTAATCCCCGTTTTTAATGCTTCTTTATCCGTATTTTCCAGGCGATAAATACCGCTGGTCGCCCTGGCTTCAGCATCGCCATTGACCGCCAAGCCAACGAAAGCGACAGGTGACTTATCATCACTTCTGGAATAGTCAGGATGAAGAGATAGTGAAGCTGAAGTAAGGCCAGTAATGCCATCGTCAGTGACGATGGCGACTGGATAACCAGAGAAGCCAGCATCTTCATTCCACTTCCGGGAATCAAAGCTGAGGACTTCAAAGTTGACCGACTGGTGGTCGGTCTCACCAATGGCGACCATAACCCTGTCTAATGGGAAATCAGGCGAAAATGCCACCGCCTTTACGGCACTGGCACTGCGAAAGCCAGGCAGATTCCTGGTCTGCTCCCATACCGGCGCGGCTGAGCCACCCTGGCAATACCAGACATTGGCAACATTGCCTGCCTCCCTGCCGGCGACGGCAATATAGTGTATTTCACGGCTTGCCGCCGAGATGGCAAGAGCACAAATTTCGACGGCGGCAGCAGTATCTTTGTCTTTAACCGCGCCCAGAGAGCGCCAAGTTGAGCCGCCGTTTACGGTCAAATAGACTGCCGGCGCACTCTGCCGGGCTACAGCCACCGTATTCGGGTCATCAGGGGCAACTGCCACCAGGTCAGCCTGGAGAGGGACGGTTAAAGCGGTCCAACTCACGCCAGCATCAGTTGAGATATAGACAGCCTTTTGAGAGATACTATCGCCGGGGGCAGCGTAGATGGTCATCCCATCGGCAGCCACAGCAAGGTCACGGACGTCAATTCCTTCCGGTCCCAGGACATTGCCGCCGGCACCGGGGATTGGCTCAGCCGACCAGGAAAGCACATCAGCTGAGGCGGGAACGGCAAAGAAGAGCAGGCTGACCAGCAGTACTATGGCCAAGCCTATATTCCATATCTTAGACATCTACCCAGCCAGCCCTAATAAGACTAGGGGTGATAAGCCACACCCTCTATTTCAACCAGTATCTCAGGACGCGCCAAAGCAGCGATAATTACCGTTGAACGAGCGGGAAAGTCTTTAACGAAGTAAGTCTTATACACTTCGTTCATCTTGGAGAAATCATCGGCTTTGACCAAGAAGACAGTGGTTTTAACAACATCACTTAAAGAGGCACCGCCTGTCTCCAAAACACGCTTCATATTCTCCAAAACCTGTCTGGTCTGAGCTTCAATTCCATTAACGGCATTGCCTTTTTCGTCGACGTGTCCAACCTGACCCGAGACAAAAATATAGTCGCCAGCTTTCATCCCCGGAGAGAAAGGGATTCCAGGAAGCGATGTTGGTACGCTGATAACCTGCTTGGCCATATTAAACCTCCCTCTACTTATTCGCTATATCTTCAAAGCAATGCGATAGCCATCGGCAATAGCATCGCGTATCGTTCTAGGCTCAACACAGTCGCCGATTAAGTAAGTCTCAGGCACCTTATCCTTGATTTCCTGATACAGTTTATTCTCCGGGACAGCGCCCGCGGCGAGAACAATGGTGTCGGCTTCAACGGTTTCCTTCCTGCCTTCTCGGTTAGTGATTACCACACCATCTGAAGTAACTTCATGGTATTTGACCTCGGTGAGCAGGGCGACTCCTTTTTCCCCAAGCCTGTCCAAGAAAGAGGGCCTGAGGCTAGGGCCAACTCCCAGAGCCATTTGCTGGCCCCGGCGCATGACGGTAACCTTCTTGCCTCTTTCGGCAAGGAACTCGGCAGTCTCGCAGCCCACCAGTTCCCCACCAATTATGGCTACCTTATTACCTACCTTCGCCCTGCCTTCCAAAACATCCCCCGTCTGAACGACATGAGCTTTGTCCAGACCTGGAATATCTGGGAGGAGGGGCTTTACGCCAGTAGCCAAAATAAGGACTTCCGGCTTGAACGCCCCAATCATAGCTACCGTGGCCTCTTTGCGCAGTTCAACCCTGACACCGAGTTTCCCGAGCTGCGTCTGGAGGTAATTAGCCAGGGGGGCAATCCGGTCTTTATGCGGCGGAATGGCTGCCTGAATAAGCTGCCCGCCCAGTCTGGCTTCTTTTTCCCAGAGCGTTACCTGATGCCCTCTCCGGGCAGCTACCCTGGCGGCTTCCATACCCGCCGGACCGCCACCAATGACAAGGACTTTCCTGGACTTCCTGGCCGGGGAAATCCTGTATTCCACTTCTCTCCCCAGAGCAGCGTTGACCGAGCACTTTATGCCTACAAACTTGGTTGAGCGAAGGCCATCACGGCACCTCATGCAAACAATGCACGGGGTAATGTCCTCCAGCCTGCCGGAGGCTACTTTGTTGGGCAACTCCGGGTCAGCCAGCAGCGCCTTGGCAATGGCGATGAGGTCTGCCTTACCCTCTTTAAGAATTCTCTCGCCGGCTTCCGGGGTAATTCTGCCTACCGCAATTACCGGCACGGTAACCGCCTTTTTAATCCCCGCTGCCAAGTCCTCAAGCACTGCCGGAACAAAGGTTGGCGTAGTTAAGTTATTCGGGGCTCTCGGTCCGTAGCCAGATACGTGAATTGCCTCGCAGCCAGCTTCCTGAGCCAGCCGAGCTGTCTCCCGGGCTTCCTCCAAGGTCTCGCCTTCCGGGGTGCCGTATTCCCGGCCATTAATGCGGCACCAGACAGTACAATCGTCGCCGACTGCTTCCCTGACCGCTTTGGTCACTTCAATCAAGAACCGAGCCCGGTTTCGCACGTCGCCACCGTAGGCATCCCGGCGTTTGTTTGAAGCACGGGAGAGAAACTGGTCGATAAGAAAGCTGTGGGCACCGTGAATTTCAATTCCATCAAAGCCGGCCTTCTTTGCTCTGAGCGCTGCCCGGGCGAAAAAGGTGACGATTTCTGCAATCCCGTCAACGGTCAGTTCCCTGGGTACCTCACCCCCGGGCATAGCCAACGGTGACGGAGCTACTGGCTGCATCCCGGTCAGTTCTGATTTGGCCATTCGACCACCGTGCTCCAGTTGAATGGCAGCCCTGGCGCCATGCTTATGAATAACCCGAACCAACTCGCGCAGACCAGGGATAAAAGCATCGTCCATAATGCCTAGCTGGTTGGCGAAGGTACGTCCACCGGGATGAATACAGCTAGCTTCCAAAATAAGCAAAGCGGCACCACCACGTGCCCGTGCCTCACAGTAATTCTTCAGGCGCTCGGTGACATAACCCTCATCGGTAGCATAGCGGGTTACTATGGGAGCCATCACGACCCGGTTCTTGAGCTCCATCCGCCCAATACGAAACGGCTGCCAAAGCCGTCCTTCCATCTCCCTGCCTCCTTAATTCAGCTTAATCGGTTTATTTTGCGGGTAACAGAGGTACTGCCCACTCGATGCCAAGCTCTCCAAGTTTACCCGGGGAAGGCACACCATTGGGCCAGCCCGCCATTTCGTAATAGGTCTGCTTCGCTTTCCGGAAAGCTTCCGGGTCAAGCGCCACCTTGAGGGGACCTGAGGGGTGTGGGGTAAAGAAACGCTGCGGCATAGTATCGTCCTGGCTGGTAAAGCCCTCTCTGAGATTGAAAACCCGTGCCATATTGGCTGCTCTCTCCCCAACCTTTAAGAGTTCAAAGAAAGTGGAATCCCAGCCAGTCACTGCCCTGACCAGCCGTGTTATCCGGTCGAATCCCACCAGGCCCAAAGACATGACAAAGTAACAGCAGACCGAACAATTCAGCAAATGAATGAATTCAGAATAATACTTAAGCAGCCGCATCTTTGCCGGAGAAAGGTCATTGAGGGGCAAGGGCTCGAGTATGCCCACGGAATTCAATGCCTCTAACGATGGTGTCATCTCAGTATAGGCGCTATCATGGATATTATGGCAGTGGTCAGCCCCGGTTGGTGACATTATATAGCCAACACCCAAGCCCTGCTTCCAGCGAGGCTCATGCATGGGCAGCTCCTGACCCTTAATATGCATAGCATACTGTTCAGCAGAGGAACCTATCTTTTTAGATGCGCGGGCGACACCTTCCGCCAATGTATCCCCGAAGCCCTGGCGCAGCGCAATCTGCTCCACCATCTGGATCATTGCTGACACATTGCCAAAGCGCAGGTCAATTCCTCCGGTATCCTTCTGCGTTAGCAGACCGTTTTCAAAGCACTCCATGGCAAAGGCGATAGCGGCACCGCAAGAGATGCTATCCAGCCCATAGCCATTTACCAGTTCACCACCCTTGGCGAGAGCTTTCAAGTCGGTTATGCCACAATCAGAGCCCAGAGAAGCTAACGTTTCATATTCAGGGCCACCGTAACGAGGGTCAACGGTATAGGGTTCGTCCACCTTTACCTCACGTTTGCACTGAACCGGGCAGGCGAAGCAAGCCCGCCGGTTCACCAGGATAGTGTCCGCCATAGCCTGACCGCTTATCTTATCAGCACCCTCAATAGACCCAAACTGGAAATTACGGGTAGGCAAACCTCCCGCGCTATTCAGGGCTGGGACAAGCCGCGACGTACCGAAATCATGCATCCCCTTGAGGGTTACGGTGGTATTATCTCTCACCCAGCGACCGATTTCTTTAACTGCTTCCGGGTCAGCCAGGGAAACGCGCTGATGACCACGGCAGGCTACGGCTTTAAGATTCTTGGAGCCCATAACCGCTCCCATACCCGTCCTGCCGGCAAAAGCGTCTAAATCATTCGACACGCAGGCGAAGCGCACCAGGTTTTCTCCAGCCGGACCAATCTGAGCCACCTTGATTAGGGAGTCGCCCAGCTCTTCACGAATGGCATTCTGGCATTCCAGAGTTTTCTTTCCCCAGAGATGGCGGGCATCTCTAATCTCGGCTTTCCCATCATGAACGAAAAGATAGACCGGCTTTTCTGCCTTGCCCTTTACGATGATGGCGTCAAAGCCAGTCATTTTGAGCTCAGCCCCCCAGTAACCTCCAGAATCAGCCTCACCATAGCCTCCAGTGAGCGGCGACTTACCGCCCATGCTGTGGCGGCCACAGCCTCCCACCGGCACTCCAGTCAGCGGACCGGCGGCGAAGATAAGCTTATTCGCCGGGCTTAAAGGCTCAACTCCGGCGGGGAGTTCTTTGAGCAAGAAATAGCCAACAAAGCCTTCACCGCCGAAATACAGGCGATAAAAATTCTCTGGAAGCTCCTCGGTTACTAGTTTCCCTGAGGAAAGGTCGGCACGCAAAATTTTACCGTTATACCCGTGCGGCATGTTGTATCCTCCTAAGCGTTCAGTCTAGCCAACTAGTATAAGGCATTAAATACAAACTCGCAACAGCTTGAGGGAGTGCGGTGAACACAGCACCCACGCAATCAGCATTCCTGAACCTAGCGGTCAAAGGAGCAAAGAGAGGGTCAGAAGAAATAAGCGAGATAATAGAGTGATGGCAGCATCGTAAAAGTAATTACCAGGGACTCTCCTTCCCCTTGAGAGCACCAATCAGGTCATCAAGGGTGATGGCGGCGAGAGTCAGGGTTTGAAAATTCCCCTTAGCGCTCATGCCTACTGCCAGTCTGACCATGACTTCATTACTCGGCGCCTCCAAAATATTGACGAAGTCATACTGGCCCAGAAGGGCATACTGGTCCAGGATTTTGACTCCCATATACTCCACCTGTTTATTGATTTCCTTGAGCATTTCCGGGTCTTCCTGGAGGGCTTTTCTCCCGGTGTCGGTAAGCGTGTTAAGCATAAGATAGACAGACATGACGACCTCCTCTTCGGCTAAATGTATAAACGTATTATGCAGGTATAGGCTACCCGTTTGTCAATGCTGATTCGTGTTTGTCCGAGAGGCGAGTTATGGTATAATGTGGCGAAAATGATAAAACTACTGTCTGGGAATGAGGCTCTAGCTCTGGGAGCCTACCACGCTGGTGTCAAGGTAGCCGCCGCCTATCCCGGAACCCCGAGTACAGAAATACTGGAATCCCTGGCACACTTTGGTGATATCTACGCAGAGTGGTCAACCAACGAGAAGGTGGCCATGGAGGTGGCGCTGGGGGCGGCCTATGCCGGGGTCCGGGCTATGGCTTCCATGAAACAGGTGGGACTGAACGTGGCCAGCGACCCATTTATGGCAGCTTCAACCACCGGCATAAACGGGGGACTGGTGGTGGTCTGCGCTGACGACCCGGGGGCGCACAGCTCGCAGGGCGAGCAAGACAACCGCCACTATGCCAAGCTGGGCAAAGTGCCCGTGCTGGAGCCCAGCGACAGCCAGGAAGCCTATGAGCTCATGGCACACGCCTTTGACCTCAGTGAAAAATTTGACACCCCGGTAATGGTGCGCACCACGACCCGCATCTCGCACTCCAAGTCAGTGGTCAAGACAGAGCGGAGCCGAGTTGAGCCAAGCAGCCAGCCGAAGTTCCAGCATAACGTGCAAAAATATGTCATGCTGCCGGTCCATGCCCGGCTCAGGCACCCGCTCATGGAAGAGCGACTGGTCAAGCTAGCCGAATATGCCGAAACTTTTCCCCTCAACCAAGTGCTGTGGGGTGAGCGAAAACTGGGCGTGGTAACCAGCGGAGTCGCCTACCAGTATGCCCGGGAGGTCTTTCCCAAAGCCTCCTTCCTCAAGTTGGGCATGACCTACCCCCTGCCCAGGAATTTAATCCACCACTTTGCCGAACAGGTAGAGCGGCTGATAGTTATTGAGGAGCTTGACCCGTTTTTGCAGGAAAATATACAGGCGATGGGGATAAAAATCACCGGGAAGGAATTCATCCCCAGAGTCGGTGAGCTGAACCCGGATATCATTGAAGAAAAGAGTCGCAGTGCAGGGCTGCTAACTGGAAATACGCAACGAAAAGTGGAGGCAGTCTCGGAGCTACCCAAACGCCCCCCGCTGCTGTGTCCGGGCTGCCCACACACCGGCATCTTCTTTGCCCTCAGCACTATTGGGCAGCGTGCCAGACTGGCAAAAACGAAAGATAAGACGCCAAAAGAGCCGAGTTTAATCATCACCGGCGACATTGGCTGCTATACACTGGGCGCCTACCCACCACTTCTAGCCATGGATACCTGCGCCTGCATGGGCGCCAGCATCAGCCAGGCACTGGGCATGGAGAAGGCCGGGGTAGATAAGAAAGTGGTGGCAGTGATAGGCGACTCTACTTTTCTGCATTCGGGCATCACCCCTCTGGTTGACGGTGTCTACAACCAGGGACGGATAACGATAATAATCCTGGATAACGGCACCACCGCCATGACCGGACATCAGGAGCATCCCGGCACCGGAATCTCGGCGCAGGGGAAAGAGACCGCAAAAGTAGCGCTGGAGCCACTGGTGCGGGGCGTGGGGGTTAAAGATGTCAAAGTGGTTGACGCTTTCAACATGAAAGCGCTGAGGGAAAGCGTCAGGAGTTCTCTAGATAACCCTGAGCTTTCGGTGATTATCGTCCGTGGCGACTGCGTGGTGCGGGTGCCAAAACGGGGTGAGCCGAGAGCCATTGATATGGAGAAGTGCAACCTCTGTGGCACCTGCCTGCTGCTGGGCTGCTCGGCAATTCAAAGGGAAGATGAACGGATTTTTATTGAGCCGACACTGTGCGTGGGTGAGTCATGCACCATCTGCCAGCAGCTCTGCCCCAAACAGGCAATCGTGCCACAATCCAAGATTATGAATAAGGAAGCCGAATGACGAAACTAGACCTGCTGGTGACCGGAGTTGGAGGTCAGGGAATCATTCTCGCCAGCGATATCATCGGCGACGTGGCGATAGCCGCTGGCTATGACGCCAAGAAAACAGACACCCTGGGTATGGCGCAGCGCGGCGGTAGCGTGCTCAGCAACGTGCGCATCGCGCCCCAGGTCTGGTCCCCGATTATCAAGAGAGGCGAGGTTGACCTGCTACTCGCTTTAGAAAAACTGGAGGCGGCAAGATGGGCGCACTACCTGCGCTCCGGCGGGATAGCCATCGTCAACAACCATGCTCTGCCGCCGCTATCCGTCAGCCTGGGCAAGGAGCGGTACCCCAGCAACGAAGAGATAAGCACCATCATAAAGAGGCAGACCGACCGTGTCTGCTTCGTGGAAGGCACCCAACGAGCCAAAGAGCTGGGTATCAGGACGCTCAACATGTTCATGCTGGGGTGCGCCTCGCTTTTCACGCCTTTTGAGGTGCCGGTCTGGAAGGAGAGCATCGCCCAGCACCTGCCGGACAGCCTCCGGCAAATCAACCTGACCGCTTTTGACCAGGGAAGGAAGGAAATGCAAGGTGTCCGTCTCGGAAAAGATTAGAAAAAATATGGCGGAAGGGTCATGGATTCGGCGGATGTTTGAGGAGGGAGCCGTCCTGAAAAAGCGCTACGGCGAGGAGAATGTCTTTGACCTTTCCCTGGGCAACCCGATAATAGAGCCTCCGGCTGAGTTTCGCCGGGAGCTAAAGAGACTGGTAGAGCATCCCTTACAGGGAATGCATCGCTACATGGCAAACGCCGGCTATGCCGAGACCAGAACCGCCGTGGCGGAACAAATCGCGCTGGAGACCGGAATCAAGTTCACCATGAACGACATCGTCATGACCTGCGGGGCAGCGGGGGCATTGAACGCCGTCCTAAAAACAATACTCAATGCGGAAGACGAGGTCATCATCTTCGCACCTTACTTCGTGGAGTACATCAACTATGTGGACAACCACGGCGGGGTGGCCAGAGTGCTGCCCACCGATGAGCAGTTCATACCGAGGTTTGATGCCCTTGAAGCTAATATTAAAGCCAGAACCAAAGCGGTAATTATAAACTCGCCCAACAACCCCACCGGCGTGATTTACAGCGAGGATGTATTGCATCGGCTGGGGGAGGTGCTGCGCAAAAAAGAGGCACAATACGGGACAGAGATTTTCCTCGTTAACGACGAGCCCTACCGCAAGCTAATCTATGACGGGCTGAAATACCCCTCACCACTGCGCCATCACCCAAGAAGCATCATTGTTACCTCTCACTCAAAGGACCTGGCACTGCCCGGCGAGCGCATTGGCTACCTTGCCGTGCATCCTGACTGCAGCCAGAAAGAAGAGCTGATGGACGGGCTTATCTTCAGCAACCGGATACTGGGGTTCGTCAACGCCCCGGCGCTGATGCAGCACGTCGTGCGCCACCTGCAGTCGGTCAGTGTCTCAATCACCGAATACCAGCAAAAGAGGGACTTCCTGTACCGGCAGCTTACCGATATGGGCTATGCGCTGGTCAAGCCGCAAGGGTCTTTCTACATGTTCCCCAAATCACCGCTGGAAGACGACGTGGCTTTTGTCAGGGAGCTACAAAAGCTAAAGGTATTAACAGTGCCCGGGCAAGGCTTCGGGACACCGGGCTATTTCCGCATTGCCTACTGCGTTGAGGACCGGGTAATTGAAGGCTCTCTGGATAGTTTCCGAAAGGCAGCCCAGAAATTCGGCTTGACCCGGTAAGCTGCTGTGGGAAAAGGAGGATTCAGATGCCCGAAATTAAGAAAGCAACACTTGATAATATCGCGGAACTGAAAAACAGATTCCTTAAAGAGCACTTTGCTACCTTCCTGAAAATGAAGCTCTTGGAATTGTCCCCCGGCTACGCCCGGATGTCAATGAAACTGAAACCAGAATACGAAAACTTCAATGGTCTCATCTTTGGCGGTATCATCATGTCAATTGCTGACATGGCTTTTGCCTACACGGTTAACTCAGTGTCCCGCCCGAGCGTCGCTTCCCAGTTCAATATGCACTTTATCTCACCAGCTAAGGCAGGAGACGAACTCATTGCCGAGGGCAGACTGATAAAGAGTGGTCGGCGACTGAGCATTGCCGAGATGACGGTGACCAATCAGGAAGAAAAGCTTATTGCCAAAGCTACCGGCACAACCATCACGGTGGGCAGCAAGTGACTGGCGGTCAAGTAGTTTTACACTCCATCTATTGACAGGCAGGCTTTGACTATGATAGACTATCTCATCATGTTACAGATAGAGAGTAAACTGGTAACAACGAAATTTTTCTCTCGCCAATTGGGAGGAACCGATTTCGTCTTTACAGAGCGCACCAGAGTGCGCTTGGGGGGCTTTAATATATAGCTTTATTTAAAAATATATAAAGAAAAGGAATAATAGAGATTACCTCCCCAAGCGGGAGGTATATTTTTATCTATGAGATAGCGGTTTTTAAACGTATTTAAGAGTAAAACAGGGTTAAGGTGATGACAACAGACAGCCGGGATACAATTCCGAAACTTATCAGGCACAACTACGAAAGGTGGAGCCAGCGCACCGCTATGTGCATGAAAAACTTCGGCGTCTGGCAGAGGTATAGCTGGGCAGAATATTACGAAAGAGTCAAATACTTCTCGCTGGGGCTGATAAGCCTCGGGCTGGAGCCGGGAGATGTGGTCTGCATTATCGGGGACAATGAGCCGGAGTGGTTCTGGGGGGAATTTGCCACTCAGGCTGCCGGCGGTATTGTTACCGGGATATTCGTTGATTCCATTCCGTCAGAGGTGAAATACATTGCCGAGCACTCTGACGCCAAGTTCGCCATCGTCAATGACCAGGAGCAGACCGACAAGTTCCTTGAAATCAAAGAAGAACTACCCCTGCTGAAGAAGGTCATTCACTGGGACCCCAAGGGACTGAGGAATTACGATGACCCGATACTGGCTTCCTTCAACGAGGTAATCAAGCTGGGCAAAGAGTATGAGCAAACGCACCCCGGTCTGTTTGAGCAAAATCTGGACAAGGGCAAGGGAGATGACATTGCTTTCATTTACTATACTTCAGGAACTACCGGACTGCCTAAGGGAGCAACGCTGACTCACCAAGCATTGATAAATACCGCCTGGTCGTTTGTTGACCGCTATCCGCTGAGTGAGACCGACGATTTGATTTCCAACTTCCCGGCAGCCTGGGTAGGAGATAGCTTTTTTGCCACCATTCCTCACCTGCTGAGCGGGGCAAGGCTGAATTTCCCCGAGGAGCCAGAGACAGTGGCCGAAGATACCAGGGAAGTCGGGCCCAATTTTGTCATCTATGGACCCCGACAATGGGAAAGCCTGGTCAGCGAGATTCAGGTGAAGATGTTTGATGCCCACCCCATAAAACGCTTTGTCTACAACTTTTTCCTACCGTTAGGCTACAAAATCTCAGAGATGAACTTCCAGGGTAAGAGGCCAAATTTGTTCTGGCGGGCGCTTTACCAAATCGCCTATCTATTTCTGTTCCGTGCCCTGAAAGACCAGCTCGGTTTAAACAGAGTCAGGTTCGCCGTTACCGGAAGCTCGGTATTGAGTCTGGATACTTTCCGCCTCATCCACGCCATAGGTATTGAGTTGAGGCAGAACTACGGCAGCACCGAAGCCGGTCTTATTTCTTCGCACGGCAAGGGGGAAATTAAATTTGAGAGCGTGGGGCGACCGGCACTCGGTACCGAGGTCAGGATAACTGATGAAGGAGAACTGCTGGTCAGAAACAAGTCTTTGTTCAACGGATATCACAAGGATGACAAGAAAACCAGTGAAACCTTTGTAAACGGCTGGTGCCATACCGGCGACGCGGTCAATATTGATGATGATGGACACCTGTTATTTATTGACCGATTAGACCATATGGGGCAGTTGAGTTCGGGGATAAAGTACGCCCCTCAATATGTTGAAGGCAGACTGAGGTTCAGTCCCTATATTAAAGATGCCATGGTTATTGGCGGTAAAGACAAAGACTACGTCTCGGCAATAATGAATATAGACTTTGCCATGGTGGGCAAATGGGCAGAGCGCAGCCACATTCCCTACACCACCTTTGTTGACCTCTCGCAGAAAAGAGAGGTCGCCGAACTGGTACAGAAGGACCTGGTGCGGGTAAACGGCTATCTACCCGAGGCGGCGAGAGTCAGGAAATTTGTTTTGCTGCACAAAGAGTTTGATGCCGATGAAGCCGAGCTTACCCGAACCCGAAAACTGAGACGGGAGTTTATGGAGGAGCGCTACAAGGACTTGATTAAAGCGATATATAGCGAGGGCGAGGAGATAAACGTCCAAGCCCCGGTAACCTACAGAGATGGCAGAAAGGGTGTAGTGACCACCGGTATCAAGGTGAGAAATATTGAGAAAGAGGGGTAGCGGTAAATGGCCGAGTTTCTTCAGTTGTTGATTAGCGGACTGGCAGTGGGCATGGTCTATGCTTTAATTGCGCTGGGCTTTGTCGTCGTCTGGAAGTCCAGCAGCGTCGCCAATCTGGCGCTTGGTCAGCTAGTGCTATTCTCTTCCTGGTTTACCTACGGGATGCTGGTTCAGGCTAACTTCCCCCTCTGGCTGGGTTTCCCCGTGGTAATCCTCTTTGCTCTGCTTCTGGGCTGGATAATTGAGCGATTTGCCCTGCGCCCGCTTATCGCCCAGCCGATTCTGTCGCTCATTACAGTAACCCTGGGAGTTGCCTACTTCGTCGAGGGAATAGTGACTTTCATCTGGCCCTGGAGTGTAGATGCTCTACCACGTCTATTCCCGATTGAACCCTTCCACCTTGGTGCCGCTGTAGTTTCCCAGGAGTATGTCTGGGTAGCCGGCATCTCCCTGATTATGTTTGTATTGTTAACCCTATTCTTCCGCTATCACAAAATGGGTATTGCCATGCGGGCAACCGCTGACGACCAGCTTGCCGTCCAAGCCTGTGGTATTCCCGTAACCCGAATTTTCTCCCGCTCGTGGATGTTTGCCTGTGTGGTAGCCGCCGTCGGCGGTATCCTTATCTCCAGCATAGGCGGCATCAGCTATGGTCTGGTTGAGACCGGACTCAAAGCCTTTTCCGTGGTAATACTGGGCGGGCTGGACTCTTTTGTCGGGGCGGTGGTGGCCGGCCCGATAATCGGACTCTGTGAGAACCTGGGGGGTGGCTATCTGACTCCGTTTCTCTGGGCAGGTGTTAAGGACATCATCCCCTTCATCATCATTATCATTGTCATGCTGATTAAGCCCTACGGACTTTTTGGCGAAGTCCGCATAGAGAGGATATAGTCAATGGGTTTACCGAGTGGAACACGCAATTATACTTACGCTCAAGATATGGCTATTCTGCGCACCAAGACGCACTGGGCACTATTTACTGGCTTTCTGGTGCTCCTTTTTGCGGCTCCGCTATATATGGGTAACTACTGGTTAGGCGTAGCCAACCTGATTGGCATCACGCTCATCGCCGCCACCGGACTGAACATCCTGATTGGCTACTGCGGGCAATTATCCATTGGGCATGCCGGCTTTATTGCCGTTGGCGCCTATACCTCCGCCATTCTGACCAACCGGCTGGAACTGCCCTTTTTAGTGGGGTTAATCTGCGCCGGTCTTGTTGCGGGGCTCATCGGGCTTATCTTCGGCATTCCTTCAGTGCGAGTCAAGGGATTTTACCTGGCAATCACCACCATTGCCGCCCAGTTTATCATTATCTGGGTGATTAACCACTGGTCAGCGTTGACCGGGGGCTTTGTCGGTATCAAGGTGCCCTATGCTTCTATCGGTGGTTTTGTTTTCAGGAGTGAGGCAAGCCAGTTTTACCTTATCATGCTCATTGTTATTCTCTGCACCTTCTTTGCCAAGAACCTGGCCAGGACGAGAGTGGGCAGAGCCTTCATTGCCGTTAGGGATAACGACCTGGCGGCCGAGGTAATGGGGATCAACCTCTTTTACTACAAGATGCTTGCCTTCTTTATTGGCTGCTTTATGGCGGGGATAGCTGGCTCGCTGCTCGCCCACTGGATTGGCTTTATGAATGCCGAGCAATTCACCCTGACCGAATCAATTCTGTATATCGGGATGATAATTATTGGCGGTCTGGGCACCACCCTGGGTCCGATTCTGGGAGTGGTCTTTATCCGCCTTCTCCAGCAATTACTGACCGTGGAGCTAGTTCCCTTCCTAGAGAAAAGCTTAACCGCGTTACCCGGCGGCTTTGCCACCGGCGTCACCCCAATGCTATTCGGTCTGGTAATAGTGCTGTTCTTAATACTTGAGCCCAGGGGACTGGCTCACCGCTGGACATTAATCAAGTCTGCTTACCGATTGTGGCCATTCTCATACTAGCTTAAAGAGGGAGGTGCATGTTACAATGTAACACTCAACAAAGTAAAATGCCTAAATCTGCAAGGAGGAGATAAAGATGAAAAGGAAAAGATTACTAATCGCAGCTGGAGTCATCTGCCTGGCAATGATGCTGGCGGCACTGCCGTTTGCTACTGCCTGCGGCCCCGGAGAAAAGACACTGAAAGTAGGCATAACCACACCATCAACCGGACCGGCAGCCGAGAAAGGAAGCCCCATGGGGCATGGCAACCTTGATGCTTTTGAGTACATTAACGGCGAACTCGGCGGTGTCGCTGGATACCCGATTGAGGTAGTGTGGTTGGATAATGGCTACGATGCGGCCAAAGTGGTCACCAACGTCAAAAAATTCATGGACGAGGGCTGCCTGATGTTTGGCACCGCCTCATCCAAAATGATGACAGCGTCCATGGAAATCGCCAACCGGGCCGAGTTCCCCGGTCTGGTTTGCTTCAACGCCCCCGCACTGCATCGGCCACCCGAGCACATCTATGGTCAGATGACCGATTACGGCGATGACTGGGCCGCCTTTGCCAGATATTACATGGACAATATCTGGAAGGGTACAGGGAAACCGAAGATGGCACTGCACCTGCTCAATAACTCCACCGGCTACGGAGCCCTGGATGCATCCAAGGCAGCCGCAGACGAACTGGGCATTGAGATTACTTCCGTTGAGGAGCACACTGCTACGACTACCTCTGAAATGGAATCCATGACCCGAATCAAAGCACAAAACCCTGATGTCCTGTACATTTCCAGTACTCCAGCACCGACAGCCGTCATCATCAAGAATGCCTACGAACTGGGTATGTATCCGGCTATACCCATCGGTTTGGGGCATGCCGGTATCACCAAGGCACTGGTGGACATCGCTGGCGCCGACATTGTTGAGGGCGTTTATGGTGTATTTCCCACCGCGAGCTGGGGCGCCAATGTGCCCGGCATGGCCAAGGCAGTGGAATACTGCCAGAAGCTGCACCCCAAAGACGAGGGCAATATGGATTACATTACTTCGTGGGCACAAAGCCTGATTATGGCTGAGATTCTAAGAGTAGCGATAGAGAATGTCGGCTATGACGTACTGGCTAAGGGTGATGTAGAATCGTGGCGAGCTATTGAAACTCAGGGTATCCAGAAGCTCGACTATGACGTCGGAGGGCTTCACGGTCCAGTGAGCTACACCGCAGGAGATAACCGGTTGTCGAAGGCACTGCGTATCTTCCAGATACAGACTGGGGAAATTGTCCCGTTAACGGACTGGGTGGAAGCGCCACTGATTAAATACGAGGAGTTTGACTGGTTCGGCAAGTAGTCGGAATAGATAGGGGAAAAACCAGATATGCTCAAGCTAAACAACATTGAGGTTACCTATCTCAATGTTATCCGGGTGCTGCATGGCGTTTCCCTGGATGTAGCCGATGGCTCAATTGTTGCTCTCCTTGGTGCCAATGGTGCCGGTAAAAGCACCACACTCAAGGCAATATCCGGCCTGCTTCACGCCGAGGAGGGCGAGGTAACCGACGGCAGCATCCAGTGGAACGAAGAAAAAATCGACCGAAAAAGTGCCGAGGAGATAGGTAAACTAGGCATTATTCAGGCACTAGAGGGACGCCGCGTTTTCGGGCACCTGAGCGCCGAGGAAAACTTGAGGGTCGGTGCCTACTATCGGCGGGACCGCCGCGCCGTAAGGCAAGACCTGGAAATGGTCTATCACTACTTCCCGCGACTAAAGGAACTCAGGCATAATATTGCCGGCTACCTCTCCGGAGGTGAACAGCAGATGCTGGTCATCGGCCGGGCGATGATGGCTGCCCCCAACCTGATGATGCTGGACGAGCCGTCCCTGGGTCTGGCACCATTACTCGTTGAGGAAATTTACGATATTATCAACCGGTTCAATATGGAACAAAAAACCTCGGTGCTACTGGTGGAACAGAACGTCAGAATCGCCCTGAGTATTTCTCACTACGGTTACGTAATGGAGAACGGCCGGGTGGTTCTTGATGGCACGGCTGATTTTCTAAAGAATAACGAGGACGTGAAAGAGTTTTACATGGGACTGTCCGCCATGGGGATCAAGAAAAGCTACCGTGAGGTAAAACATTACAAGAGGCGCAAGCGATGGCTCTAAAAGATAAGTCGGGTGAATTCTTTGATGAACTGGAGACTATGTCCGCAGAGGAGAGAGAGAAATATCAAAACGAGAAGCTCTCCGAAACGATAGGGCATGCCTACCGGCATGCCCCGGCGGCAAAAGAAATCCTAGATAAAGCCGGAGTCAGCCCGACGGAGTTTCGCACGGTAAAAGACCTGGAGAAGTTACCCGTCACCAGAAAAACCGACCTTATAGAGTTACAGAAGAAGCATCCACCCTACGGTGGATTTCTCAACATCCCTGCCGAAGAGGTTGAGCGCATCTTTCTCTCTCCCGGCCCGGTCTATGAGCCAATCCAACACGCCGGAATTAAATGGTTTGCCAAGTCATTCTGGGCAGCCGGGTTCAGAAAAGGAGACGTGGTAGTCAACACTTTCACCTATCACCTTTCGCCGGCTGGTATTCTATTTCACGAAGCACTGCGGGACTGCGGAGCTACCGCCATACCCACGGGCACCGGCAATACCGAGATTCAGGTCCAGACCATGTACGACCTGAAAGTGAGCGGTTACGTGGGAACACCGAGCTTTCTGATGACCCTGATTAAGCGGGCGGAAGAAACAGGCTATAAATTTCAGGAGGACTTTGTGCTACGGCGCGCCTGGTTCACCGGCGAGATGCTGGCTCCCTCACTGCGGAAAACCTTTGAGGAAGACTACAAGATTGATACCTACCAGGCTTACGCAGTTACCGAGACGGGGGGCGCCCTGGCTTACGAGTGCCGCGAGAAGTCCGGCATGCATCTGATGGACGAGTATGTCATTGAGATAGTTGACCCGGAGACAGGAAAACAGCTCGGGCCAGGAGAGACAGGCGAGATAGTGGTAACGCCGGTGCATAATAAAGTCTGGGGGCTTATCCGCTTCGGCACCGGCGACCTTTCCTCATACATTACGGAAACATGCCCCTGCGGGCGGACAGCCACCAAATTGACTGGCATCCTGGGCAGAACCAGTGATGCCGTTAAAGTGAGGGGCATGTTTGTCGTTGCCCGACAGGCGGAACAGGTATGCCGCAGCTTTGAGCCAATTTCACAGTTCCAGATACTGGTGACGCACCGGGAACAGCGGGACGAAATAGCCCTACGGATTGAGCTCAAGCATGAAGCCACTGAAGAAAGCAAGCGGAAATTAGCCAGCGATTTGAATCAAAAATTTCAGGATGTCTGCCGAATCAAGCCAGACAGAGTTGATTTTACCGGGAAAGGAATCATTACCGAAGAGCAACCTAAAATAGTAGATGAAAGAACCTGGGAATAAGCTACCTGCCTGTTTAATGCCTTTCCTTTCCCAGGTAGGCGGCGATAACTTCAGGATTGGCTCTGATTTCTTCAGGCGTGCCCTCAGCAATTTTCCGCCCAAAATCAAGCACGGCGATTCTGTCCGCTATATCCATGACTACGCCCATATCATGCTCAACCAGAACAATACAGCTAACTCCGTCCCTGAGTACCGGTGATTCCGGATAGGTAGCGCCCTGCCCCTCGAAAATGTCAATGACGAAACGGGCAATGTCCTCTTTCTCTTCCAGGTTCATCCCGGCCATTGGTTCATCAAGCAGCAGCACCTTCGGTTCCAGCGCCAGAGCCCGGCCCAGTTCAACCCGCTTGCGCATTCCATAGGGGAGCATGCCAACCACCTTGTTTCTGATCGGCTCTATTTCCAAAAAATCGATGATGTCCTCAACCGTTTTACGATGCTCAATTTCCTCTTTATGAGCCCAGCCAAAATACAAGGCACTGCTGAGGAAATTCTGCTTCAGAAGGACGTGTCTGGCAGCCATAATATTATGTAAACTACTCAAGCCAGTGAACAATTCGATATTCTGAAAAGTCCGCGCCAGGCCAAGTTTGGCGGCTTTATCGGGGCGAACTCTGGTTATTCTCTTGTCCTCAAAATATATCTCACCCTTTTTCGGCTTATAGAAACCATTGATGCAGTTCAGCAAGCATGTTTTGCCAGCGCCATTAGGGCCAATAATAGCCAGAATCTCATTATCTCTTACGTCCAGACTAACATCGGTAAGGGCTTTGACACCGCCAAAGGAAAGAGAAAGGTCTTCAATGTGTATTTTCACATTATTTTCGCTACTCACTTTATGTCACCTTTCACTAAGAAACAGCCGATTCTTCCCCTTCGGTCTCCCCGGCAAATAGTTTATCCCGGTATTGAGTTACCCGAGAGCACTCGGGCCACTGACACTTAAGCTGCCGACCTAACTGTTTGCTTTTCTTCTTCAAGAGATTAGCTATCTCCCTGTCAGGCTTACCATACTTCCCGTAGCCGACGCATTTCGCCGAGCCGTCTTTATAGACCAGTAACGTTACTTCATCATCAACCGCATCACAATAAAGCGTGGCGGCGGTTATTCGCCAATTTACCATACTTACCTGAACCTGCCTGTCAAATATCGCTACTAATATTACTACTATCCAGATTAGAATTCAAACCGCTTAAACTTGCCGGGCTACCTACGGAGCAGAAATATCAACGTCCGGCTTTGTTGACATCCAGCCATGGCACGACTACAATACAGCCAGCAGAAAGGAGAAAAAGAGATGGCATCTTATAAACACGACCATACTCATTTGACGAGCACTGACCCCGAGAAAACAGTTGAGTTTTACACCAAAGTTTTTGGCGCCAAGGTTACCAAAGAACAGGAGGTCGCCGGCGGGAAAATGGTAGACATAGACCTTGGCGGAGTCACAGTCCGGATATCCGGCAGTACCGGAGCGGATGCTACCTGGAAGGGACTGCGTTACGGTCTGCATCACCTCGGGCTCCAGGTGGATAACCTGGATGAGTTTGCCGCTGACCTTAAGGCAAAGGGAGTGGAATTCGTCGTGGAGCCCTTCCAGCCCAAACCTGGACTCAAGGCTGCCTTCATCAAAGCCCCGGACAATGTGCTCTTTGAGCTCGTTGAGATGAGCGGGAGTTAATCAAGGGCAAACCTTATGGCGCTATGGCTTTTTTGCGCCGGCTCAGAAACGCCGCCACCTCTATGGCTACCCTCAGGTTATTGGGGTCAGCGGTGCCCTTCCCGGCTCTACCGTAAGCGGGGCCGTGGCTGGGGGTAGCGATAACGATCGGAGAGCGAACGAAGAGAACCACGATTTCACCAAAGCCGGCTACTTTGAAGGCGATGTTCGCCTGGTCATGGTACATACCGACCACACCGTCGTACTGCCCCTTAAAAGCACGCACATAAACGGTATCGGCAGGGATAGGTCCCGTGACATCAATACCCTTTGACCTGGCTTCCTGAATTGCCGGGGCAATCTGGTCTATTTCCTCTCGCCCCACCAGACCGCCTTCTCCAGCATGGGGATTCAGGGCGGCAACGGCGATGCGGGGAGACTCCAGCCCATAAAAAAGCAGTGCCTCCTGCAAAACCTCAATGGCGTCCAGGACACTCTGGCGGGTAATAAGGTCGGGCATTTTCTTCATGGGGACATGCTCGACGATGGTAACCCGAAAGACCTCGCCACATTTAGCCACCGCCTTCATATCCGGAGCCTCAAGCAGTTCACGCAACATTTCCCCTTCGTCGTTGTATTTTCTCTCCCCGATATGCATGGTTTCCTTAACCAGGGGTGCGTAGACTACCCCGTCTACCCACCCGTCTACCGCCAGCCTGGCAGCTCTGGTTAACGACTCCGCCGCCATCTGCCCGGCTTCGGGGTGGGGGCGTCCAAGAGCCAGCAGCTCAGTACCGCCCTGCGCCAGGTCAAGCACTGTAACTGGCGCTTCGCTTTTAACTGCTTCTTCAATAGTACGAAATACCGGTAAATTAAAGCTGATGCCCAGGGCACTGAAACTGGAGCGCAAAACCTGCCCATCGCCAACCACCAGTATACGGCAGTCGTCGGGCGGGTTCTGGCCTATCACCTTGACTACAATCTCAGGGCCGGTCCCCGTAATATCGCCCAGAGTAACTGCTATCAAAGGTTTAGCCCTGTTCTTCATAAGTCTATATCCTCCTTATCAAGACGAACTATTTCGGACGGGAAAGACGCCGGCGGTGGCGGCACATCACCCCGGCCAGCTTGATGGACAGAATCAGGCTGATGGGGTCGGCGGTGCCTTTCCCCGCCTTACCAAAGTTTGTCCCGTGGTCCACCGAAGTCCTGATGATGGGCAAGCCCAACGTCACATTAACGCCATGAGTGATGCCAAGCATTTTGACGGCAATATGCCCCTGGTCATGGTACATGGCGGTGGCGGCATCAAACTGTCCCTGCGAGGTGCGGAAGAATACCGAGTCGGGGGGTAAGGGGCCGGTTACGTTCATACCACGACGGCGCGCTTCCTCAATGGCCGGCGTGATATACTCTATCTCCTCATCGCCAAAAAGACCTCCCTCGCCAGAGTGAGGATTAAGCCCAGCCACCGCAATGCGGGGTTCGTCTATCCCCATCTGGCGCACCGCTTCATCGGTGAGTCGGAGCACGGTGAGTATCCTCTCCGGACGCACCGTCTCAATTGCCCGAAGCAGCGAAACATGGGTGCTCACGTGGCTTACCCGCAGATTCCCCGAGACCAGCATCATGGCGACCTCGGATACGCCGCAAAGCTCGGCCAGCAGCTGGGTATGACCATCATAGTGATAACCGGCTTTATTCAACGCTTCTTTGTTGATTGCCGAGGTAACAATAGCATCGCAATCGCCAGCCAGAGCCAGGTCAGTGGCCAGCTTGATGTATTCGTAGGCAGCTTTTCCCGCCATCGGGTTAACCCGTCCTCTGATGAGTTGGTCGAGCTGAATATTGTGCAGGTCGATAACTTCAATGATACCGTCCTGAAATAAGGCATCGGATAATTTATTTATTACCTTTACCTCGCCGGAGGCACCGGTAATCTCAAGCGCTGCCCGCATGGCGGCGCCATCTCCAATCACCACCGGCCGACAAACTGCCCGGACCTCCGGTTCAGCAAGAGCCTTGGCAACAATTTCCGGACCGGAGCCGGCAGCGTCACCCATAGTAATGGCAAGTAAAGATTTGTATTCTTCGTTCATGGCAAATTCCCTTCTTCCAGATAGGCTATAGACTTTACCAGCGCTTCCTCGGTGCCAAAGCCACCTGCTTTGGTAACCACCCTCATCCCCCGGCCCTGTCCGCCAACAAGTTCTCCGGCCGGGACACCCGGCTCAACCTCACCATGAACCTGAATGGCAGATGCTGAGAGCCGGCGACAGACCTCCAGCGCAATATCTCCTCCGGAGAGGAAAAGGCCGGCAAACTTATGTTTAGCCAGAATACCCGCTACCACCTCAGCCATAACGGCCGGTATTACCCCTTTCAAAGTCGGGGCATACCGGGAAAAGGTAGAGGAAATTGCCAGCAACTTTCTTTTTCCCAGAAGATGATTGGCTTCTTCAACGACGCTCCTGACCCCAGAAGCGACATCTTTTTGATTGATTCGGGCAACGTCCATGTCCAAGATGGGAAGACCAAGTTCCTCTTTTGCCCTGTGTAACTGTTTTGCCGCCACCTGATTGCGGGTTCCGACCGCTACCAGCACTGACCCGGATGGCAGACCTGACGGTGCCTCTTCAGTCACCTTGCGCTCCCGGGCAAGGAAAAGGTGCAACTCCCGGGCCAAGCCACCGGAGCCACAGAGCAGCCAGCGTCCTTCAGCCAGGACAGCCGCCCGAGCAATACCAGTGAGGTGGGACTGGTCGGTAACATCGCAGACCACAATGTCCTCAGCCATGCCATCTATTTTACGATAGAGAAACTCTGGCCCGGCCTCAATATCGGCGACAGCAATGCCACCAACCCGACGCCGGGTTGACTTTTCCAGGAGGCCGGGAATGTGCGATTCCTTTACCGGTAAGACCGGGTCGTTGGCAAACTGGGTATCTGCCACCGCCACCCCATTGACCAGCAGGACACCGTTCACCGTAGTCCTGCCCACGGCGGGAAAGGCTGGCGCCACGATGACTTTCTCGCCGCCCAGTTCCTCTATGGCGGCTTCCAGCTCGACACCGATATTGCCTCTCAACGTGGAGTCTATTTTCTTATAAACCACCCTGCCCACCAGTCCACCGACCGCCTGCTTTATTCTCTGACTGGCGATTTTCGGGTCTTCAGCACGGCTATTGGTGGTGATAACGACCACATCAGCATCCGAGGGGTAGCCAGGGTCTAAAACGACCACCGTGCCAAAGCCCAAGCTGGCAAAATAACCACTACTATCCATAGCCCCGGTCAGGTCATCGGCGACGATGCCCAGCTTCTGCGCGGTCACTTATTCTCCTTATAAATCAGGGATAGAGCAATATCTTGCCCGCTTTACCACTGGCAGCGAGCTCAATTCCCTTGGCAAAGTCAGCCATGGGCATACGGTGGGTGATTACCGGCATCGGGTTGAATAGTCCCGTTTCCAGCATGTTCTGCATCTCATACCAGGTCTGCCACATGGTCCGACCGGTGCTGCCATATACTTTGGCTTCCTTGTAGATGATGTCGGCGGTAAGGTCAAGTTCCACCGGATTTGAGGGCAGCCCTACCAGGCTGACCCTGCCCGCCTTCCGCACCACGTGGAAGGTCGATTGAATTCCCTTGGTGCTGCCGCTGATGTCAACGGAAACATCAACGCCCCGTCCACCGGTAGCATCAAGAATGGTCTTCACGGCATCCTGCTTGGTCGGGTTGATCAAAACAGCCTTGGGAGCGAACTTGGGAACCATATTTAACCGGGTTTCCGAGGGCTCAACGGCAAATATCCGGCTGGCACCCCAGGCGCATATAGAGCCGAGACCCATAAGTCCGATAGGGCCGCAGCCAAAAACGGCCACGGTGCGGTTGTTGATTTCACCTCTCAGAATCCCGTTCACCGCCACCCCCCACGGCTCCAGAATAGCGCCCAGGTCAGGGTTAGTGTCCTTGGGGAGCTTCCAGCAGCAGACGGCTGGTATTTTGGCGTATTCGGCGAAGATGCCGTTGACATGCACACCAACAATCGCCATATTTTCGCAGATGTGCTGCAATCCCGTCCGACACATGTAGCAGGTCCCGTCCGGGATATGAGTTTCCACCGCCACCAGGTCGCCAACTTTGAGGTCAGTCACCTGACTTCCCAGCTTCACCACCTCGCCAGAGCACTCATGGCCGAAAATCATCGGCGGCTTGACTCTGGCCTGAGCGTAAGGAGTCCACTCCATAATGTGAATGTCCGTGCCACAAATGGCTGACGCCTTCACCTTGAGCAGAACATCTTTCGGACCGGGCTCAGGCACATCAACATCCATAAATTTGGCGCCGGGAGCTGCCTCTGTTTTGACTACTGCTTTCATAGTGCTTATCCTCCTTTTCAGAGATATTCAAATTATATTTTATATATTACTCTTTTTTTTGCTTACAAGCAGATGAGGGCGCAGTTAATAGAAATATTATATTGCTCTGAGGAGTTTCATCAGGTCAAAAAGTGCGTAGTAGGCTGCCCTTCTCTTCATCTGGTAAAGCCTGCCGGAGTAGCTCTTCACAGGATGCTGCCCAATTTGCTCACTATCAATGGCGATAAATACGGTACCGGGCAGCATGCCACCTGGTGACTCAGCACGACCCTCTCCCTCAATGCCAATGCCAATATTGGCATCAAACTGGCGACGCGCCAAAACTGCCATTGCCGTGGCTATTTCAGCATTAGCGCTACCGGTAAGCAAATGTGCGTCAAGCCCCAGGGCGACTTTTACTTCATCGGAGGTAGCAATTATCCCTCCCTTAAAGTAGCGATGGCTTTCGTCAGCACCGGACAATATATGGGTCAGAAAGCCACCAGTGAAAGATTCGGCAACCGCCAGAGACAGCCCCCTGGCAGCCAGTAATTGCCCCACCACGCCTTCCTGTGTCTCGTCGTCCAATCCCCAGATGGCATCACCCAGAATTGCCCTGACCTCAGCTTCACGTTTTGAAATCATCTCCTGCGCTTCTTCAAGCCTGGCGGTCTTCGCCGCAATGCGTACATAGATGCCATCCAGCTTGGCATAAGTTGCCAGGGTAGGATTAGACGATGACATCAAAGAAGTCAGTAACTCATCTACCTTAGCCTCAGTTAAACCGAAGGTCTTGACCATACGGGACAGGATGACGGCACCAGTCCTTTCCTGCAATCTGGGAAATACCTGATTTTGCCACATGAATTGCATTTCGGCAGGCGGGCCGGGCATGGCGACAATGATGTGTCCGTCCTTCTCTACCCACCACCCCGGAGCGGTGCCCTGAGGATTGGGGATGGCAGTTGCGGAAGGAATAAGAGTTGCCTGCCGGACATTGCTCTGGGGCATCTCTATGCCACGTCGGGCAAAAAAGCTGACAATGTCCTGTTTCAGCTCCTCGCTTACCTGCATTTTTTCGCCCAAAAGCTCAGCGATGGCATCCCGGGTGATATCATCCTGTGTCGGGCCCAAACCGCCAGTGGTGATAATAAGCTCTGACCGCTGCCAAGCCCGCTTTAAGACTTCGGACAACCTACCCGGGTTATCACCCACGGTGGAAGTAAAATAGAGGTCAATGCCGAGCAGAGCTAACTGATTTGCCAGAAATGGGGTATTGGTATCTACTATTTCACCGAGGAGGAGTTCAGTTCCGACCGAAAGGATTTCAGCTCTCATCCAATAGCCTTCGTAACTATATCTATTATCCCCAAGACTGCTTCCAATTATACCAGCAATACCCACCGACCGCAACCGAGTCATCCCGGGCAAACCAGCCCGATTTCCACTGGCATTTGCTTGACAGGGGATGAGGAGTGCGGTAACCTTGCCAATGAGGAAAGGGCAACCTCAAAATACTGAATTGGGAGGCAAGGCTAAATGGGCAGAAAAGTCAGAGTTGGAGTTACCCGGGACCTCTTTGACCCGGAAGGCAAATCGGTCAGTGCAGGTCCGGGGCCAAAACTGCTGGAGGAAATACCCGATGTGGAGTGGAAAATGTTCCCCGAATACTCAAAAGAAGTCAGCTCAGAGCAGGCAGGGGGATTTGATATGGTCGTTTCTTTTGCCCCTTACTGGACACCGCATACCTTCGCCGGGAATGACCGACTTCTCTCCATTCATCGCGGCGGAGTGGGCTACGATATGGTCAATGTTCCCGCCTGCACTGACGCCAGCGTGGCCCTGTTTATCATTCCGCCGGCCGTCCGACGCCCGGTGGCCACCGCCATCATGACCTTTATGCTCAGCTTGAGTACGCGATTGCTGATTAAGGATAAGCTGACCCGCCAGGGAAAATGGCAGGAAGGAAGGCAGGACTATCCCGGCGAGGGACTGACCGGGAAGACGCTGGGTTCTATCGGCGTGGGCAACATCGGTCACGAGGTGTTCCGGCTGGTCAAGCCCTTCGGCATGAAACATATTGCCTATGACCCATATATAAAGCAGGAATCGGTAGACGACGTTGACGTGAAACTAATGGACATGGATACGGTGCTGGCAGAATCAGACTTCCTGAATATCAGTTGCCCGCTAAGCGAGAAAACCCGCCACCTAATCGGCGAAAAAGAGCTGAAAAAGATGAAGAAAACGGCCTACCTGATAAACACGGCACGAGGGCCTATCGTTGATGAAGCAGCGCTGACAAAGGCTTTGCGGGAGGGGTGGATTAGAGGCGCTGGCATAGATGTCTTTGAACAGGAGCCGACACCGGCGGATAACCCTTTGCTCAAGCTGGAAAACGTCATTGTCACCCCCCATTCGACAGCTTTAACCGACGAGTTCTATATCACCATGTGGCAGGAAATCTCCAGGCAGATTGCCCAGATGACCCGGGGTGAAAAGCCCGCCACGCTAGTTAACCCGGAGGTCTGGAACAAGCCGGAATTTCAAGCCAAGCTAAAGAAATTTCACGAAGCCATCAAGTGAACCAACCCGAATAGCCGGAAGCAACTCATGCCATAACCAGAAATTAGAAGGAGATAAAAATGGAGCTTTTTAACCTCTCGGGGAGAATTGCCATTGTTACCGGCGGCAATCAGGGAATCGGCTTCGGCATCGCCAGAGGGCTGGCCAGCGCTGGCGCTACCGTGATTATCGCCAACCGCAGGGCTATGCAGGGAGAGAAGGCAGCCGAAGTGCTCAAGAAAGAAGGGCTCAATGCCGTGGCTATTCCAACCGACGTGAGCAAGAAATCCTCGGTAGCAGCACTGGTTTCCAAAGTTATCAGTGATTTCGGGAAAATTGATATTCTGGTAAATAACGCCGCCGTTATCATCAGAAAACCGCTGGAAGAATTTGCCGAAGAAGAGTGGGACCAGGTAATGAATACCAACCTGCGAGGGCTTTTCTTCTGCTGCCAGCTGGCGGGGAGAGAGATGATAAAAAGAAAGAAGGGGAAAATCGTCAACGTTTCTTCCGTCCTCTCTCAGGTAGTCCAGCCGGGGCGGGGAGTCTATGCCACCGCCAAAGCCGGAGTATCCCACTTGACCCGGGCACTAGCCCTGGAATGGGGGAGGTATAATATAAACGTCAATGCCCTTGCACCCGGCACGACTATCACCGAGATTAATAAGAAGTATTTTGAGGAAAATCCCGAGGACTTAAAGCAGATAATTAAAGGCATACCCAGCGGAAGAGAAGCTTACCCACCGGATTATGTGGGCACCGCCATATTTCTTGCCTCAGACGCTTCCGATTATATGACCGGTCAGACTTTGCTGGTTGATGGAGGGTATACGCTGGGTTGAGTAAAAAAACAGTTAAACAAATAAAACCAAAGTGAGGTGCCATTATGCCAACAGCATTTGTCAACGGAGTTAATCTCTACTATGAAGTGACGGGAAAAGGTTTTCCCCTCGTCTGGGCTCACGAGTTTGCCGGGAGCTACAAAAGCTGGGAACCCCAGGTCAAGTTCTTCTCACGGCGTTACCAGGTGATTACCTATAACGCCAGAGGCTGGCCTCCTTCCGATGTGCCGACGGAAGCCAAAGCCTATTCCCCGGAGCATGTAGTGGAAGACCTGTACCAGTTGCTGCGCCACCTGGGTATAGAGCAGGCCTATGTTGGCGGGCTTTCCATGGGAGGATACGCTACCGTGATGTTCGGCATCACCCATCCTGAAATGGCCAAAGCGCTAATCATCGCCGCTGCCGGCTCAGGGGCAACCGACCGGGAAGACTGGATAAAAGGGCAAGAAGTCAGAGCCAGGCAATTTGAAACTGAGGGAATGGAGACCGTCGCCAAACAAATGTCTCGTGAACCTAACCGGATCCAGCTCATGCGCAAAGACCCGAAGAGCTGGCAGGAATACTATGAAGAACTTGCCGCTCATTCCGCCACGGGGTCAGCGCTCACCATGCGGAGTTACGTCATCGCCAGACCACCCGTCTTCACCCTGGAATCCAAACTCAAGCAAATCAAGATACCCGCGCTGATTCTGACCGGGGACGAAGATGATCTCTGCATTGAGCCGGCTCTGTTCATGAAACGGAGCATTCCCCATTCGGGCCTGGTGGTCTTCCCCCAATCCGGGCACGTGATTAATGTAGAAGAAGCCGAGCTTTTCAATCGGGTGGTGCTTGACTTCTTAACGGCAGTTGAAGCCGGAGGCTGGGCATAAAAAGGTCAAGCGTACAACCCGGGATTGACCGGATATTTTGGCCTCTCGCCACGGAAGACCCGGAGGATTTCTTCCGCCAGAGTAATCGCCATCCGCCTCATTGCTTCGGCGGTCACGCCACCGACGTGGGGCGTGGCAATGAAGTTGTCCAGGCTGAGAAGGGGGTGGTCCGGGGGCGGTGGCTCCTGCGAGAATACATCCAGAGCCGCGCCGGCTATCTTCCCTTTCACCAGAGAGTTATACAGCGCCGCCTCATCAACAATGCCGCCCCGGGAGCTATTGATTAAAAAGGCGCCCGGCTTCATCAAGCCAAGCTCTCTAGCTCCGATAAGATTGGCTGTTTCTCCAGTCAGCGGCACGCAGATAACCACATAATCTGAGTCTCGTAATAAATCGTCCAGTTTTTCTACCCCGGCATAACCGAGCCGATCTGCTTTCTCCCCGGGGACGTAGGGGTCATAGGCAATAATATCCATATTAAAGGCAGCTTTGCATTTGCTGGCCAACTCAGAACCGATTCTGCCCAGCCCGATGACACCCAGCTTCTTGTCTTTTAACTCAACGCCAAGGTAATCTTCCCGCTTACCAAATCTGTCCTGCCGAAGCGCTCTATCGAGAGCGCAAATTTTCTTGGACAGGGAAGGCATCAGGCTAAGGTTGTGCTGAGCCACTGATTCAGCATTGGCCTCAGGGGTATTAATCACCACGATTTGTTTCTGGGTGGCTGCCGCCACGTCAATATTGTCGTAGCCAACACCGTGCTTGGCAATAATAATCAGGTTTCCGGCCTGCGCCAACAAATCCCGGTCGATTTTAGCCCCCCTGACGGCAATGGCATGCGTGTCAGCAATCTCACCGGCCAGAGTTCTCTCCGGAGACTGGGGTAAATAAATCACCTCAGTCTCTTTTTTCAAGAGCTCTATACCGTGACTGTCTATGGGTTCAGTTATGACGACCTTTTTTCTGGCTGCCATTCGCCTTTCCTTCAACCGACTACGGCTGCGGACTACTTTACTCTGGCAAATTTCCGTAAGGTCCTGGAGCCCCGATCAATTTTATTGTGGGTCTGGGAAACGTCGCCAACATAGATGCTGCCCTGAGAGTCAAGGGCTATGGCATGGGGAGCCAGGAAAAGAGCGGACTCCTGGTCCTGCCCTTCTTCATTTCCCCAGCGTGCCAGCAGCTTGCCTTCAGGGGTAAAGATACTTACCTGCAGGCACAGCTCGGCGACATAGACAATACCATCGCCATCAATGAACACATCCGTAGGGCGAAAGACGTCCTCCCACTGGTCAAGAAATTTGCCCTGAGCGTCAAAAATCTGAATTCGGCTGTTCTCGCGGTCGGGAATCCACACTCGCTCCTGCTTGTCCACCCGGATGTTGTGGGGAAGGCGGAACTGGCCCGGGGCATAACCAGGTTCGCCCCAGGAGAGAAGCAACCTGCCATCAGGGGAGAACTTGTGTATTCGGGCGTTGCCATAGCCATCGGCGACATAGATTTCACCGGAAGGAGATAGCGCCACGCCAGTCGGGCGGTTGAATGGGGGGCCACCTCTGGTGATTGTCGTCAGACTCCAGAAGAAATCAAACCAGTCCTGCACGTAACCCGTGTCTGAAGGCTGGTCCTCATTGCCCAGCGTCATGAGCAGCTTGCCTTCCGGAGTGAACTTGCGCACCGTGTGGTTTTTATCGTCGGTACAATAAATAGACCCGTCAGAACCAACGCCGCTACCGTGAGCGCGCTTGAAGAGCCCTTCCCCCCATGAAGTTAAAAAATTACCTTCACGGTCAAAGACCATCACCGGATGAGCACTCCGGTTTAAGATATACACCCTGTCCTGTGAGTCGATGGATATACCACCAACGTCAAGGAATGACCACCCTTCAGGGAGCTTCGCCCACCCGTCAACCAATTCGTAAGTGTATTTGCCGGCGCCATATGACATGTTTTGCTACCTCCTTTTAATAAATAAGCTGAAAATTTCCAATTTAGCGCGTATAAAGCACCTGATAGCGCTCTGCGCACTAACAATTAAAATACAACAAGCAGTATATATCAGTCAAATTATATTTTGCCGGTTAACGCTGGTACGTGCCGGTAAGTATACCCTGCGCCAAGACATGCCCCGGCATGGCATCCAGAAGTTGCTTTTTGGAAGCGCCAGCCTTTAAATCCAAGGCCTGGTCCAGTGCGTAAAGAGTAAACTGATAGCGGTGGGGGCGTCCGGAGGGCGGACAGGGTCCACCGTAACCGGTCTTGCCGAAGTCATTCTTGCCCTGCAAAGACCCGTCTGGAAGCTGAGCCTGGGCAGGCACCGCCTCTGGCAGCTCGCAGGCATCAGCGGGCAGGTTGAACAGAACCCAGTGAGTAAAAATGCCAATCGGAGCATCCGGGTCATCCATGATGAGGGCGAAAGACCGGGTTCCGGCAGGTGGTTCATCCCAAGTGAGGGCCGGTGATATATCCTGTCCCTCACAGGTATATTTAGCCGGTATTTTGCCTCCCTCCTGAAATGCTGAGCTAGATACCGATAATGTCATTTCTACCTCCTCCAGCGGCTGTTCCCCCGGTCCACAACCAGCCAACAGAACCAAAATTAGACAGGGAACCACCACGAGAATGCCTAACCATGCTATATTGAATTGCTCTCTAAGTCGCCTGGTTTTCAGCATAACAAGACGATTTCTATATAATCAGCATAAAAATCGTAGTCCAATGAAACTCCCCTGTCAAGCGACGTTTGCTGAGCTTTCTTAACTTTTATTGACAATTATGTTAAAATATAATCTCTGAAAGAGGAGTGTAGCTCAGTTTGGTAGAGCAGCGGTCTCCAAAACCGCCGGTCGGGGGT